>NZ_CP101497.1:1326839-1658548 GCF_024362325.1 Microcella humidisoli
GACCTCGATGATGCGGATGCTGCGCTGGGCGATGCCCGCCGCGAGCTCGACGAGCGAGGGCAGGTCGTACACGTCTTGCAGGACCTCGCGCACGGTCTCGAGCACGATGGGGAAGTCGGGGAACTCGCGCGCGACCTCGAGCAGCTGGCTCGCACGCTGACGCTGCTGCCAGAGGGGGCTGCGGCGCCCGGGGTCGCGGCGCGGCAGCAGCAGAGCCCGGGCGGCGCACTCGCGGAACCGCGCGGCGAACACCGCCGAGCCCCCGACCTCGGCCGTCACGATGGTCTCCAGCTCGTCGGCCTCGAAGAGGAACAGCTCGGCTCCGGGCGGCTGCGCCTCGGTGTCGGGCAGCCGCACGACGATGCCGTCATCGGCCGCGATCGCCGCCCCGTCGTAGCCGTGCCGCTCGCGGATGCGGGCCGTCACCGCGAGCGCCCACGGAGCGTGCACGGCCATGCCGTAGGGGGAGTGCAGCACCACGCGCCAGTCGCCGAGCTCGTCGCGGAACCGCTCCACCACGAGCGTCTGCTCGCTCGGCAGCTGCCCGGTGGCCTCGGCCTGCTCGCGCAGCAGCGCGTCGAGGTTCGCCTCGGCTCGGGCGTCGAGACCCGCGGCGGCGAGGCGCTCGTGGCGGGCATCCGGTGACGCGGCCGCGAGTTCGCGCGTCGTGCGCCCGAGCGCGCGGCCCAGCTCGGCCGGGCGGCCGAGCCCGTCGCCCTTCCAGAACGGCACCTTGCCGGGCTGGCCGAACGCGGGGGTCACGATCACCTGGTCGTGCGTGATCTCCTGGATGCGCCAGCTCGTGGTGCCGAGCGCGAACACGTCGCCCACCCGCGACTCGTAGACCATCTCCTCATCGAGTTCGCCGACGCGGCGGCCGGTGCCCTCGCCCGCGATGAAGACGCCGAACAGGCCACGGTCGGGAATCGTGCCGCCGCTCGTGACCGCGAGCCGTTGCGCGCCCGGGCGGCCCGTGAGCGTGCCGTTCACGCGATCCCACACGACCCGCGGGCGCAGCTCGCTGAACCGGTCGCTCGGGTACCGGCCGCTCAGCAGGTCGAGCACGGCGTCGAAGGCGGAGCGGGGCAGTGTGGCGAACGGTGCACTGCGGCGCACCTGCTCGAACCACTGCTCGATGTCGCACGGTTCGAGGGCGACGTGCGCCACGGTCTGCTGGGCCAGCACGTCGAGGGGGTTGGCGAGCACGCGCAGCTCTTCGATGAGCCCGGCCGTCATGCGCTCGCTCGTGACCGTCGCGTGCAGCACGTCGAGCCGGTGCTTGGGCACGAGCACGCCGCGGCTGATCTCGCCCACCTGATGGCCCGCGCGGCCGACGCGCTGCAGCCCGCTCGCGACGCTCGGTGGCGCCTCGACCTGGATGACAAGGTCGACCGCGCCCATGTCGATGCCGAGCTCGAGGCTGCTCGTCGCGACGACGCAGCGCAAGCGGCCGGTCTTGAGGGCCTCCTCGATCTCGCCGCGCTGCTCTTTGCTCACCGAGCCATGGTGGGCGCGGGCCAAGAGCTCGTCGGTCTCGGTCCTGAGCGCATAGATCTCGTTGAGCCGGGCCGTCAGGCGCTCGGCGAGCCGCCGCGAGTTGGCGAACACGATCGTCGAGCGGTGCTGCAGCACGCGGTCGACGATGTCCTCCTCGACGTGCGGCCAGATCGACGGGGTCTGCGGGGCGCCCGAGGCGTCGGTCGGCCCGTCGCCTCCGATCGTCGGCGGCTGCGTCATGTCGTCGACGGGCACGACGACGCTCAGGTCGAAGGTCTTCGCGGCCGGGGGCTGCACGATCGTCACGGGCTGGGCTCCGCCCAGGAAGCGAGCGACCTCCTCCGGGGGGCGCACGGTGGCCGAAAGCCCGATGCGCTGGGCGGGGGTCGCGAGCCGGGCATCCAGCCGTTCGAGCGTGAGCGCGAGGTGCGCGCCGCGCTTCGTGCCGGCCACGGCGTGCACCTCGTCGATGATGACGGTCGTGACGCCGTCGAGGGTCTCGCGCGCGCTCGCCGTGAGCATGAGGTAGAGGCTCTCGGGGGTCGTGATCAGGATGTCCGGGGGCGTCTTCTGCAGGGCCCGACGGTCGGCGCTCGGGGTGTCGCCGCTGCGCACGCCGACCGTGATCGAGGGCGCCGTGCCGCCGAGACGCAGCGCCGTCTGCGTCACGCCGATGAGCGGCGACCGCAGGTTGCGCTCGACGTCGACGCCGAGGGCCTTGAGCGGGCTGATGTACAGCACGCGCGTGCGACGGCGGGGGTCTTCCGGCGGCGGTTCGGCCGCGAGGCGGTCGATCGACCACAGGAAGGCGGCGAGCGTCTTGCCCGAGCCCGTCGGCGCGACGACGAGCGCGTGGCGGCCGGTCGAGATCGCGTCCCACGCCCCGAGCTGCGCGGGGGTCGGCGCGGGGAACGCGCCCGCGAACCACTCGCGCGTGGCGGGCGCGAACCGGCCCAGCACGGTGGCGGGCTCGAGCGCGGTCATCCCCTCATTCTCGCCCTCTGCCCTGACAGCGCGCGGTCAGGCGTACTGGGCCCGCACAAAGGTGAGCACGTCGGCGAGCTCGGCCTCGCTCACCGAGTGGCCGAGGCCCTCGTAGATGCGTTCGGTCAGCGTTGCGTGATGCGGCAGCCAGCGCTGCGTTGCCGTCACGAACGAGTCGGGAATGACGGTGTCGTGCGTGCCGCGCCCCCAGAAGACCGGGGGAGCCAGGGCCGCGAGCCGGTCATCCGCGGGCGCCTCGCCGGGCACCACGAACCCGGCGAGCGAGACCGCGAACGCGAAGCGCTCGGGAGCGTGCCGCATCAGGTGGATGCTCATCGCCCCGCCCTGCGAGAACCCGAGCAGCCCCACCGAGGTCGCCGGCACGCCGTCGAGCCAGTGCAGCAGGCCGCGCGCCGCGGCGTCGGCACCCTGGAGGCGGCTCTCGTTGGTCGCCCCGTCGAGCTCGTACCAGGCGTACCCGGGGCCCGCGCGCAGGGGCGCGCGCAGCGAGGCGATGACGGGCTGCAGGGGCAGGTGCGGCGCGAGCCCGAACAGGTCGCCCTCGGTCGAGCCGTAGCCGTGCAGCAGCACGAGCAGCGGCCGGCCCGCCCGGTCGGGTTCGGCGGCCGACCAGATGATGGCGGATTCGTCGATCAGCTGCATCGCGCTCATGCATCCATCGTGTCAGGTGCCCCCGTGCGGTGGCCGCACGGGACACAATGGAGCATGGCCACCGTGCGCACTCCCGATCCGAATCCGGGCTGGCTCTCCGACGAGGAGCTCGAGCAGATCCGTCAACGGCTGCCGCTCGTCTACGTCGAGGCGATCCCCGTGCGCGTCGACGGCATGGGCACGGTCACCGAGGTCGGCGTGCTGTTGCGCGTCAACCCGGCCGGAAGCATCACCCGCACGCTCGTGAGCGGTCGAGTCATGCACGGCGAGACGCTGCGCGAGGCGCTCTTCCGGCACCTCGAGAAAGACCTCGGGCCCATGGCGTTCCCGCAGCTGCCGGCCTCGCCGACACCGTTCTCGGTGGCCGAGTACTTCCCGTTCCCGAGCCCGACGCGGTTCAGCGACGATCGACAGCACGCCGTCGCGCTCGCCTACGTGGTGCCGGTGACGGGAACGTGCGAGCCGCGGCAGGACGCGCTCGAGCTGACCTGGATGACCCCCGACGAGGCGGCATCGCAGCGGGTGGCCGACGAGCTCGAGGGCGGACGCGGTGCCCTGCTGCGCGCGGGACTCGCCTCGGTCGGCGTGCTGCCCTGAGCGGCGAGCTACCCCCCGAACTGGGACACAAATGACCCCCTGCCGGGGTACGACACCGCAGGGGTCCCAGCGGGTACTGTGAAACCCGTTCGTACTAGAGCGAACGTTTTTCATGTCACCCGAACGGGGGTACCCCCGTAATCCCGGCTGGGTGGCAACCCGGGGGGAACTCGCACCATGGCCTTCATCACTGCACACCGCCGCTCGCGCTCCATCATGCCGAGTGTCGCCGTGGTCGCTCTCGTGACCCTGTTCGCCCCCTTCATGGCGTTCCAGCCGGCGACCGCAGCGGAGGGCGACCCCGACGAGCCCGTCCTCGTCCAGTTCGAGAAGGACGCGATCCCCGCGGCCGCCGACGCCGCCGTCGCGCCGGGCGGCACCGTGACCTACCAGTTCACGATCAACTGCTCCTCCCTCGAGACCGACTGCCTCGACCTGACCCTCGACGACGTCGTGCCCGAGCCGCTCGAGCTGCAGACCGTCACGACCGCGCAGTCCATCCCGCCGATCGACGTCGACATCACGGGCAACACCTTCAGCGTGCGGGTCGTCGACGAGCTGGGCGGCGGCCTCGTCGGCCTGCAGGCCGGCACGGGCATCCAGATCAATGCGACCGCGACGGTGCCCTCCGACCTCTCGGCCGACTGGGACGGCGCGGTGCTGCCCAATACGGCCACCGTGAGCGTCGCCAACCGCGAAGACCTCACGCTCGACCCGCCGCGCCCGAGCGCCGTGGAGTCGAGCGCCGAGGTGCGGCTCGAGGTGGAGCGCACCCTCGCCTCCCAGGTCACCAAGACGGTGACGCCCGATTCCGCCACCGCCGTCGCGGGCACGCCCGTCGCGATCGCGCTCGGGGCGACCAACTCGAGCAACGGCTCGGTCGACGCCCTCATCATCCAAGAGCCGTCCGACCCGGCCTCGACCGTGCTGTCGCTGCTGCAGCCCACGGGCTTCAGCGCGCTCACGATGCCGAGCGGTGCCGACCGCGTGCGCGTCGACTGGTTCGACGGCACGGTGTGGACCACCGGCACGGCGGCCGCAACCGCGACCCTGCCGAGCGGCGTCGACGCGGCCGACATCCGCGCGCTGCGCCTCGTCTTCACGAGCTCCACGGGCGGCCGCATCGCGGTGGGCGCGACGGCCGCGATCACGCTCGACGCCGAGCTCAGCGCGAGCGCTGCCCTGGTCACCGAGCCCACCACGATCGTCAACACGGCCTCGTCGTGGGTCGTCGCTGACAGCGAGTCGACGACACCCGTGCCGGCGACCGACTCGATCGTCATCGGCCCGCCGAGCATCCGCCCCATCGCCACCAAGCAGTTCGACGTGAGCTCGATCATCGGCGGGCAGCAGGTTCTCGCGACCCTCGGCGGCTCGAACGGCGGCGACTTCGGCCTGCGCGAGCTGACGCTCACCGAACCGGCTCCGGGCTCGACCTCGCTCGCCGACCAGGGCCTCACCTTCGACGGCTGGGTGCAGGCCGACATCGAGTGGCCCGTGGGCGCGACGAGCGCCGAGGTGAGCTACCGCTACGCGGGCGACACCGAGTTCACGGCCGCCATCGTCACGACGACGGCCGACTCGCTTCCTGACCCCGTGGATGCCGCGCTCGTGACCGACATCCGCGTGCGGTTCCTCAGCACCCTGCCGCAGGGCATCGCGCCGGGGCAGTACGCCGTGCTGCCCTTCCTCGCGATCACCGACGCGGTGGTGAGCGACGCGACCGAGACCAACACCGTGCGCGTCGACGTCGTCACGCTCGCCGACGAGGCGGCCTCGACCGAGGCCAGCGACGACCTCACTCGTCGTACCTCGCGCGTCAACACGTCGATCAGCAAGACCGCTCTGCCCGACGAGCTGTACGCGATCGCCGGGGCGACCACGCTCATCTCGATTCCGGCGCGCGTGACCCCGCTGCCGACCTCGGCTGTCGACCCGACGGCCTCGACCGTCGGCTCGACCTCGCTCGTGATCACCGACCCGCTCGACGCGGGCACCGATGAGTTCTGGAACTGGTTCGACCTGCGGGCCATCGTGGCCACGGCCGTGCCCGGCAGCACCGTGCTCTCGGTCGAGTACTTCGACGGCACCGACTGGCTGCCGCTGCCCGGAGCGACCGATGTTGCCGGGCCGTCGTTCCTCTCCACGACCATCGACCCCGCCCTGCGCGAGTCAATCCAGGGTGTGCGGTTCACTTACCGGCACGCCGACTACGACACCCTCGGCACCCTGCTGAACCCGGGCTTCAGCGCTCAGCCGAACCTCTCGGTGAGCTTGCGCGACGAGCTGCGCGACGGCACGGGCGAGGCGGCGTCGTCGACGCGCCTCGACGCCGTCGTCATCGACAACGCGGCGCAGAGCCGCGTCGCGAACCCGACCGCCGACCCCGCGGAGGCGACGGCCGACACCACCGAATCGATCACACTGCTGCCGACCGCCACGGAGGGCGGCGACGGCTCGGGCAACGTCACGGCCATCAGTAAGAGCTGGCTGCCGGTCGCGAGCACGGGCACCGAGGCCGTCAACGCGCGCTCGGCCGACGAGGCGACCGTCGAGATCAGCTGGGGCACCGGCGGCGCGGCGTTCGACTCGGTCGTGATCAGTGACTCGGCGAGCGACCCCGCGACGACGCCCGTCGCCAGCACCGTCTTCGAGGCCTTCGATCTCGTGCGCATCCCGGCGATCACCCCGGCGATGGACCCGCTGCTGACCTACGACCGCATCGTCGCTGTCGAGCTCTACCTGCCGGGGACGGGCTGGACGGCGGCGAGCGGCAACCCCTGCGCGGGCAGCGCCTGCGACGGCACCTTCCCCGGCTACACCCTGTCGGCGAGCGAGAGCGCGAACGCCACCGGCGTGCGTCTCGTCGTGGAAGAGAGCCCCACGCGTGCCGCACGCATCGGCACGAACCCGGCAGCGCCCCCCGTGGGCACCGGCGTCTCCCCGTCCATGAGCCTCAGCCGCGACCTGCGCCTCGTTTTCGAGGTGCGCGATGTGCGGCGCTCCGACCCCGCGACCGCCGTGCTCGGGGCCACGCGCCTGGCCGAGTACAACATCCCGGGCCAGGTCGGCCAGGTACGCAACACCGCCCTCATGCAGGGGCGCGATGCGACGGATGCGGTGCTGCTGTCGCGCACGGCCGCCGACGACATCCTCATCCTCGACACGCCCCTGACGGTCGAGATCACGAAGACCTGGGTCGACGGCCCGCTCGGCACCCCGCCGCCCGGAACACCGCAATCGCTCTACCCCCGCGCGCGCATGACCGTGCAGGCGACCAACGAGTCGGTCGCGCGCGTCGACGAGCTCGCGATCGTCGACCCCGTCGCCGGCACCGACCCCTTCGACGCGGTGAACCTCTTCGACATCGTGTCGATCACGGTGCCGTCGGGTGCGACGGCGAGCGAGGTGCGCCTCACGCGCGAAGGCCCGACGGTCACCACCCACACGATCGCCGCGGCGCTCGCCCTGACGACGGCGCAGCTCGCCGACGTCATCGGGTTCGAGGTCGTGCACACCGGGCGCATCGATGTGCAGGCGAGCACGCGCGTCATCGTCGACACGCAGCTGCGCCCCACCCTGCGCAGCGCTCCCGCGACGACCGTCGATTCGACGAGCAGCCCCGTCGTCGACAACACGGCTGAGGCGCGCATCGTCGACCCGGGTGGCGTCACGGTCCCGGCGGAGGGCGAGACCCTCATCACGCTCACGGCGCGCGACGACGCCTCGGTCTCGGTGGTCGACTTCACCTACGGGGTCACCGCCACGAAGGGCATCGTTGCCGATACGACCGCGACGCCGGGCACTCCCGCGGAGCAGATCGTCGGCAACTCGCGGGTGGCGACCGTCACGCTGACGGGCCAGCCCTCGGGCACCGTGCGCTCGACCGACATGCTGTTCGAAGACATCAGCCCCACCTTCTGGAACGCCTTCAACTTCACCTCCTTCGGCTCGCACTCGTTCTCGACCCCCATCAACCGGGTGAAGGTCGACGTGCTCGTGGGCGTCGACTACGTGATCGACGGCGGCACCGGAGACATAGCGGTCGAGTGCGAGGGCAGCACCGATCTCGACGCGTGCTGGGTCGAGGGCACGCTCGCGAGCTTGCTCGCGCTCCCGACGCTGCCCCCGGGTGTGACGGTCTCCGACATCCGGGGTCTGCGTGCCCAGTACACGCGCGCCGACGGCGCGGCGTGGGAGCGCCCCTTCAACCCCAGCCAGACGCTGCGCTTCACGGCCACGCGGCGCGACGTCCTCGTCGCGCCCGAGGGCGAGCCGGTGCCGTCGACGCTGTACATCTACACTCAGGCTGCTCCGGGCGAGACCGAGGTCGGTGTGGTCACGAACGACCTCACCGTCACTGCGTGGGCCGATAACGGGGTGGATGCTCCGCTCTGGGATGCCACGGATGACGACACCAAGCAGCTGCTCGTTCGGCACCGCCCCGCCAAGGTGCAGATCGTCAAGACGCCGTACGGCCCGCTCACGCTCGGTGCTCCCGTGCCCTACGAGATCGAGGTCACGAACCGCGGCACCGGGCTCGACAAGCAGCTCACCGGGCTCGAGGTCGTCGACCTCATCCCCGTCGACGGCTCGGGCCCGCAGCTCGTGCTCGGCCTCGACCCCGAGACCGGTCTGACGTTCGATCCGCAGGATGTCGTCGAGATCGAGGTGCTCGACGAGTCGAACTCTCCCGTCACCGCGCCGAGCTTCACGGCCGTGCTCGGCACGGCTGAGCCCTCGGGTCAGCCCCTCACCATCACGATCGACCCGGCATTCGTGCTCGAGCACGACTGGTCGATGACGATCAGCGCGCCGCTGCAGTTCCGGCAGTTCTTCGAAGCCGGCAGCGCGACCGAGAACTTCGTGCTCAACACCGCGACGGTCACGAGCGACCAGGAGTTCGACGAGTGCACCCCCGCGGTCGATGGCGCGCTGCAGGCCATGATCACCGAGGTGCCGTCGTGCACCGCGTCGACTCGCGTCTGGGCGCTGCCGAGCGCTCCCATGACGATCATCAAGGGCGTCAAGGGCGTCGAGGCCGGTCCGCTCGACGTCGGCGGCACGCCCCTCATCGACCCCGAGACGAGTGCTCCGTACGACGACCTCGGCGTCATCAAGACCGTCGCGAGCAACCCCGCGACGTGCGAGGAGCCCACTCTCGCCGTCGATGGCGAGCTTTACTACCGCTACCCGTGCGTGCCGATCACGCGCCCGGGCGGCACCGAGGAGTGGGTCGGCTACTTCTTCAACGCGGGCAACGTGCGCGTGCACCAGATCTCGTCGATCGACGTGCTGCCGCGCGAGAACGACCGCGGCGTCATCATCAACGACGCCCGCAGCTCGCGCTGGACTCCCATCCTGCTCGAGCGGCCCCGCCTCGTCGGGTACCCCGACCAGGCCATGACGGTCTACTACACCGACCGCCTCGACATGGCGACGCCCGCGTGCAACGGCGCCGACATCCAGAACGATCTCGGCATGTCGCCGACGAGCTCGCCGCCCATGGTCGAGTCCTACTGGCCGTGCGTCACGAGCAGCGCCCCCGGCGGCCTGCTCGATCGCCAGAACGCCACGAACGGGTGGAAGGTCATGCCCGCCGACCCCTCGGCGGCGCTGCTCGAGAGCGTCGTGGCGATGAAGTTCGTCATCGACTTCGAGAACGGCGGCGTCACGCCGGTCGGCCTCGCGCCCGGCGAGTCGGTCTCGGTGGCGTACCGCACCCGTACGGCGCTCGAGCCGGTGCTGCGCGAGACCGACGCCAACCTGGCCCGCGACTCCATCGCCTACAACTCGATCGCCGGCGCAGCGCGCGGCTTCGACGGGGTCAACGACCTTCCGTACCGCTTCGTCACCGAGCCGCGCAAGGTCGGCGTGGCGCTCGCCACCGGCGCCGTCGACCTCGCCAAGGTCGTCGACGGAGCGGGGGAGCGCTTCGCCCCGAGCACCTTCCGCATCGCGCTCGCCTGCACGGTCGACATCGACGGCGCCGGCACCGAGCACGAGCCCGAGCCCATCCAGCTGCTGTCGAGCACGGGCGCGAACCGCTCGCCGTTCACCCTCACGGGCGACGCCGCGGCGACGCGCATCCTCGGCATCCCGCTCTACGCCGTGTGCGACGTCAGCGAGGTCGGCACGACGGGCGCCACCGACACCGTCGTGAGCCCGCAGCAGGTCGTCTCGCGAGCACTCGGCTCGAGCCCCTCGACCGTGGTCGACCCCGTGCCGGCGTTCGACGATCGCCCGGCGGTCGAGCAGAGCACCGTCACCAACTCGTACGACGAGGCCTCGCTCACGATCACGAAGACCGTGAACATGAACGGCGCCGTCAACGAGGCGGGCAACCCTGTCATGCAGTCGAGCTTCTCCTTCAGCGTCGCCTGCACGTACGACAACGGCTCGGGGCCCGTGGCGATCACGATGACGCCCTCGACCTTCACGCTCAACAACGGCGGTTCGCGCACGTACACCGACCTGCCCGCGGGAGCCGTCTGCACCGTGACCGAGACCCAGGCCCGCAGCGCGACCGTGACGAAGGTCGTCACCGTGGGCGGTGTGGCCGGCTCGTCGACGAGCGGCGCGACGGCCTCGGGCATCGTGCTCGCCCCCGACACCGAGCTCGGCGCGCCGACCAACGCGGTGGACTACACGAACTCGATCGCGGTGGGCGCTCTCACGGTGACGAAGGCCATCACGGGCGCGGGCGCCACCGAATACGGTGACGGCGTCTTCACGATCCGCGTGAGCTGCACGCGCACCTCCGCGGCGGCGACTCCCGTCACCTCGGGCGCGCCGAGCAACTCGGTCTGGTGGGGCACCTTCACGCTCGACGGCAGCAACCCGCCGGCGTCGCTGACCCGCACGATCTCGAACATCCCCGCCGGGTCGGCGTGCACCATCAGCGAGCCGGGCACCGCGGGCGCCACGGCCGTGACGATCCAGACGCCGAACCCCGTGACGATCGTGGGCGGCTCGACCGTCACGCGCACGGTGACCAACCGCTTCGACCACGCGTCGCTCACGGTCGGCAAGACGGTGCAGACGTCGGCCGTCGACGCGCAGGGGCAGCCGGTCTACCCGGCCGATCCCTTCGAGTACGAGGTCGCGTGCACCTTCCAGTCCGAGACGGTGCTGGCCGACGGCTTCTCCACGTCGCCGATGACCTTCTCGCTGCGGCATGACGAGACGCGCACCCTCACCGGCCTGCCGGCGGGCGGCGCCTGCACCGTCACCGAGACGAACGACCAGAATGCCGACTCCACCTCGGTGCTGCGCACGGTCAACGGAACCGCGACCTCGGTCGACGGGACGACCGTCAGCATCCCCTCCCTCGCGGCCGACGCGACGAGCCCCGTCACGCGCAACTCGACGCAGTTCACCAACCGCTTCGGAGTGTCGAGCTTCACGATCAGCAAGGACGTGATCGGTGGCGGGGTCGACCAGTTCGCTCCCGACTCGTTCACGGCGGCGCTGTACTGCGAGACCGCCGACGGCATCGTCTCGTTCGACGGCGATGTGGTCGTGCCGGCCGACGGCGTGACGACGATCGAGAACCTCGCCGACGGCTCGACCTGCAGCGTGTTCGAACGCGATGTCGAGCTCACCGGTGCCGATGCGCACCAAATCGTCAACGATCAGGGCGACGTCATCGACGGTGCCGACATCGTGATCACGGCGGCCGAGCCCGGCCGCGTGACGCTCGAGAACTACTACCTGACAGGTGCCCTCGAGGTGACCAAGTCGGTCGTCGGAGCGGGCGCGGGATTCGGTGACGGACCCTTCGAGGTGAGCCTCGCCTGCGAGCGCGACGGCATCGCCGTTGACATCGCCGGCGGAGCGACCCGTTCGCTCACCGCGGGCGGCACGGCGAACTACACGCTGTTGCCCTCGGGCGCCGAGTGCACGCTCACCGAGACCGACCCGGCTGGTGCCACCTCGAGCCGCCTGCTCGACGCCGACGGCACCGAGCTCACCGACGACGTCGCGGCCGGCACGAGCTTCACGGTCGTCGTCGATGAGACCGTGCTGCTCGACGACCAGGCGCAGCCCGCGCTCGAGGTCGAGAACACGTTCGAGCTCGCCTCCCTGGCGGTCACCAAGACCGTGGAGAGCGCGGCCGTCGACGAGACCGGCTCCGCGATCGCGTTCGGTCCGTTCCCGGTGGCCGTCGATTGCCTCTTCGAGGCATCGCCCGTCTTCGGCACCGGCTACGACGCCGACACGCCGATGCGGTCGAGCCTTGCCGACGGCGCCACCTGGACGATCGAGGGGCTGCCGAACGGGGCGCTCTGCACGGTGACCGAGACCGACACGATGGATGCGGGCGGCACGGCGCTGGTCGTCGTCGTCGACGGAGGCGACCCGGTCGCGGTCGATGGTGTCACCGCCGACGTCGTGCTCGGAACCTCGAGCTCGGTCGCGATCACGAACAGCTACCCCGTCGGCGCGCTGACGCTGACGAAGGCCGTCACGGGCGTGGGCGCCGATGCGTGGGCGGATGCTCCGTTCCAGCTCGACGTCGTGTGCGAGCTCGATGACGCGACGGGCGAGCGCACCGTCTACACCGGTTCGTTCACGGTCGAGCGCGGCGACGACCCGATCGAGATCGGCGACCTCGCGGTCGGCGCGCTCTGTACGATCACTGAGTCGAAGACTGGCGGCGCATCCGCGACCTCGATCGTCGTCGACGGGGGCGAGCCCTTCGCGGGCCTCACGGCGAGCGTCGTGATCGACGAGACCACGCACGAGGTGACGGTGACCAACCGCTTCGACCTCGGCGAGGTCTCGGTGACGAAGGTGCGCGACGGCGCGGGCCGCGAGACCTGGGGAGCCGGGCCGTTCGAGGTCGAGCTGTCGTGCACGCGCGACATCGACGGCGTCGAGCAGTCGATCACGGTGCCGGGTGGTGCCGCGCGCCAGCTCAGCTCGGAGACGCTCTACACCGCATCGTGGACGGGACTGCCGCACGACGCCGAGTGCCGGGTCGTCGAGACGCGCACGGCCGGTGCCACGTCGAGCGCGATTGATCTCGAGAGCGTGATCGTCGGGGACGAGCCCGTCGGATTCGTCGTCACGAACACGTTCGACGTCGGCAGCGTGCGGGTCGACAAGACCTTCGCGGGCGACGGCGCGGGCGTGTACGTGCAGGGCCCGTTCGAGGCGACGCTCGCGTGCACGCTCGAGATCGACGGGGTCGTGACCGAGCTCGCCATTCCGGGCGGTGCCGCGCGTGAGCTCACCGACACCGGCGGCTGGAGCGCCCGGTGGGACGACATCCCGGCCGGTGCGGACTGCACGGTGACCGAGACGCGCTCGGGCGGTGCCACGAGCGTGGTGCGGACCGACGCCGAGTTCGTGGTGGTCGCTGATGACGAGCACGTCGTCGGCATCGAGAACACCTTCCTGCTCGCGAGCTTCTCGATCACGAAGGCCGTCACCGGACCCTTCGCCGCCGAGGGCCGCGACAAGACCTTCCTCATCGAGACCTCGTGCGTCTGGGAGCGCGACGGCGAGCTCGTGCCGATGCTGCCCGGCGGGTGGCCGACGGCACCGGGCGAGCCCGATCCTGACGCGCCGACGAGCGTGACCTCGGAGATCGCGCACGGTGTGACTGTGACCTTCGACGACCTGCCGGCCACCTCGGTGTGCTCGATCGAAGAGGTCGACAGTGGCGGCGCGACCGCGCAGCTCGTCTGGATGGGCGGCGCGCTGCAGGCCGGCGATCTGACCCTTGGCGGCGGGGCGAACGACTCGACGCTCTCGAACGTGTTCCTGCTCTCGCTCGCCGACACCGGCGTCGAGATCATGCTCTGGCTCTGGGTGATCGCGTCGCTGCTCGTGGTCGGCACGATGCTGCTGCTGATCGCCCGCCGCCGGGCCGAGGCGGCCTAGACCACCGACGACCGGCGCGGCAGCGCGCCGGAAACGGCCGGGCCCCGGCAGAGCGGATGCTCTGCCGGGGCCCGTGAGCCGTGCTCGGTGTACGCGGCGCGGGTCAGCGCCCGCGGCGCTGGCCGCCGGTCGAGTTCGACCGCACGACCTGGCCCACGCGGATGCCGCCGGCGCTCGCGCCGCCCGCCGACGATGCCCGGCGCGAGCCCTGCCGCGCGCGGGGCGCGGCCGCGGGGGCGTCGGTGCGGGGTGCGGCGGTGTGGGGTGCGGCGGTGCGGGCGGGAGCCGCTGCGCGAGCAGGAGCGGCGGTGCCGGCTGCGGTGGTCGACGCGCCGGAGCGGCGCTGGCCGCCCTGACCGCCCTGTCCACCCTGACCGCCGCGTCCACCGCGCGATGACTGTCCGCCGCGCGACGACTGGCCGCCGGCCTGACCGTCGCGGTTCGCGCGCTTGCGCTGGGCGTTGGCGCCCTGCGAGCGTCCGCCGCCTTCGGGCTGGCGCTGCAGCACAGCAGGCAGCTCGTGCGCGGCCACGCGGGGCGCGACCTCGCCGATCAGTCGCGTGACCGCGGCCGACTCGGTCGTAACCTGCTGGGGCTGCACGCGAATCGCGGCCTTGCGCAGCAGGTCGGCGGTGTCGCGACGCTGCTCGGGCAGCACGAGGGTGACGACGTCGCCCGCGGCGCCGGCACGGGCCGTGCGGCCCGAGCGGTGCAGGTACGCCTTGTGCTCCATGGGCGGGTCGACGTGGATGACGAGCTCGATGTCGTCGACGTGCACGCCCCGCGCCGCGACATCCGTCGCCACGAGCACGCGCACGCTGCCGTCGCCGAATGCGGCGAGGTTGCGGTCGCGCGCCGGCTGCGAGAGGTTGCCGTGCAGGTCGACCGCGGGGATGCCCTGCTCGGTGAGCGACTTCGCGAGCTTCTTGGCCGTGTGCTTGGTGCGCATGAACAGGATGCGGCGGCCGCTGCCCGAGGCGAGCGCGGTGATCATGCGCTTCTTCTCGTCGGCGCCCGAGAGCTCGAACACGTGGTGCGTCATGTCAGCGACGGGCGAGTTGGCCTCGTCGACCGAGTGCATCACGGGGTTGTGCAGGAACTGCTTGACGAGCTTGTCGACCCCGTTGTCGAGGGTCGCGCTGAACAGCAGGCGCTGGCCGTCGTTCGGCGTGGCCTTCATGATGCGCGTGACGCCGGGCAGGAAGCCCAGGTCGGCCATGTGGTCGGCCTCGTCGAGCACGGTGATCTCGACGGCGTCGAGCGTCACGAAGCGCTGCTGCATGAGGTCTTCGAGGCGGCCGGGGCACGCCACGATGATGTCGACGCCCGCGTTGAGCGCCTGTACCTGACGGTGCTGCGAGACGCCGCCGAAGATCGTGGTCGTGGTGAGGCCGTAGGCCTTGGCGAGCGGCTCGAGCACGGCGTTGATCTGCGTGGCGAGCTCGCGGGTGGGCGCGAGCACCATGCCGAGCGGCGCGCCCTTGCGGCGCGATCCGCCGGCGAGGCGCGTGCCGAGGCGCGCGATCATCGGAATCGAGAAGGCCAGGGTCTTGCCCGAGCCGGTCTTGCCGCGGCCGAGCACGTCGCGCCCGGCGAGGGTGTCGGGCAGGGTGTCGACCTGGATCGGGAAGGCCTCGGTCTTGCCCTGCGCGGTCAGCACCTCGACGAGCGGGTACGGAACGCCGAGGGCGCTGAAGGTGGAGTTCTGGGTGGTCATGGGTCGTGCCTTTCGAGCAGGGTGATCCCCCGCATCCCCGGCCGATTGGTCAGGATGCTCAGCTCACGCCATGCGGGCGTGCGAACAGGAATCGAGTGGCGACGGCGGCAACGGCCGACATCGTTCGCCGTGAGAAAGTATCGAACCGCCGGATGCGCGAGTCGGTGCGCGAGGGGCGGGATGAGGAAGCGTTCTACGACGCAGGAGAGCTGAGAACAGTTCTGCCTATGCCTCAACCGTAGCAGGTCGCCCCGACGACCGGCCTCAGAGGACGAGCCGGCCGTCGCCGTACCGCTCGCCCACCGGGATCTCCACGTCGACGACATTGCCCGCCGGCGCGAGCGGGCACGCCCACGCCTCGTCGTAGGCGCACGAGGGGTTGTAGGCGAAGTTGAGGTCGAGCACGATCGACCACGGCGCGCGGCCTCCGCCGAGGTCGGCGCCCTTGACGGTGTCGAGCAGGTAGCGCCCGCCGCCGTAGGTGCCTCCGGGCACGCGCGAGAGGGCGTCGCGCACGGGCACGAACAGCCCGCCTCCGTACGACGCGAGCCGCCAGACGTCGAGCGAGCCGACCCCGGGCACCTCGACGAGCCCGAGCCGCTCGAACGGCACGACCCCGTCGGTGCCGGTTTCGACGTCGAGCCGCTGCGGCTCCGCATCCTGAATCACGCACTCGAAGCGCCACGCCGGGTCGTAGGGCTTCACGCGCAGTCCCGTGAACGCCTCGCGGTCGGCGGGCAGCAGGGGCGAGGCGGGGTGGTGGGCGAAGAGCTCGTCGCGCGTGCGCCGCCAGTGGTCGTGCGCGGCGACGAGGTCGGTCGCGGCCCGCAGCTCGGCGTAGAGCGCGGCGGTGCGGCGCCGCCAGTCGGCGACGGCGAGAGCGCTCACGGCGCGGTCGGGGGTGGCGTTCGTCGACTCGGTGGATGCGGCGCTCACGCAGCGCCACCCGCGGCGGTCGACTCGCCGGAGCCGGCCGCGCCCGTCGGGCTCGCGCCGAACTGCGCCGCCCACCCGGGCGCGAGCTTCTGGATCTGCCGCCCGCGCAACCGCCAGAACACCGCGAACCCGAGCCACGCGAACGGCGTGAGCAGCCCCGCGCGCACGTCGAGCGTGTCGTGGAACCGCGTGCGCGTCTCGGGGCTCATCGGGTTCGGGCTGATCGCCATCTGGTGGTGCCAGCCGGTGACGACGGTCATCGCCCCGCTCAGCGGCCCACCCTCGTCGTGCACGACGCGGGTGCCGTCGAGGCGCGTCTCGTCGCGCAGGCGGATGACCTGCGTGCCCATCGGCAGCACGCCGAGCATGCGCAGCCGCACGCGGTGCTCGCCTCCCGGCCACCGGTCGGGGAATCCCCCGGGCTCGAGCGACTCGGCCGTCGTGATCGGGCCCGACACCTCTCGGAACACCGCGGGGGAGTGCACGGCCTCCCACGCCGCATCGGCCGGGCAGTCGAGCAGCAGATCGAGTCGCACGCGCATGCGCCCAGTCTGGGGCACGTCGATACGATCGACCTGTGACCGGCCCTCTCGACTCCTCCGATCCCGCCGCGCAAGAGCGCTACCAGGTGCGCGTCGACGTCGGGCTCGACGGCGCGCGCCGCATCGGCGCAAGCGCCCACCTGCTTGTCTGGTGCGATGGCCTCGCGACGGAGCCCGTGCCGCTGGATGCCCTGCCGCCACACCTCGAGGTCATCGACGCCCGCTGCGGGGCGGCATCCGCGATCGCGCAGCGGCTGCTCGACCTGCAGGCCGCGCGCGGCGAGCGCACGATGGTCGCGGTCGTCGCGGCGGGGGCGCCCGTGCAGGCGCCGGAGGGCATCCCCGTCGAAGACCTGCTACTCACCGGTGCCGTCGTCGACGCCCTCGGCGCGGTCGGCATCGACGCCACGAGCCCCGAGGCGGCCGTCGCCGCGGCGGGCTACCAGGGCCTGCGCGGCGCCGTCGCCCACATGCTCAGCGCCTCGGTCGGGGGGCGGATGCTCGCCGCGAGCGAGGGACCGGACGCCGTGAGCGCAGCGCGGGCGCGCTGGGAATCGACCGAACTCGTCGTGCTGCGGGAATTCGACCTGACAGCCTGAGGTTGTGCCGATGACCGGCACCACTCGACCGCAGGAGGACCCATGAAGGCTCACGTCAACGGCACCGTCATCGCCGAAGCCCCCGAGAGCGAACTCATCAAGATCGAGGGCAACTGGTACTTCCCGCCGTCGAGCATCGTCGAGGGCTTCCTCACCACGAGCCCCACGCCCTACACCTGCCCCTGGAAGGGCGAGTGCCAGTACTTCACGGTGACGGTCGACGGCCAGGCGCTGCCCGACCGCGCGTGGAGCTACCCGACCCCGTACCCGAGCGGCATCGAGCGCGTCGGCAAAGACTTCAGCAACTACGTGGCCTTCTGGAAAGAGGTCAGCGTCTCCGAGTAGGCGTCTCGGAGTAGGCGTCTCGGAGTAGGCGTCTTCGAGTAGGCGTCTCGTCGTAGGCCCGAACACGGGCGGGCGCGCGGTCGGCTCAGCCGGCCGCGACCTCCCGCTCGTGCCACGTGATGAGCGCGGCACGGCTGAACGCGCGCGAACAGCGGCCGCACGAGACCTCGCGGCCGGGGCGGCGGAACCGAACGAACTCGTGCCCCCGCGGGCACGACCCGCGCCAGCGCGCGCGGTCGTCGGCGATCGGGCCGTCGTGCGTGACGCCGCCGACGTAGCCGAGCTCGCGCGCGATGCGACGCCACTCGGCCCCGTGGCCCGTTCCCGGGCCGGCGAGCGCGTGGGCGACCTCGTGCAGCAGCGTCTGGTGGATGGCGTCGTCGTCGAAGCGTTCGGCGAGGTGGCGCGACACGGTGATGCGCTTGCGGCGGAAGTCGCAGAGCCCCGCACGTCGCGTCGCGCGGTCGAAGTCGAAGCTCCAGCTCGCGTCGAGGTGCAGCGCGAGCAGGGCGTTCGCCCAGTGCCGCACCCGCTCGAGATCGCTCACAGCCTCGATGGTAGGCGGCACCTCTGACGCGGAGGCGCTGACGCGGCGGTGCGGCTCAGCCGCGCGGCGCGAGTTCGACGACGATGAGCCGGTCATCGTCGGGGCCCGGGTCACCGCGCCCGTCGGTGTTGTTCGTCACGATGAGCAGCCGGCCGTCGGGGGTCGCGACAGCATCGCGGATGCGGCCGAGCCGCTCGACGAAGTGCGGGCGGCTGCCGCCGGGGTTCGCGAGGTCGATGCTCCACAGCCGCTGGCCGCGCAGCCCCGTCATGAAGAGCGTGCCCTCGACGATCGCGATGCCGCTCGGGCTCGCCTCGCTCGTGGCCCACTGCTGCACGGGGTCGCGGAATCCGCCCGCGCCGTCGGCGCCCTCGACCACGGGCCAGCCGTAGTTGGCGCCGGGCACGATGCGGTTGAGCTCGTCCCACGTGTTCTGCCCGAACTCGGCGGCCCACAGCTGGCCGTCGGCGTCGAAGGCGATGCCCTGCGGGTTGCGGTGCCCGAGCGAGTAGACGTACGAGCCGGGGGTCGGGTTGTCGGCGGGCACCCCGCCATCCGGCGCGATGCGCAGAATCTTGCCCGCGAGCGACCCCGGGTCTTGCGCGCGAGCGGTCTGCTGCGCGTCGCCGGTCGTGGCGTACAGCATCCCGTCGGGGCCGAAGGCGAGGCGCCCGCCGTTGTGGGTGCGCGCTTTCGGGATGCCCGCGAGCAGCACCTCGGGGGCGCCGAGCCGGTACTGCCCGGGTGTGCCGGTGACCGGCAGACGCACGATGCGGTTGTCCGCCGCCGCCGTGTAGTACGCGTAGAGGTACGGCGTGCCCTCGTCGAGCGCCGCGAGACCGAGCAGGCCGCCCTCGCCGCCGGGCACGACACCGGGCACGGTGCCGACGACGGAGATGCGGCCCTCGGGCGAGAGCTCGACGATGCGCGCGGTGTCGCGCTCGCTCAGGAACACCGAGCCGGTGGCGAGGGGCACAATCGACCAGGGGGCCCGTAGGCCCGAGGCGAGCACGCCGAGCTCGCCCGTCGGGGCGAGGGCCGGGAGAGGCGCGGCGGGCATCGAGCTCGAGGGGGTCGGCGACGGGGTCGCGGCGCCGAGCGGAGCCAGCCCCGTCGGCTCGGGCGCCGGTCCGGGCGCAGCGCACGACGTCATGGTGAGCGCCGCCACGACGAGCGCGGCGGTCAGCAGCCTGCGGGGCATCACGACTCCTCCCGGTGGCCTCCTCCCCAGGGGCCCCGCGCTCAGGATGGCTCCGGCTCCTGGGTGCTCGATGTGCGCGCTGGGCGGAGGGTGTTACTGTCGGCGGAGCAACTGAGGAAAGGTCGTCGATGTCGCTGTTCGAGGCGCTGGGAGGCGAGCGGGGCATCCGCCGCTTCGTCGACGAGCTCGGTCGGCGGCTCGTCGACGATGCCGAACTCGGGCCGCTCTTCGCGGGCGTCGACGGCGAGGGGCTGCAGCGGCACCGGGAGCACTACTTCTCGGCGGTGCTCGGCGGGCCGGAGCTCTACTCGGGGCGCGGGTTGCGCGAGGCGCACCGGCACCTCGGCATCGACGATGCGCAGTTCGACCGCTTCGCGACGATCGCCGACGAGGCGCTCGCCGCGATCGATGCGGGTGCCGATGTCGTCGCCGATGTGCGCGACCTGCTGTCCCGGTTGCGCCCCGTCGTCGTCGCGGGGGCCTCGGGCTCGATCAGTCGGCCGGGCGATCCCGACCGGCTCGCGTGAACAAACTCGTCGACGGGGCGGGCGACGGCACGGCGGTCTGATCGCTCACCACGGGGGCACCGGCGATCCAGTTGATGAGATCGCGCCCGGCGACGACGGCCGCGGGGTGCGGCCCGCGGGCCATGAGCCGCGGCATCCAGTCGAGCGGCAGCCCGCTCGCCGACGCGATAAGCACGACGTTGCCGAACCGGCGGCCCTTGAGCACGCTCGTCTCGGCGAGCGCGGCCACATCATCGAGCACGAGCCGCAGCGTCGCCGCTTGCCCGCGTGCGAAGGCGAGACCGGGGCCGTCGGCCACATTGACGGCCACGATGCCGCCGGGGGCGAGGAACGCGGCGACCTCGCGGTAGAACTCCACGCTCGTCACATGGGCCGGGATGCGCGCGCCGCTGAAGACGTCGACCACGACGAGGTCGACGGCCCCGTGCAGGGCGTCGGGCAGGCGGGCGAGCATCGCGCGGGCATCCCCGTAGCGAACCCGGATGCCGGAGCGCGCCGGAAGCGGCAGCTGCTCGCGCACGAAGCCGACGAGGGCCTCGTCGAGCTCGATGACCTGCTGGCGGGAACCGGGGCGGGTGGCGTGGATGTAGCGCGGCAGGGTCAGGGCCCCCGCGCCCAGGTGCAGGGCAGTCATCGGCTGCCCGGGGTCACCCCACTCGTCGATGACGTGGCCGATGCGCTGCACGTACTCGAAGAACAGCCGACTCGGGTCGTCGAGGTCGACGTGCGACTGGGGCGTGCCGTCGACGATGAGCGTGTAGCTGCCGTCGGACCAGCGATCGGCCTCGATGACGGCGCGCAGGCCGCTCGGCAGGCGCAGTTCGGCGGGGGCGGTCATGCCCGACAGCGTGCCACACCGCGCCGGTCCCCAGCACTGTGAGCGATGCTCGCCGAAAATGAGTAATGCGCGGCCTGCGCCGGGGCGGTCCCGCGCGGCAGACTGGAGGCGCCGGCACGCAGGACGACCGCACGGAAGGAGCCGCGATGAGCCTGTACGACGACATCGGGGGAGCCCCGGCGATCCGCCTCGCGGTCTCGGTCTTCTACCACCGCGTCACGGCCGACGAGTCGCTCGCGCCCTGGTTCGACGGCATCGACATCGACCGCCTCATGGCGCACCAGCGCGCCTTCCTCACGGTCGCTCTCGGTGGCCCCGACCTGTTCTCGGGCCGCTCGATGAGCGGGGCGCACGCGGGGCTCGCCATCACCGACGATGCCTTCGACGCTGTCACCGAGCACCTCGCCTACGCCCTGCTCGATGTCGGGCTGGCGCACGCCCAGGTGAGCGACGTCATCGCGGGGCTGCAGCCGCTGCGCGCTCAGGTCGTCGAGTCGGCGGCCGCGACGGCCTGATCGCTCGCGCCGAGCCCGAGGGCCCCGGCCAGCTCGCCGCGCCGCCGCACGCCCAGCTTCGTGTAGGCCGACTGCAGATGGTTGTTGACCGTGCGGGGTGAGAGGAACAGCCGCGCGGCGATGTCGTTGCTCGCCATGCCGCGGGCCGCGAGCGTGGCGATCTCGCGTTCGCGCGCGGTGAGCGGTTCGAGCTCCGTCCCGAAGTGCAGAGGGGCGGTGGATGCGCCCTCCGTGCGCTCGGCGATCGTTCGGGCGCGGCCGACGAGCTGCGCGGCCTCGCGCGCGCGGCCGTCACGGCGCGCGGCGTCGGCGGCGAGCGCGAGCGACTCCGCGGCGTGCAGCAGGTACCCGTGCCGCTCCCACTCCGCACCCACGGCGTTGAGCCCCTCCAGGTCGGCGTCGGCCATCGCGCGCGCCGTGCGGGCGCGCAGGCGCACGACGGGCGAGTCCGCTTCGGCGAGCATGCCCTCGAGCAGCGTCGCTGCCGTGGGGGCGTCGCCGAGCCGGGCGAGGTCGAGTGCCAGGATGCTCGCAAAGTCGAGGTCGCCCGACTCGATGCGCTGCCGTGTGCGCCGCGCGAGCCGTTCGCGCGCCGCCGCGGCATTGCCGCCGACCGATTCGACCCAGGCCCAGCCGAGCAGTAGCAGCGAGTCGTCCTCGATCATCGCTTCGGGCACCCTCGCGATCACCTGTCGAGCCTCGTCGATGAGCCCCTGCTGCGCGCGCACGCGCGCCAGCACGCCCCGCCCGAGCGGCTCGTAGCCGGCCGGCCCGCGCGTGCGGGCTCCCGCGATGACGTCTTTCAGCCAGCGGGCCGAGGTCTCGAGGCGTCCCATCGCCAGCAGCACGGCCGCCAGGGTGAACTCGGCCTGGCGGCCCCGCAGCTCGTCATCGAGCTCGATCGCCTCGGCGAGCGCGTCGGTCGCGAATGCCTTGGCCTCGTCGAGCCGGCAGGCTTGGGCGAGCGTGACGGCGCGCATGAGGTAGGCGACGCGAAGCGGGATCGACGAGTCGCGGAGGCGCGCCGCGGCGAGCGCGCGCTCGGTCGTGCGCAGGGCATCGTCGGTGCGTCCGAGGGCCACGTAGGGCACGGCGCTGTTGAGGTCGAGCTCGGCCTGCTCGGCAGCGCTCGACCCCTCGGGGATGAGTTCGAGCTCGGCGAGCGCCTCGCGCGGCCGCTCGAGGCCGACCAGAATGCGCGCTCGGGCCTGCCGCAGTCGGCGGGCGGCGTCGGGCAGGCGCTCCGGTGCGCCGTCGAGCAGCGCGATCGCCTCGTCGAACCGGCCGCTCACGGTGATGAGGGCGGTCGTCGTCATCGTCAGGATGCGCGCCGTGCGGTGCTGGTCGGCGGGCGCGGCGTCGTCGAGTTCGCGGGCGCGCGCGAGCGCGGCCAGGGCATCGTCGACGCGGCCGAGCTTCGTGAGGGCATCCGCATGGATCAGCAGCAGTTCGGTGTCGACCGTGCCCGACTGCTCGGCGGCTGTCGCGAGCCGCGCGACGAGCTCGAAGTCCTCGGTCAGCAGGGCGAGCCGCGCGGCGTCGCCCAGGAATGCGGCGTCGCCCGGCACCCCTGCATCGAGACGCCAGGTCGCGATGCGCACGGCGTCGAGCTCGCGATCGGGCGAGGCCTCGGCACGCGCCGCGTGATCGAGCAGCTGGTCGATGCGCCGCAGCGTCGGCACGCGCGCTTGCATCGCCGCGGCATACTGCGGGTGCGCGATCGTGGCGATGAACCGCCCCGCCTCCGAGCGAAGCTGCACGAGCTGCTGCTGCTCGAGTTCGCCGAGCGCCGTGCGCAGCTCGGGCTCGACGACGTGCGAGAGCGGCACTGACTGGCACACGGCGAGCCGCTGCATGACCTCCAGCTGTGCGGGGGCGAGCCCGCTCAGCCGGCTCGCGATCAGTTCGCCGAGCGCAGTCGAGCCCCCCGGCGTGCCCTGCAGCACCCACGACCCGTGATGCTCGGTGAGCGAGCAGGTCGCCTGCGCGTGCGCCACGAGCTCGCGCAGGAAGAGCGGGTTGCCGCCCGAGGCGCCGTGCAACGCGACGACCGTCTGATGAGCGACGGTATTGCCGAGCACGACGGGCAGCAGCTGGTCGACGTCGCCGACCGAGAGCGGGGCGATCGGGATGCGCAGCGCGCGATCGGAGGTCCACAGCGCGACCATCGGCTCGGGCAGCGGTTCGCCGTCGCGGGCCGTGGCGAGCAGGGTGATCGCGCCGCCGAGGGCGAGCTGAGCGAGCACGGCGACCGAGAGCGCGTCGAGCTGCGGCAGGTCGTCGACGACGACGAGCAGCGGGCCCTCGGCGCTGCGCTGCGCGGCGAGCTCCTCGGCGAACGCCATGAGCGTCGCGGTGTCGGTGCCGATGCGCGCGATGTCCTGCCGCGTCGCCCCCATGAGGGGGATGAGCGCGGCGAGCGGCACAGCCGAGAGGCTCGCGCTCGCCACGATGCGGTTGCCGCGCCAGCCGTCGCGCTCGAGCCGCTCGGTGAGCTCGCCCGCGAGGCGCGTCTTCCCGACGCCGGCCTCGCCCGAGAGCACCACAAGAGCGATGCGCCCCGACTCGAGGGCCGCGCGCGCTTGGGCGAGCTGCGCCGTCCGGCCGACGAGCGGCCACAGCCCGTCGGCACGCGCGGCGAGCGCCTCAGGCGGGGGAGAGCTCATCGGCGGATGCGGTCCTTCACGACAACCGGAGGCGCCGGAGCGGCGCTGATCCGAAGTGTACTCAGCGCCTCGCCCACGGGGGAGTGCCGACTGAGTAATCGTCCGCCGCGAGTTGAGCAACGGTTGCCCATCTGCCGCGCGTGCGGTTTCGCGAGGGTGGAACCACGCCGAGAACGGCGCCCCCGAACCCCCGCCCGAGACCCGGGCCACACCACCGAAGGACGATCCCATGCGCACCATCGCACACCGCCTCGCGGCCCTCGGCGCCACCGCCGTGGTCGTCGCCGGCACCGCCCTCGCGGCGACCCCCGCCCATGCGGCCGGCGCCGCACCCGTCGCTGTCGACGATTTCTACACGGCGGCGCCGGGCGAGCTGCTCGTGCTCGACCCGAGCATCAGCCCCTTCGCCAACGACTACGACCCGGAGGGCGACGCTCTCGACTTCTTCCACACCGATGTGAATGCCGGCGCATTCCCCGGAGGGTCGATCGTGACCATGTACACCCCGCAGACGCCCGTGACGATCCAGATCTCGGCCGATGCGAGCGGCACCGTCGGCTTCCAGTACCGCGTCACAGACGGGACCACGCCGAGTGCCTGGGGCAAGGTCTCCATCGAGGTCGTCCCGGTCGGTGATCCCGAACCGCAGCCCGAGCCCGAGACGCCTTCCAACACCCCGCCTGTTGGTGTCGACGACTGGTACTACGTGGTTCCGGGCGAGAACTACTCGCTGCCGGGATCCACGGTGCTGGCCAATGCGAGCGATGCGGACGGAGATGCCATCACGGCCCAGTGGGCCACATCCCTCCCCGGTGACTTCACGCAGGCGGTCGATGGATCGTTCTCCTGGAGCGTGCCGGCCGACTTCTGCGGCGAATTCCCGGTGCAGTACCGACCCTTCGACGGCATCGAAGCGGGGAATCTCACCACGATCACGCTGCGCGCTTCGGTCGATGCGAGCGGAATCTACGCGCCCTGCGCCGCGCCCGTCGAGACTCTGGTCGCCAACGACGACCTATTCTTCGCCGAGCCCGGTCAGTCCATCACTGTCCCGGCTACCTGGGGCCTTCTGTCGAACGACGTGCACTCCGGCGGCACCGGTTTCGGGGTCGTGAGCTACTCCGAGCCCAGTGCTGGAGCGTTCGCCCTGCTCGCCGACGGGTCGTTCACGTGGACGGCACCTGCTGACTTCTGCGACACGCTCACATTCACGTACACCGCGGGCGACGGGGCAGCGACGAGCAACGTCGCTACCGTGACCCTGTATGCGAGCATCAGCGGCGGCGACGTCGAGTGCGAGGAGCCTGGCGACGAGACGGGCGGGGAGCCCGGCGACGAGCCCATCGACCAGCCCGGCTCGCCGACCATCCCGACGTTGCCGCTGCCGACCGACCCGGGCACGCCCGTCGACGAGCCCGGTCAGCCCGAGTACGCGGCCACGCCCGGTCGCGACGGTCTCGCCCACACGGGCGCCGATGACCTCGCCCAGGGCATCGGCTGGGGTGCGCTCCTCGCCATCGTGCTGGGGCTCGGCTTCCTGGCCCCGCGCCTGCGCCGCGGTCGGGCCGCCTAGCGCCGACGAGCCCGCAGGGGCGGGATGCTCACCGCGAGCATCCCGCCCCTGACGCGTCTGCGCGCACCGCGGTCGACGCTCGAGCGCACGGTTATAGCGCAGCGACCGCAATAGGTCAAGAATCGGACTGGACACGACGACCCGAGCGCGCCTAGTATTGAGGTTTGCGCTCCCATGTCTGATCAGCCGCCATATGGCGGGCGGCGATCGTGCCCCGAGTATAGCGGCGGGGTGGATTCCGATTGCACGGAATCCCCGCGGGTCCGGCGCGTCCATTCGACCGCACTCACCTGTCGACGACCGACAGAATCCGGGCCTTTGAGCCCACGGAGGTTAGATCCTTGGCTGCTGCGCGCACCGCTAAGAACCAGTCCCCCAAGAACGGCCGCACCGCATCGCGGCTCTCTTTCGCCAAGATCAGCGACACGCTGACCGTTCCCGACCTGCTCGCCCTGCAGACGGAGAGCTTCGACTGGCTCGTCGGCAACGACGCCTGGAAGGCTCGACTCGCCGAGGCGCAGGCCGCTGGCCGCACCGACGTGCCGACGCACAGCGGGCTCGAGGAGATCTTCGAGGAGATCTCTCCGATCGAGGACCTGGGCGAGACGATGCAGCTCTCGTTCACGAACCCCTACCTCGAAGAGCAGAAGTACTCGATCGACGAGTGCAAGGAGCGCGGCAAGACCTACGCCGCCCCGCTCTACGTCGAGGCCGAGTTCATGAACCACATGACCGGTGAGATCAAGACCCAGACGGTCTTCATGGGCGACTTCCCGCTCATGACCGAGAAGGGCACCTTCATCATCAACGGCACCGAGCGTGTCGTGGTGTCGCAGCTCGTTCGCTCGCCCGGCGTCTACTTCGAGCGCCAGCTCGACAAGACGACCGATAAGGACGTCTACACCGCGCGCATCATCCCCAGCCGCGGCGCCTGGCTCGAGTTCGAGGTCGACAAGCGCGACCAGGTCGGCGTGCGCATCGACCGCAAGCGCAAGCAGTCGGTCACGGTGTTCCTCAAGGCCCTCGGTCTGACGACCGAGGAGATCCGCGAGAAGTTCGCCGGCTTCGAGTCGATCGAGCAGACCCTCGAGAAGGACGCCATCCTCACTAAGGAGGAGGCCCTCAAGGACATCTACCGCAAGCTGCGCCCGGGCGAGCAGGTCGCCGCCGAGGCTGCGCGCGCGCTGCTCGACAACTTCTACTTCAACCCGAAGCGCTACGACCTCGCGAAGGTGGGCCGTTACAAGCTCAACCGCAAGCTGGGTCTGGATGCGCCGCTCGCCGACTCGGTGCTGAGCGTCGACGACATCGTCGCGACGATCCGCTACATGGTGTCGCTGCACGAGTCGCGCACGACCCTGCCGGGTCAGCGTGACGGCAAGCCCGTCGAGCTGCGTCTCGATGTCGACGACATCGACCACTTCGGCAACCGTCGCATCCGCGCCGTGGGCGAGCTCATCCAGAACCAGGTGCGCACGGGTCTCAGCCGCATGGAGCGCGTCGTGCGCGAGCGCATGACCACGCAGGACATCGAGGCGATCACGCCGCAGACCCTGATCAACGTGCGCCCCGTCGTGGCCGCGATCAAGGAGTTCTTCGGCACCTCGCAGCTGAGCCAGTTCATGGACCAGAACAACCCGCTCGCGGGCCTCACCCACAAGCGCCGCCTGTCGGCGCTCGGCCCGGGTGGCTTGTCGCGCGAGCGCGCCGGCGTCGAGGTGCGCGACGTGCACCCCTCGCACTACGGCCGCATGTGCCCCATCGAGACCCCGGAAGGCCCGAACATCGGCCTCATCGGCTCGCTCGCCTCGTTCGCGCGCATCAACGCGTTCGGCTTCATCGAGACCCCGTACCGCCGCGTCACCAAGGGCAAGGTCACGGCGACGATCGACTACCTGACCGCGAGCGAGGAGGACGACCACGTCGTCGCCCAGGCCGGTGCGCCGCTCAACAAGGACGGGTCGTTCGCCGAGGAGCGCGTGCTCGTGCGTCGCAAGGGCGGCGAGGTCGAGCTCGTGCCGTCGGAGCAGGTCGACTACATGGACGTCTCGCCGCGCCAGATGGTGTCGGTCGCGACCTCGCTCATCCCGTTCCTCGAGCACGACGACGCGAACCGCGCCCTCATGGGTGCCAACATGCAGCGTCAGGCCGTTCCGCTGCTCCGTTCCGAGTCGCCGCTCGTCGGCACCGGCATGGAGAGCTACGCGGCCGTCGACGCCGGCGACGTCATCACCGCCACGGCGGCCGGTGTCGTCACCTCGGTCTCGGCCGACTCGGTCACGGTGCAGCTCGACGAGGGCGGAACGCAGGACTACTTCCTGCGCAAGTTCGACCGCTCGAACCAGGGCACGAACTACAACCACCGCGTCGTCGTCAGCGCGGGCGACCGCATCGAGGTCGGCGAGGTCATCGCCGATGGCCCGGCCACCGAGAACGGCGAGCTCGCGCTCGGCAAGAACCTGCTCGTCGCGTTCATGTCGTGGGAAGGCCACAACTTCGAAGACGCGATCATCCTCAGCCAGAACCTCGTGAAGGACGACACGCTGTCGTCGATCCACATCGAGGAGTACGAGGTGGATGCGCGCGACACGAAGCTCGGCAAGGAAGAGATCACCCGTGATCTGCCGAACGTGAGCCCCGAGCTGCTGGCCGACCTCGACGAGCGCGGCATCATCCGCATCGGTGCCGAGGTGCGCCCCGGCGACATCCTCGTCGGCAAGGTCACGCCCAAGGGCGAGACCGAGCTCTCGGCCGAGGAGCGCCTGCTGCGCGCGATCTTCAACGAGAAGTCGCGCGAGGTGCGCGACACCTCGCTCAAGGTTCCTCACGGCGAGCAGGGCACGATCATCGGCGTCAAGGTGTTCGACGCGCAGGACGGCGACGACGAGCTCGGCTCGGGCGTCAACCAGCGCGTGGTCGTCTACATCGCCCAGAAGCGCAAGATCTCCGAGGGCGACAAGCTCGCCGGCCGCCACGGCAACAAGGGCGTCATCTCGAAGATCCTGCCGGTGGAGGACATGCCGTTCCTCGAGGACGGCACGCCCGTCGACATCGTGCTCAACCCGCTCGGCGTCCCCGGTCGCATGAACTTCGGCCAGGTGCTCGAGATCCACATGGGCTGGGCGGCATCGCGCGGCTGGAAGATCGAGGGCACTCCCGAGTGGGCCGAGGGAATCCCGGCCAACGCTCGCGAGGCGGCGCCCGGCACGAAGATCGCGACGCCCGTGTTCGACGGTGCGCGCGAGGACGAGATCGCCGGTCTGCTCGACTCGACGCTCCCGAACCGCGACGGTGTGCGCATGATCGACTCGACCGGAAAGGCTCGTCTCTTCGACGGCCGCTCGGGCGAGCCGTTCCCCGACCCGATCTCGGTCGGCTACATGTACATCCTGAAGCTCCACCACCTCGTCGACGACAAGATCCACGCGCGCTCGACGGGCCCCTACTCGATGATCACGCAGCAGCCCCTGGGCGGTAAGGCCCAGTTCGGCGGCCAGCGGTTCGGTGAGATGGAGGTGTGGGCGCTCGAGGCCTATGGTGCGGCGTACGCGCTGCAGGAGCTCCTGACGATCAAGTCCGACGACATCCTCGGCCGCGTGAAGGTCTACGAAGCCATCGTCAAGGGCGAGAACATCCAGGAGCCCGGCATTCCCGAGAGCTTCAAGGTGCTCATCAAGGAGATGCAGTCGCTGTGCCTGAACGTCGAGGTCCTCTCGGCCGACGGCTCCGTGCTCAGCCTGAAGGACACGGATGACGAGGTCTTCCGCGCCGCAGAGGAGCTGGGCATCAACATCTCCACCCGCTTCGAGTCCTCGTCGATCGACGAGATCTGATCCGGGCATCCCGAGTATTCGCTAGACGCTGACGACTGCAAGTAAGAGAAGAGAAATCTGTGCTCGACGCAAAAACTTTCGATGAGCTCCGCATCGGCCTCGCGACCGCTGACGACATCCGTCGCTGGTCGCACGGTGAGGTGAAGAAGCCGGAGACGATCAACTACCGCACGCTCAAGCCCGAGAAGGACGGCCTGTTCGGCGAGCAGATCTTCGGGCCCTCCCGCGACTGGGAGTGCTCGTGCGGCAAGTACAAGCGGGTGCGCTTCAAGGGCATCGTGTGCGAGCGCTGCGGCGTGGAGGTCACCAAGTCCTCCGTGCGTCGCGAGCGCATGGGCCACATCGAGCTCGCCGCTCCCGTCACGCACATCTGGTACTTCAAGGGTGTGCCGAGCCGCCTCGGCTACCTGCTCGACATGGCGCCGAAAGACCTCGAGAAGGTCATCTACTTCGCCGCCTACATGGTCATCTCGATCGATGAGGACGGCCGTCACGCCGACCTCCCCGGGCTCGAGAACGAGCTGCGGCTCGAGATCAAGACCCTGGAGGGCCAACGCGACGCCGGCATCGCGACGCGCATGCAGCGTCTCGAGACCGAGCTCGCCGAGCTCGAGGCAGAGGGCGCCAAGGCCGACCAGAAGCGCAAGGTGAAAGACGCCGGCGAGAAGGAGATGGGCCAGATCCGCAAGTCGTTCGACGAGCAGATCGCCCAGCTCGAGCGCGTGTGGGAGGACTTCCGCACGCTCAAGGTCGGCGACCTCAAGCCGGAGGACTCGGTCTTCCAGGAGCTGCAGGACCGTTTCGGCCTGTACTTCGAGGCCCACATGGGTGCCGAGGCCATCAAGAAGCGCCTCGAGGCGTTCGACCTCGCCGCCGAGAGCGAGCTGCTGCACGAGCAGATCGCCACGGGCAAGGGTCAGAAGAAGATCCGCGCGATCAAGCGCCTGAAGGTCGTCAACTCCTTCCTGCAGACCGGCAACTCGCCGGCCGCGATGGTGCTCGATGTCGTGCCGGTGATCCCGCCGGAGCTGCGCCCGATGGTGCAGCTCGACGGTGGCCGCTTCGCGACCTCCGACCTCAACGACCTGTACCGCCGCGTCATCAACCGCAACAACCGTCTGCGCCGTCTTCTCGACCTCGGGGCTCCCGAGATCATCGTGAACAACGAGAAGCGCATGCTGCAGGAGGCCGTCGACGCCCTGTTCGACAACGGCCGCCGCGGTCGTCCGGTCACGGGCACGGGTAACCGTGCGCTGAAGTCGCTGAGCGACATGCTCAAGGGCAAGCAGGGCCGGTTCCGTCAGAACCTGCTCGGCAAGCGCGTCGACTACTCGGGCCGTTCGGTCATCGTCGTCGGACCGCAGCTCAAGCTGCACCAGTGCGGTCTGCCGAAGCTCATGGCGCTCGAGCTGTTCAAGCCGTTCGTCATCAAGCGCCTCATCGACCTGGGCCACGCGCAGAACATCAAGAGCGCCAAGCGCATGGTCGAGCGGTCGCGTCCGCAGGTGTGGGACGTGCTCGAGGAGATCATCCGCGAGCGCCCCGTGCTGCTGAACCGCGCGCCCACCCTGCACCGCCTCGGCATCCAGGCCTTCGAGCCTCAGCTCGTCGAGGGCAAGGCCATCCAGCTGCACCCGCTCGTCTGCGCCGCGTTCAACGCGGACTTCGACGGTGACCAGATGGCCGTGCACCTGCCGCTGTCGGTCGAGGCTCAGGCCGAGGCCCGCATCCTCATGCTCGCGTCGAACAACATCCTCAAGCCGTCCGACGGCCGCCCGGTGACGGTTCCCACGCAGGACATGATCATCGGTCTGCACCACCTCACGACCGTGCGCGAGGGCGCCGCCGGCGAGGGCCGCGCGTTCTCCTCGGTCGCCGAGGCGATCATGGCCATGGATCAGGGCTCGCTGCACCTCAACGCGCCGGTGCGCATCCGCCTCTACGGCGAGAAGTTCGCCGATGGTCGCGAGCTGCGCGAGACGACGCTGGGCCGCGCGCTGTTCAACGAGCAGCTGCCGGCCGACTACCCCTACGTGGATGCGGTGGCCGACAAGGGCGCGATCTCGCAGATCGTCAACGACCTCGCCGAGCGCTACCCCAAGACGGTGGTCGCGGCGACGCTCGACAAGGTGAAGGACGCCGGCTTCTACTGGGCGACCCGCTCGGGTGTGACCGTCGCGCTCAGCGACGTGCTCACCCCGCCGAAGAAGAAGGAGATCGTCGCCGAGTACGAGAAGAAGGCGGCGAAGATCCAGGGCCAGTTCGACAAGGGTCTGACGACCGATGACGAGCGGCGCCGCGAGCTGGTCGAGCTGTGGACGGAGGGCACGAAGGCCGTCAACGACGAGATGCGCGCCAACTTCCCGGCCGACAACACGATCAACCGCATGGTCACCTCGGGTGCCCGTGGTAACTGGCTGCAGGTCGGCAACATCGCCGGTATGCGCGGTCTCGTGTCGAACCCGCGCGGTGAGATCATCGCCCGCCCGATCATCAACTCGTACCGCGAGGGCCTGTCGGTGGCGGAGTACTTCATCGCCACGCACGGTGCCCGCAAGGGTCTGGCCGACACCGCTCTGCGCACGGCCGACTCGGGCTACCTGACCCGTCGACTCGTCGACGTGGCGCAGGACGTCATCATCCGCGAGGAGGACTGCGGCACGGGCAAGGGTCTCGACTTCACGATCGCGCACGAGGTCGACGGCGGTTGGGTTCGCGACGACAATGTCGAGAACCTCGTCTTCGCCCGCACGCTCGCGACCGACGCGGTCAGCGCCTCGGGCACGATCGTCGCGCAGGCCGGTGCCGATGTCGGCGACGTGCTGATCGACGAGCTCGTCGCGGCGGGTGTCGCCGAGATCAAGGTGCGCTCGGTGCTGACGTGCGAGTCGGCGGTCGGCGTCTGCGCCGCCTGCTACGGCCGCTCGCTGGCCACGGGCACGCGCGTCGACCTCGGTGAGGCCGTCGGCATCATCGCGGCCCAGTCGATCGGTGAGCCCGGAACGCAGCTCACGATGCGCACCTTCCACACCGGTGGTTCGGCCTCCGCGGCCGACATCACGCAGGGTCTTCCCCGCGTCACCGAGCTGTTCGAGGCGCGCACGCCGAAGGGCGCGAGCCCCATCGCCGAGAGCGCCGGCCGCATCAGCATCGACGACAGCGGTGCTCAGCTGAAGATCGTGCTCACGCCGGACAGTGGCGAGGAGGAGGTCGTGTACGTCGTCTCGAAGCGCGCGCGCCTGCTCGTCGAGGACGGCCAGCACGTCGAGCTGGGTCACCAGATCTTCGTCGGCACGGTCGACCCGAAGGAGGTGCTGCGTGTGAAGGGCGTCCGCGCCGTGCAGCAGCACCTCGTCGAGGGCGTGCAGGGGGTCTACCGCTCGCAGGGCGTGCCGATCCACGACAAGCACCTCGAGGTCATCGTGCGTCAGATGCTGCGCAAGGTCACCGTCGTCGACCACGGCGAGACCGATCTGCTGCCGGGCGAGCTCGTCGACCGTTCGAAGTACAACCAGATCAACCGCGCCGCGCTGGCCGAGGGCAAGAAGACCGCCTCGGCCCGCCAGGAGGTCATGGGCATCACCAAGGCCTCGCTCGCGACCGAGTCGTGGCTGTCGGCCGCGTCCTTCCAGGAGACCACCCGCGTGCTCACGCAGGCGGCCATGGAGGGCAAGCGCGACCCGCTGCTGGGGCTCAAGGAGAACGTGATCATCGGCAAGCTGATCCCGGCCGGTACCGGTCTGCCCGCGTACCGCAACGTCACGGTCGAGGCGACGGAGGAGGCGAAGTCCGAGCGGTACCCCAACCGCATCTTCGCCGACGACACCGCCCTGACCGAGGCCGACCTGTCGTTCGTCGACTTCGATACGTTCTCGAGCGACGACTACACGCCGGGCACGTACAACTAGGCCCGAGTTCGATCGAGTGCGCCCGCGGAACCCACGGTTCCGCGGGCGCACTCGTTATGGGGGCAGACCAGTGCGGCGTTGTGCGCTTGACTATCGCTCATGAGATCGATTCGGGATGCTGGCTTCACGCTCGTCGAGCTCGTCGTCGTCATGGTCATCATCGGTGTGCTGGCGGCGATCGCCGTTCCGATCTTCCTGGGCAGTCTCGATCAGGCCCGTGCCGGAGCCCTGCAGGCAGCCCTCGCGACCGCGCGTCTCGAGACGGCACTCGTGGTCGTCGAGGAGGAGGCCCTCCCGGCCGGATCCGAGCTCGATGACATCCTCGACGCGCACGGCGACGACGACATCACGTTGGCGTTCTCTGGCTCGGGCACCGACTTCTGCATCCAGGGTGTGCACGCACTCGTCGACGAGCCGTGGGCCGTCACGCAGCGTCTCGCACCCGTCTCGGGCGCGAGCTGCGCGCCCGACGGCTCTCTCGTCGGCCCCTGACCCAACCGCACGGCCCGCGGGTTCGAAGAAGGGGGGAGAGGCGCGCCGCACGGGTGTTGCCCATGTGAACAATGTGACTGGTGTGGACTACCCCCGAACGCGGGACTATTGTCAGCAGTACGGCGTGTCGTACCGTGACGGTCAGGCAGTCCGTGCAAGCCCCCATCGTCGGGCGGCAAGCGTCCAGGGGGGAGGGTCCTGCTGTGGTTTCCGTGAGCGAAGTACTCATCATCCGTGGGCTGCTGCCCATCGAGACGCTCGACAAGGTGCGCGATGAAGGCGATGACGCCGTCGTCGGTGACCTCATCGAGCGCGGCCTCGTCAGCGCCTCACAGGTCGCGTCGGCCAAGGCCGAGGTCGCCGGCCTCTCGTTCGTCGAACTCGCCGAATACCCCGTCGACCGTGCCGCCGTGGCGCTCGTGCCGGCCCAGCTCTGCCGGCGGCACAACATCCTGCCCATCCACGCCACCGCCACGACGATCACGCTCGCGATGGTCGAGCCCGGCGACGTACTCGCGATGGACGACGTTCGCGCCCTCACCCGCATGCACGTCGTGGCCGTCGTCGCCGAGAAGAACGACCTCGTCGCCGCCATCAACCGCCTGCACCGCGCCGACAGCGAGCTGAGCGACCTCTCGACCGCGATCCAAGAGGAGTCGACTCCGAGCCAGACCGACGAGGTCGCGCTGCGGGAGGCCGACGCCGACGACGCGCCGATCGTGCGCTTCGTGAACCTCATCATCGGCCAGGCGATCCAAGACCTGGCGTCCGACATCCACATCGAACCGGGTGAGTTCGAGATGCGTGTGCGCTACCGCATCGACGGCGTGCTGCACGATGTGCAGCAGGCACCCAAGAACATCCAGAACGGCGTCATCTCGCGCCTCAAGATCATGAGCGACATCAACATCGCCGAGCGCCGGCGGCCGCAGGACGGCCGCATGTCCGTGCAGCACGGCGGTCAGGTCATCGACCTGCGCGTCGCGACCCTGCCGACGGTGTGGGGCGAGAAGGTCGTCATGCGCATCCTCGACAACAATGCCACGCGTCGCGATATCGGCGACCTCGGGATGCTCGACCGCAACCTCACCATCTACCGCAACTCGTACACCAAGCCCTACGGCATGATCCTCGTCACGGGCCCGACCGGGTCGGGAAAGTCGACGACGCTCTACACGACGCTGCACGCGGTGGCGCGGCCCGAGATCAACGTGATCACGGTCGAAGACCCGGTGGAGTACCGCATGGCCGGCATCAACCAGGTGCAGGTGAATCCGAAAGCGGGGCTCACGTTCGCGAGCGCGCTCCGCAGCATCCTGCGCTCGGACCCCGACGTCGTCCTGATCGGTGAGATCCGCGACCAGGAGACCGCTCAGATCGCCATCGAGGCGTCGCTCACCGGCCACCTCGTGCTCTCGACCCTGCACACGAACGACGCGCCGAGCGCCATCACGCGACTCATCGAGATGGATATCGAGCCGTTCCTCGTCGGCTCGGCCCTCGACTGCGTTGTCGCCCAGCGACTCGCCCGCAAGCTCTGCGACCGCTGCAAGCAGTTGCAGGAGTACGAGTTCGGGCACCTCGACAACCTCGGCTTCGGTCGACGGGAGGACGAGATCAGCCCCCGCTTCTACCACGCGGTCGGCTGCTCGGCCTGCTCGGGCACCGGGTACCGGGGCCGACTGGCGCTGCACGAGGTCATGTACGTGACCGAGGAGATCGAGCGGCTCGCCGTCGCGCGGGCGTCGAGCGTCGAGATCATGCACACGGCGACGGCGCAGGGCATGCTGACGCTGCGCCAGGACGGCTGGGCGAAGGTTCGCGCCGGCTTGACCTCGATCGAAGAGGTCCTGCGCGTGGTCGCCTGACGACACGCGCTCGTTGCGCGGCCGCGTCGGGGGGCGCGGCCGCGCAACAATTCGACCAAGAGATGCCACGGCACACGCACACGAGGGGGAACACATGACGGACTCGCTGGCCTTCGGCGCCACGGCGGGCGACGCCGCTCCGCCTCGACGCGTCTGGACCGTCGCCACGGATGACGCCCCGGGCGCGGCCGCCGCCGCGGCTGAGGCCGCCGTGCTCGCCGCGCAATCGACCATGCCACCGCCCGTGATGCAGCACCTCGCGCCGCCGCCGCCCGTCGGGCAGCCGCTCGCGCCTCCGGCCGTCGGGCAACTGCTCGCGCCGCCGCCGGTCGGGCAGCCGCTCGCGCCGCCCGCGGGCTCGCCGCTCGCCGCCCCGCCGCCGGCTACCGCGCCCACGATCGCCGCACCCACGATCGCGGCTCCGCCCCTGGCGCCCCCGACCGTCGGCGTCGGACCGGAGGCGCCGCCGCCCGCGGGTGCTGCCGCGGCCGCCGCGCCGCCGCCCGTCGTCACGACGGGAGAACCCATGGCGGGCATCCACCCCGCTTTGCTCGCTGCGCTCGACGAGGTCATCGCCCGAGGCGCCTCCGATCTGCACATCGCCGGCGATGCGCCGCCGATGGTGCGGCTCGACGGCGAACTCAAGCCCGTGGTCGGCGCGCCCGTCTGGAGCCGCACCGAGGTCACGACGATCCTCGAGAGCATCATGAACGACCGCCAGCGCGAGTCCTTCGCGCACGAGTGGGAGCTCGACTTCGCGATCAGCCCCCGCGGCGACTTCCGATTCCGCGTGAACTTCTACAAGGATCGCGATGCGATGGCGGGGGCGTTCCGCCTCATCCCGACCGAGATCAAGTCGCTCAAGCAATTGGGTGTGCCGGCAGTGGTCTCGAAGTTCGCCACCCTGCCGCGCGGTCTCGTGCTCGTGACGGGCCCGACCGGCTCGGGCAAGTCGACGACGCTCGCCGCCCTCATCGACCTCGTCAACAAGTCGCGCGCCGACCACATCGTCACGATCGAAGACCCGATCGAGTTCGTGCACCAGAACCAGCGATCGCTCGTCAACCAGCGCGAGGTCGGCAGCGATACGCACTCGTTCGCCGACGCGCTCAAGCGCGTGCTGCGGCAAGACCCCGACGTCATCCTCATCGGCGAGCTCCGCGACCTCGAGACGGTCTCGACCGCGCTCACCGCCGCCGAGACCGGCCACCTCGTCTTCGCGACCCTGCACACGCAGTCGGCGGCGCAGACCATCGACCGCATCATCGACGTCTTCCCGCCGCACCAGCAGAGCCAGGTGCGATCGCAGCTGGCCCTCACGCTGCAGGGGGTCGTCTGCCAGACCCTGCTGCCGCGCGCGAGCGGCCAGGGCCGCATCATCGCGACCGAGATCATGATGACGACGGGCGCCATCGCCAACCTCATCCGCGAGGGCAAGACCTACCAGATCACCTCGGCACTGCAGGCCGGGCGCGATTCGGGCATGCACACCATGGACCAGCACCTCGCCGATCTCGTCAACAGCCACATGGTCACGCACGAGGCGGCGATGTCGAAGATGCAAGACGCCGAGAACTTCAACCGCCTCGTGCACCGCAGCGCGACCGGGGCCGACGCCGCGCCCTTCGCCGACGGATTCGGAGGAGCCCGCTGATGGCCGCCACACTCACGTTCTCGTACACCGGCCGTGACTCCAGCGGCAAGCTGGTGAAGGGCCGTGTGGATGCTGCGGGCGAGGCCTCGGTCGTCTCGCGACTGCGCACCATGGGCATCGCCCCCGTCTCGATCGAGCAGGTCACGGGCGGCACCGGACTCAATCGCGACATCTCGCTCGGCGGACTGTTCGACAAGAAGGTGACGATCAAGGACCTCGCCGTCATGAGCCGGCAGCTCGCGACGATGATCGGGGCCGGTCTTCCGCTGTTGAAGTCGCTGTCGATCCTCGCCGACCAGTCCGAGAACCCGAAGCTGGCCTCGACCCTCGACGAGGTGCGCGGCCTGGTCGAAGACGGTGGAACGTTCTCTGACAGCCTGGCGAAGTACCCCCGGGTCTTCCCGCCGATCTTCGTCAACCTCGTGCGTGCCGGCGAGGTCGGCGGCTTCCTCGAGACCTCTCTCGAGTCGGTCGCCAAGAACTACGAGAAGGAGGTCGAGCTCAAGGCCACGATCAAGTCGGCGCTCACCTACCCCGTGGTCGTCCTCATCATGGCCCTGCTCGCGGTCGTCGGCATGATCGTCTTCATCGTCCCCATCTTCGAAGACCTCTTCGCCGACCTCGGGGGCACGCTGCCGATCCCCACGCAGATCCTGGTGGTCATCTCCAACAGCATGATCTGGGTCGGACCCTTGCTGATCGTGCTCGCCATCGCCGGAACAATCTGGTGGCGGGCGAACCGGCAGACGCCCAAGTTCCGATCCGTCTACGAGCCGCTCCTGCTGAAGATGCCCGTGTTCGGCGACCTCTTCAAGAAGATCGCGATCGCCCGCTTCACCCGCAACTTCGGCACCATGATCGGCTCGGGCGTGCCCATCCTGCAAGCGCTGTCGATCATCGGATCCACGTCGGGCAACTGGCAGATCGAGCAAGCGGTGCAATCGGTGCAAGACTCGGTGCGGCAGGGCCGCACGATCGCCGCTCCCCTCGCGCAGCAGCCCATCTTCCCCAGCATGGTCACCCAGATGATCGCCGTCGGCGAGGACTCCGGTGCGCTCGAGACGATGCTCGAGAAAATCTCCGACTTCTATGACAGCGAGGTGCAGAGCACCACCGAAGCGCTCACCTCGCTCATCGAGCCGCTCATGATCGCCTTCCTCGGCGTGATCCTCGGCGGCATGATCGTGGCGCTGTACCTGCCGATCTTCGACATCTTCAATCAAGTCCAGTAGGCGCGCCTGTGAGGCCCCCGGAATGGGGGCTGTGCGCCCGATGCGGGGTCGACACAATAACAAGTGGGGGGCCGGTTTCATGTTCCGTGGGGGGCCCACCTATCAACCTTCACTTGATGGGAAAGGAAACGGACACATGTCCTTCAACACCGCACTCGCTGCACAGCGCACTCGCCTCGCCGAGGGCAAGAACGACAAGGGCTTCACCCTGATCGAGCTGCTCGTGGTCGTGATCATCATCGGCATCCTCGCCGCGATCGCCATCCCGGTCTTCCTCGGCCAGCAGGACGCCGCTCGTGAGGCCAGCTACAAGTCCGACCTCGCCACGGCCAAGGTCGCCTTCGTCAGCAGCCTCGTGAACAACCCCGACGGCGACGCCGACGCGACCGCGCTTACCAGCCTTGGCTTCCCTGACACGGTTGCCATCGTCGGCACGCCGACGGCCGCGGACTTCTGCATCCAGCACAACGACGCCGAGTGGATTGTCGACCAGTCCAACGAGGGCCCGCGCGCCGGCACCTGCTAGCACGCGCGTCCCACGGGGGCGGATACGGTCGCTTGACCGGTCCGCCCCCTTCACGCTCAACACGATGACACCGGGGGGAGGACACCGTGACCAAGAACGACGAGGGCCTGGGGCTGATCGAGATCGTGATCTCGATGTTCCTCATCGCGCTGCTCGCGATCGCCTTCGTGCCCGTCATCATCTCCGGTGTCCGCGCATCCGCACTGAACTCCACCTCGGCCACCGCGACGCGACTGGTGGCCCAGGCCATCGATGCCGCCCGCACCTCGGCACCCGCAACCTGCGCGGCCGCGCAGCTGCTCAACGCCTCCATCACCCAGGTTGATGCCCAGGGCACAACCATCCGGGTGGTCACCTCGGTTCCTGCCGTCAGCGACTGCGCCGATGGCGAGGTCATGACCATCACGGTCGTCGCTTTCGACGACGCCGACGACGACGAGCGCCCCATTGCCGACGCTCGCACCCAGATCTACTTGGGCGGCTGATCGTCATGGCCGCTCTCACCCGCACCCGACGCGACGACGGATTCACCCTCGTCGAGCTCCTCATCTCGATGGCGCTGCTGAGCGTCCTCATCACCGTCGTGGGCGGCATCATCGTCAGCTCTCTGCAGGCCGATCGCACGATCCGCGAGGTCACGACCTCCACCACCGATGGTCAGCTTGTGGTCAATGCGATCGAGCAGACGGTGCGCAACTCCACGGCGATCTCGGTCGTTCCGAACGCCGATGAATCATCGGTGTTCGCCGTCGTGCGCACGACCGTCGGAGGCTCCGCTCGGTGTGTCGCGTGGTTCTTCGACACGCAGGCCCAAGCGATCTTCCAGCGCGACAGCTCGAGCGCGATCTCCGCACCCACCCCGGGAGCCGTCGGCTCCGAATGGCGTGAAGTGAGTGGTGGGATCGTGCCGGATGACGACGCGACCGGAACGCCGTACCCTGTGCTGCAGGCAGACGGCTCTCGAGGCCTCGTTGTCCGCTTCGCCGTCGAAGGCGGAACGCGCGCCTCGACCCTCTTCGTCACTTCCGTCACCGGCCGAGGGCCGCAATCGAATGTGAGTCCGCAATGCTACTGACCACGATCCTTCGCCGCATCCGCCGCGCGCCGGCCGACCGCGGCAACGCCATGATCGCCGTGATCGGGCTGCTCGGCGTGACCTCCATGATCACCCTCACCGTCACGGGTGCGACCGTGCAGGCTCTCAGCTACACCTCGCTCAGCCGAGCGGGCGTGCAGGCCAACGCCGCGGCTGAGTCGGGGGTCGACGCGATGATCGCCGCGCTCTTCGCCGACGACTGCCCCGCCACGGGCGAGCTCACCGCCACTCAGGGCTCCATCGATCCGACCCTCACCGGCGATCCGGCAGCCGAGCCCTTCTACGCCGCGACGATCGCATACCGCATCAGCACCGCGGCGGCCTGGACGCCGGGCTGCCCGGCAGAGGCCGCCACCCAGATCCGCATCCAGTCCACGGGCTTCGCGGCTGACCAGGGAGTCGCGGAGTCGGCATCGGGCCAGGATGCCTCGGCCGTGCAGGCCATCTACGAGTGGGTGCCCGGGGCCAACTCGGCCGCCGTCACCGGAGCCGCGGTGTTCAGCTACGGCGTGCCGGGACTCTCGAACAGCCTCGAGCTGCTTTCCTTCGACGGCAACGCGGCGAACGTGATCGTCGCCGATGGCAACATCGTCTGCAGCAACAGCGTCTATGTGCAGGGTGACATCGTTGCCGCGAACGGCAACATCTCGCTCAACAACACCTGCAGCGCAGGCGGCAAAGTGTGGGCGTCCGGCACGGTCACGCTGCAAGGCAACAAGACGATCGGTGGCGACATCATCGCCGCTGGCACGGGGATCACGAGCATCGATCCGAGCACCCGCATCGGCGGCGGCGTCTATGCGCGCGGAGAGATCGACAGCTGGGGCCAGCGGTGCTCGACCGGCGCAACCGGCTGGGACGCCGCGGGCGATGCCTGCTCCGTCGCTCGCACCACGGGCGCGAGCCCCGTCTTCTTCAACCGGACCGACGTCGTCGCCCCGACGCGCCCGCCGTGGGTCGATGTCAACTTCGTCGCGAGCGACTGGCAGGCCCGGGGATGGACGGTGCGCACGTACACCGGCCCGTGCAACATCGACAACAACGGCAAGAACAACAGCCAGGTCGTCGCTTTCAGCACCTACACGACGCCGACGGTCATCGACATGCGGGGATGCTCGTCCCTGACGATCTCGACGAGCGCGAACTACACGCTCAACATGCGCACCGACCTGACCTTCATCACGCCGCGCACCGTGAACCTCGAGAACTTCACCGTCACGTCCCAGGGCAACGTCGACCGCGCTCTGCGGTTCATCACGCCCGACACCGTCGCCGACGCCCGGCCCACCACGACCGGATGCGGCCGCTTCGACATCAATAACCGGAACGAGACGCGCGACGCGATCGCCATCATCATCTACAGCCCGTGCACCATCCAGAACAGCAACCAGTTGTCATGGCGCGGTCAGTACTACGGCGGCCGCGTGACCTTCTCGAACAACAGCGAGGTCGTCTACGTCCCGATCGGTATCCCGGGATTCGACCTCGGCAACGGGGCGGGCGGACCGGGCGGAGCCGGCGCGGTCGGAGGAACGCCGACCCCCGGAACCCCCGGCGACCTGATCGAGTACACCGACATCGACGTGCCGGCCTGATCGGTCGATCATGATCGTCGTCGTGCCGAGCCTGCTCGGCGTGCTCGGAGCGGCCATCGGGTCATTCCTCAACGTGGTCATCCACCGAGTTCCGGCCGGGCTGTCGGTCGTGCATCCGCCGAGCGCGTGCCCCTCGTGCGCGGCTCCGGTGCGACCGTTCGACAACATCCCGGTGATCTCGTGGTTCGTGCTGCGGGGACGGTGCCGCGACTGCGGTGCTGCCTTCTCGGTGCGGTATGCGCTCATCGAGCTGGCGACCGCGCTCGCATTCGCCGCGCTCGCCGTGCTGCACCTGCCGGGCATCCTGTCGTCGGCAACCGCCGCGGAGGCCGTCTCGGCGACGCTCGTGCTGGTCGCGCACCTCTATCTGGCCGCCATCTCGATCGCGCTGGCCGCGATCGATCTCGACACCCACCGGCTGCCCGATGCCATCGTCCTGCCGTCGTACATCGTCGGAGTCGTGCTGCTGGGCGGTGCGGCCATCGCCGGGGGCGACCTCGAGTCGCTCGCCCGAGCAGCCGCGGGTGCCGGACTGCTGTTTGCCGGCTACCTGCTGCTTGCCCTCATCTCGCCGCGAGGCATGGGAATGGGCGACGTGAAGCTCGCCGGCGTGCTGGGCCTGTTCCTCGGTTTCGCCGGCTGGTCGGCGCTTGCCGTCGGCACGCTGGCCGCATTCCTGCTGGGCGGGGTGTTCGGCATCGCGCTGATCCTCGTCGGCCGGGCGCGTCGCAACACGGGAATCCCGTTCGGGCCGTGGATGCTGGGAGGGGCCTGGGTGGGAATCCTGCTGGGGGAGCCGATCGCGCGCTGGTATCTGGCGCTCTTCGGACTGGACTGAGAGGGATGACATGGCTGTCGGAGTAGTGGGCGTCGACATCGGGAGCACGCTCCTGCGCGGCGTCGAGATCGACGACGCGTCGAAGGCGAACCCGACGGTCCTGCGCGCGCACGAGGTGCCCTTGCCCGAGGGCTCGGTGAAGCGCGGCGAGATCCTCGAGGTGCACACCGTCGCCTCGGCGTTCAAGCGACTGTGGGCCGCCGGCGGCTTCCGATCGAAGGATGTCGCGCTCGGCATCGGCGGGCAGAGCGTCATCGTGCGCGATCTCGCGGTGCCGCGCATGCCGCTCGCGCAGATTCGCGAGTCGCTCCCGTTCCAGGTGCAGGATCTGCTGCCGGTGCCCGTGAGCGACGCTGTGCTCGACTACTACCCGATCGGCGAGGGGCAGAACGAGTCGGGCCCGGTCGTCAACGGCCTGCTGGTCGCGGCCTTCAAGCAGGCCGTGACGGTCAACGTCACCGCGGCGACGCTCGCGGGGCTCAACCCCGTGAGCATGGATCTGCTGCCCTTCGCCATGACGCGGGTGCACTCGATGTCGGGGCCGACGAACGGCTACGCCGTGCACATGAACATCGGCGCGAACGCCACCTCGATCGTCATCGTGCAGGCGGGGGTGCCGCAGTTCGTGCGTATCGTGCCGGCCGGGGGCGATGACGCGACGCGCGCCCTCATGTCGCGCCTCTCGGTGCCGCGCGAGCGTGCCGAGGCGCTCAAACGCGAGCTCGGTCTCACCTCGGCGGGCTCGACCGATGAAGACCGCGTCGCCGCCGAGGTCATCCACGAGTCCACGAGCGAGCTGCTTACCGCGGTGCGCAACACGCTCGCCTACTTCGCCGGCGTGCGCACGGGAGTCGTGTTCGACCACCTCTCGGTCGCGGGCGGGGCGACGCGGATGCGAGGATTCGCGAGCGCCCTCGCGGAGTCGACGCGCATCTCGGTCGTTCCCGTGAACCCGACGGCCGGCGTCACGATCTCACGCGCGCTGCGCGGCAAGACGACGGATGAGCAGATGCAGACGTGGATCACCTCCATCGGTCTCGCAGTGGGGAGCGCGGCATGAGCCGGCGGGATCAGCGCGAACAGGGGGCGCTCGTCTACGGGGCGGTTCCCCGGGCGAACCTCATGCCGCCCGAGGTCGCGCTGCGGCGCAAGGAGAAGGCGCGCCGCCGCGGCCTGATCGCAGCCAGCCTCGCCGTGGTGCTCGTCACGATCGCCGGTGTCGCCGGAGCGTTCTTCTATGCAGCGGCGGCAGAGGCCCGACTGGCCAATGAGCGGCGCATCACCGATGAGCTTCTGGCGACCCAGCTCGAGTTCACCGAAGTGACCCTCGTGCGCGGGCAGTTGCAGTCGATCACCGAGGTTCGAGAGCAGCTTGCGGGTGCTGAAGTGCTCTGGCGCGAGTCGCTTCGGCCGTACGTCGCCGTACTCACGCCCGCCGAGGTCATCGAGTCGATGACTTTCGCGTCGAACTCGCCGGCTCAGCCGGCCCTCGGCACCACGGGACCGTTGCGGGCGGAGCGGGTGGCGACCGTCACGATGATCGTCATCACCCAGACGCCTCCCCGGCCCTGGCTCTGGTATCGCGAGTGGGAGGAGATCGAGACCTTCGCCGACGCGAGCATCGATTCGATCACCCTGCTGCAAACCGGGTACGAGACGACGGTGACGATCAACCTCAACGAGCTCGCTCTCTCGCAACGGTTCGGAACGGACGAGGAGGTGACCGAATGAACTCCGCGGCCACGCGTATCTGGACTTTCGCGACCGTCCTCATCATGATCGTCGTCGTGGCGCTCGGGTGGTTCCTCGGCGTCTCGCCGAAGCTCGCCGACGCGGCGCGATTCGACTCCGAGCGGCTCGGCGTGCAGGCGCAGAACGATCTCGCCCGGGCCGCGATCGCCCAGCTTCAGCAGGACTTCGAGCAGATCGACGAGCTGCTGCTCGAACTGGCATTCCTTCGTGAGGAGTTCCCGACCGAGGCAGAGTACGACTCGGCAGTCGAAGAGCTCGTGCGCGGCCTGCTCTCCGAGGGCTTGACCTTGCAGAACCTTGCCATCAACGAGCCCGCACCGACCTCAGCGGCGCCGGTCGAGGAGGGGGCCGAACCGCCGGCGGGCGAAGTGGACGGAGCCGGTGTGCTGCCCGCAGGCGCGCTCCTGCAGGTCTCGACCACCGTGACGGTCAGTGGCGACCTGTCGGGCATCCTGGCGTTCATCGAAGCGCTCCAGGAATCTCCGCGATTCGCCGTCATCGCGACGGGCGACTACAGCAATGGTTCGTCGGAAGACGGCGGCGACATGACCTTCTCGATGATCATCTACGTGGTCACGGGTGATGACCTCGTCACGCTGCCGCCGATTCCGGAGCGCGAGCCGGAGCCCGAGCCTACCGACACCGCCACCCCGGCGCCGGTCGAACCCTCGGCCACGCCGACGCCGACACCCGAGCCGACGCCGTAGCGGGTGTTTCGGGATGCCCGAGAGCGGCATCCCGAAACCGCCTCTTGGTAGGGTGACGCGTTCGCATTCCCCGTGAAAGGACGCGTCATGGCCACCCAGACTTCCCCCGAGCCCGCCGAGCAGTCGCCCGAGGGCGCCCCGGAGGAGCCGACGACTGTTCCGGCCGACGCGCAACCCGCTGACCCGCAGCCTGCCGTCGAGCAGCCCGCCGATGCGCAGCCGATCGCGTCGCAGCCGACTGAGCTGCAGCCGACTGAGCCGCTCGGTGCTGACGCGCCGCCCGCCGAGTCCGTCGCGGCGCCCGCGCCCACGGTCGTCTTCGTGCAGGCGCCGCAGCCGCCCAAGAAGCGCGGCGCACGGGGAGTCGGGGCGCTCGTCGCCCTGCTGAGCGCCGGCATCTTCGCCGCGGTGTACGCCTTGCTCGTGCTGCTCATCGCCCTGATCGGGTCGCCCCAGGGTCTCGCCCCGGCGCTGCGGTTCCTGTCGACCGTCACGTTCTGGGTGCCGGTCGTCGTCTTCCTGTTCTCCTACCTCCTGCTCATCGTCGTCGTGAACCGCGCCGGCTGGTGGGCGCACGTGCTGGGCGGCTTCATCGTCGCCGTGCTCGTGTGGATCGGTTTCGTCGGTTCGGCCATCATCGCTGCAGGAGCCTTCGGCGGTCCCGCCTCCGAGGTCGGGGCGGTCGTGCTGCAGCAGCTGTCGAACCCGCTCGGCTTCGCCGCCGCGATCGCCGCCCGCGAGGTGCCCATCTGGGTGGGCGGTCTTGTCGCGAAGCGCGGCCGCACGGCGCGCGCCCGCAACGCGGCGGCTCGCGCCGCCTACGAGCAGGAGCTCGCGGAGCACCGCACGACGATCGGCGCCCCGACCGCCGTTTGACCGCATCCCGCTCGAGGTCTACTCTTGGGTGTGTGTGTGCTTCGGCACGCGCCTGTGTCGTGCCGTGAATGCGGTGTCGCGCCGTGAGAACGGTGGCGGCCCGCGCAAGCGGCGGGACGGGCGGGGTTGCGGCGCACGCAGAGGGTTCCTGGCGAACCGACTGCTCCGGCAGACGCCGCCACACCCCCACGGCATATTCGTCGTCCGCGAGCACGCTCGCGGAAACCGTCGGATTCGCGTGAGCCCGGCCGGGGCTGAACCTCCGGGCGGGGACATCCAACCGCAACCGCTGTCACCGTGCAGCACTCACAAGGAGCACTTTTGCCCACTATTCAGCAGCTGGTCCGCAAGGGCCGCACGCCGAAGGTCTCGAAGACCAAGGCGCCGGCCCTCAAGGCCAATCCGCAGCAGCGCGGCGTCTGCACGCGCGTCTACACGACGACCCCCAAGAAGCCCAACTCGGCTCTGCGCAAGGTCGCTCGCGTCAAGCTCAGCAACGGCACCGAGGTCACCGCCTACATCCCGGGCGAGGGACACAACCTTCAGGAGCACTCGATGGTGCTCGTTCGCGGCGGTCGTGTGAAGGACCTGCCCGGCGTGCGCTACAAGATCGTGCGCGGAGCGCTCGACACCCAGGCGGTCAAGAACCGGAAGCAAGCGCGTAGCCGCTACGGAGCGAAGATGGACAAGAAGTAATGCCTCGTAAAGGACCGGCGCCGAAGCGCCCCGTCGTCGCAGACCCCGTCTACGGCGCCCCGATCGTCAGCCAGCTCGTCAACAAGATCCTGCTCGACGGCAAGAAGGGCCTCGCCGAGCGCATCGTCTACGGTGCGCTCGAAGGCGTGGCCGCCAAGAACGGCCAGGATGCTGTCGCCACGCTGAAGAAGGCGCTCGACAACGTGCGCCCCACCCTCGAGGTGCGGTCGCGTCGCGTCGGCGGCTCGACCTACCAGGTTCCCGTCGAGGTCAAGCCGCACCGCGCGAACACGCTCGCGCTGCGCTGGCTCACGAGCTACGCCAAGGCGCGTCGCGAGAAGACCATGACCGAGCGCCTCATGAACGAGATTCTCGACGCATCCAACGGCCTCGGTGCCGCGGTGAAGCGTCGCGAAGACACGCACAAGATGGCCGAGAGCAACAAGGCGTTCGCGCACTACCGCTGGTAAACCGCAGGTTTAGCAGCTGGGTAGTGCGCCGAGGTTCGCTGAAGGCGGGGGCCATTTCTGGCCCCCGCTGCGAACCTCGGGTGGCGGCCCGTCCCGGGCCGACACGGTTTGAAGCCAACAACACTGAAGAAAAACCAAACGTAAGGACACCGCTGTGGCACAGGACGTGCTCACCGACCTGAACAAGGTCCGCAACATCGGCATCATGGCGCACATCGACGCCGGCAAGACCACCACGACCGAGCGCATCCTGTTCTACACGGGCATCACGCACAAGATCGGCGAGGTGCACGACGGTGCCGCCACGATGGACTGGATGGCGCAGGAGCAGGAGCGCGGCATCACGATCACGTCGGCCGCGACGACCTGCTTCTGGAACAAGCACCAGATCAACATCATCGACACCCCCGGCCACGTCGACTTCACGGTCGAGGTCGAGCGCTCGCTGCGCGTGCTCGATGGCGCCGTCGCCGTCTTCGACGGCAAGGAGGGCGTGGAGCCCCAGTCGGAGACCGTCTGGCGTCAGGCCGACAAGTACGACGTGCCGCGCATCTGCTTCGTCAACAAGATGGACAAGCTCGGTGCCGACTTCTACTTCACGGTCGACACGATCATCAAGCGCCTCGGCGCGAAGCCCCTCGTGATCCAGCTGCCGATCGGTTTCGAGAACACCTTCGAGGGTGTCGTCGACCTGGTCGAGATGCGCGCGCTCACGTGGCGCGGCGACGCCAAGGGTGACGTCGAGATGGGTGCCAAGTACGAGATCGAAGAGATCCCGGCCGACCTCGTCGACAAGGCCAACGAGTACCGCACCGCGCTGCTCGAGACCGTCGCCGAGACCGACGACGCGCTCATGGAGAAGTACTTCGGTGGCGAAGAGCTCACGGTCGCCGAGATCAAGGGCGCGATCCGCAAGCTCACGATCGCCTCGGAGATCTACCCCGTGCTGTGCGGCTCGGCGTTCAAGAACCGCGGCGTGCAGCCCATGCTCGACGCGGTCGTCGACTACCTGCCGAGCCCGCTCGACGTTCCGGCCACGATCGCGCACGACCCGCGCGACGAGGAGAAGGAGATCATCCGCAAGCCCGACGCGAAGGAGCCGTTCGCGGCGCTCGCGTTCAAGGTCGCGGTGCACCCCTTCTTCGGCCGTCTCACCTACGTGCGCGTGTACTCGGGTGCGATCGACTCCGGCGCCCAAATCGTCAACTCGACGAAGGGCAAGAAGGAGCGCATCGGGAAGATCTTCCAGATGCACGCCAACAAGGAGAACCCGGTCGACTCGGTCACGGCGGGCCACATCTACGCCGTCATCGGTCTGAAGGACACGACCACGGGCGACACCCTGTGCGACCCGAACAACCAGGTCGTGCTCGAGTCGATGACCTTCCCCGAGCCCGTCATCGAGGTCGCCATCGAGCCGAAGACGAAGGCCGACCAGGAGAAGCTCGGCACGGCCATCCAGAAGCTGGCCGAGGAGGACCCGACGTTCCGCACCGAGCAGAACATCGAGACCGGCCAGACCGTCATCAAGGGCATGGGCGAGCTGCACCTCGACATCCTCGTCGACCGCATGAAGCGCGAGTTCAACGTCGAGGCCAACGTCGGCAAGCCGCAGGTGGCCTACCGCGAGACGATCAAGCGCACGATCGAGAAGTACGACTACACCCACAAGAAGCAGACGGGTGGCTCGGGTCAGTTCGCGAAGATCCAGATCAGCCTCGAGCCCCTCGAGGTCACGCCCGAGACGAGCTACGAGTTCGTCAACGCCGTCACCGGTGGTCGCGTTCCGCGCGAGTACATCCCCTCGGTCGACGCGGGCATCCAGGACGCGATGCAGGTCGGCGTGCTCGCCGGCTTCCCGACGGTGGGTGTCAAGGCGACCCTCATCGATGGTGCCTCGCACGACGTCGACTCTTCGGAGATGGCGTTCAAGATCGCCGGCTCGATGGCCTTCAAGGAGGCTGCGCGCAAGGCGAACCCCGTGCTCCTCGAGCCGCTCATGGCGGTCGAGGTGCGCACCCCCGAGGAGTACATGGGCGACGTCATCGGCGACCTGAACTCCCGTCGTGGTCAGATCCAGTCGATGGATGACGCGACGGGCGTGAAGGTCGTCCGCGCCCTCGTGCCGCTGTCCGAGATGTTCGGGTACGTGGGCGACCTGCGGTCGAAGACCTCGGGCCGCGCCGTCTACTCGATGACGTTCGACAGCTACGCGGAGGTCCCGAAGGCCGTCGCCGACGAGATCGTCCAGAAGAACAAGGGCGAGTAATCACCCGACCTGCGAGGGCTCGCCGAGCCTGAGTACGATACATACACACCAAACCGCGCGGCGTCTGAACACCGGATGCTGGGCAAACAAGTCCTGAGGAGGACCCACAGTGGCTAAGGCCAAGTTCGAGCGGAGCAAGCCGCACGTCAACATCGGAACCATCGGTCACGTCGACCACGGCAAGACCACGCTCACCGCCGCCATCTCGAAGGTGCTTGCTGACAAGTACCCCTCGGCGACCAACGTCCAGCGCGACTTCGCCTCGATCGACTCGGCTCCCGAGGAGCGTCAGCGCGGCATCACGATCAACATCTCGCACGTCGAGTACGAGACGCCGAAGCGCCACTACGCGCACGTCGACGCTCCCGGCCACGCCGACTACATCAAGAACATGATCACCGGTGCGGCGCAGATGGACGGCGCGATCCTCGTGGTCGCGGCGACCGACGGCCCGATGGCGCAGACGCGTGAGCACGTGCTGCTCGCCAAGCAGGTCGGCGTGCCGTACCTGCTCGTCGCCCTCAACAAGAGCGACATGGTCGACGACGAGGAGATCCTCGAGCTCGTCGAGATCGAGGTTCGCGAGCTGCTCTCGAGCCAGGGCTTCGACGGCGACAACGCTCCCGTCGTGCGCGTCTCGGGCCTCAAGGCCCTCGAGGGCGACGAGAAGTGGACCCAGTCCATCCTCGACCTCATGGACGCCGTCGACGAGTCGGTGCCGGACCCGGTGCGCGACAAGGACAAGCCGTTCCTCATGCCGATCGAGGACGTCTTCACGATCACCGGCCGTGGCACGGTCGTGACGGGTCGCGCCGAGCGCGGCACCCTCGCGATCAACTCCGAGGTCGAGATCGTCGGTATCCGCCCGACGCAGAAGACGATCGTCACGGGTATCGAGATGTTCCACAAGCAGCTCGACGAGGCGTGGGCCGGCGAGAACTGCGGTCTCCTGCTCCGTGGCACCAAGCGCGAGGACGTCGAGCGCGGCCAGGTCGTCGTGAAGCCGGGTTCGGTTACGCCGCACACGAACTTCGAGGGCACCGCGTACATCCTCTCGAAGGACGAGGGTGGCCGTCACAACCCCTTCTACACGAACTACCGCCCGCAGTTCTACTTCCGCACCACCGACGTCACCGGCGTCATCTCGCTGCCCGAGGGCACCGAGATGGTCATGCCCGGCGACACCACCGACATGGTCGTTGAGCTGATCCAGCCCATCGCCATGGAGGAGGGCCTCGGCTTCGCCATCCGTGAGGGTGGCCGCACCGTCGGCGCCGGCACGGTCACGAAGATCATCAAGTAGATCTTCAGCACGGAAAGACGGGGTCGGGCCTTCGGGCCCGGCCCCGTCTGCTGTTTCCCACGAACAGGTGCACAGGAGCGGCGGCGGGCGTAGCGTCTCACCATGAGTCCACCATCGATTGCCCGCATCGCGATTCTGCTGGGCGTCACCTTTCTGATGAACTACGTGATCATCGTGCTCGTCTGGACTCCGTCAGCAGATGTCGACCCGGTCCTGGCCTGGGTCATGCAACCTCTCGAGACAATCGTGGCGTTCACGGGGGCCGCCTACGTCGCGTGGGCGATCGCGGTCGTGATCGTGACTGTTCGACTCAGCCGAAGTCGCCCCCTGCCCAGAGTTCTCTGGCTCGGCGCGGCCGCCTTCGTTGCTGCATCGGTCGGTGCCCTGTTCGTCACGGTTGCAGCATCCGAGAGTAATCGTGACGACCTTGTCGGCATGGCCCTCCTCGTCATTGCGGTGCAGACCATCCCGTTCGTGATTGCCGCAGTGCTCAGCACTGTGCTCGTCGAGCTCGTTGCCTTCCGGCCGCGCTCAGTGCCGAGCGACGAAACGTTCACCTCCGCACCCACCGCAGGCGAGAAGTCGAGCACGGCCAGGTTGTCGTCAAGCCGGGTTCGGTGACTTCTCACGCGAACGTCGAGGGCACCGAGATCGTCATGCCCGCAGACATCACGACATAGTCGTTGAGCTGATCAACCCATCGCCAAAGAGGAGGGCCTCGACGTCGCCGGTGACCCTGCGAATCGCTGCATGCCCCTTCTGCAAACGGGCGAGAATCGTCACACTGGTGGTCAAGGCCGGATGCGCCCGGCCGGGAAAGGGGATTCACCGTGGGCATCGATGACATCGTCGACAAGGCGAAAGACATGGCGGGCGACGTCGCCGCGAAGGCGAAGGAGGTCGCGGGCGACGTGGCCGAGAACGCCAAGGAGTTCGGTGGCGACGTGAAGGAGTTCGCGGGCGATGTCGCCGAGAAGGCGAAGGACGTCGCGGCCGACATCACCGACCGCTTCGACGGCGACGACGAGCCCGATGCTCCTGCGCCCGGCGCGGAGGGGACGACCCCACCTCCCGCGTGACGCTCATGCGGGTCGTGCGCGAGGTGCTCGTGCTGGTCGCGACCACCGCGGTCACGCTCGCGCTCATCGTGCTGCCCGTCTACGGCGCGTTCGCCGGGCTCGAGGCCGGTGAGCTGTTCGGTGTCGTGCCCGACTTCCTGTTCGGTTTCGCGGGACCAGCGCTCGCGGTCTGGTCGATGCTCGTCGCGCTCGGCGCGACGGTGCTGCGACGACGCGGGTCGTGGTGGCGCATCGGTGCGCACGCCCTCTCGGCCCTGGCCGCGGGTATCGCGAACGTTCCGATCGTGGTCGCGATCGGCGAGGCATCGGATGCGCAGGGCGGGTTCGTCGGAGCCCTCGGGCTGCTCGGCTCGACCCTGTTCGTGCCCGTCGCGGTGCTCGTGACGCCCGTGGTGGTGCTGCTGCTCGACCGCGGTCGCCCGGCGGCGGTGTCGCCCAGCCCGGCTACGCCCGGCCCTGCAGCCGCGCGCTGAGGGCGCCCGCCGCCTCGCGCACGGCATCGGCGAGAGCATCCACCTGCTCGGCGGTGACGGCCTCGGCACGGTAGGTGAGTCCGAGGGCGGCGGCGGGGTAGCCCGTGCGGTCAATGCCGGTCGCGGCGACGGAGGCGTAGCCCGCGGTGATGTCGCCGTCCTCGGTCGCGACGCCCGCGTCGCGCGCGGCGAGCAGGATGCGGTCGAGTTCGGGCAGCGTGCGCGGCCCGACGCCGCGGCGGGTGATGAGCGCCTCGCGGTGGGGGAAGAGCGCCCGCACTTGTGCCGCGGGCAGGGCGGCGAGCATCGCGCGGCCCGTCGCGGTGAGGTGCGCAGGCAACCGCACGCCGACGCGCACGACCGTCGTGGGCGCGCGGGGTGCGGCGACCTGGCCGACGTACGAGACGTCGCTCCCGGCGAGCACCGCGAGCTGCGCAACGACCGGCACGGGGGCCGCGCGCACGAGGCGCTCGAGCAGCGGCCCGCCGAGCCGAGCGAGCCGGCTTGCGCTCAGCACCGAGCCGCCGATCTCGGCGACGAGCGCGCCGAGGCCGTAGGCGCGCGCCTCGGGGTAGTGCACGACGAAGCCCTCGTCTTGCAGCACGCGCAGCAGCTGGTAGACGCTCGACCGTGGCAGCTCCAGCTCGCGCGCGAGGGTCGAGGCGGGCACGGGGTCGCTGTGGTGCGCGAGGTGCGTGACGATGCGCAGGGCGGCGCGGGCGGCGGGCACGTCGGGCACGGGCATCCACCCCCTTGTCTGTGATCTCAGACAGATTATCGTGCAGGGCCGATGCGGCGAGCGGGCCCGACGCGTTCACTGGGGTCATGCAGATCACGCTCGGCCGACGCCCCCTCACGATCGACGAGGTCGTCGCGGTCGCGCGGCACGACGCGACCGTCGTGATCGATACCGATGCTCTCGCCGCCATGGCCGTCACGCGCGGAATCGTCGAGGGTCTCGCCGACGACGTCGAGCCGCACTACGGCGTCTCGACCGGGTTCGGGGCGCTCGCGACGACGCACATCCCCGTGGCGAAGCGCGCCGAGCTGCAGCGCTCGCTCGTGCGCTCGCACGCCGCGAGCAGCGGCCCCGAGGTCGAGCGCGAGGTCGTGCGCGGCACGATGCTGCTGCGCCTGCAGACCCTGACGACCGCGCGGACGGGCGCGCGCCCGGTGGTCGCCGAGACCTACGCCGCTGTGTTGAACGCGGGCATCACGCCGGTCGTGGGGGAGTACGGCAGCCTTGGCTGCTCGGGCGACCTCGCCCCGCTCGCCCACTGCGCGCTCGCCGTGATGGGCGAGGGCACCGTGCGGGACGCGGCCGGTGAGCTCGTGCCCGCGGCGCAGGCGCTCGCGGCCGTCGGCATCGAGCCGGTCGCGCTGCGCGAGAAGGAGGGCCTCGCCCTCATCAACGGCACCGACGGCATGCTCGGGATGCTCGCCCTCGCCCTGACCGACCTCGACCGCCTCGTGGCGACGGCCGACCTCGCCGCGGCGATGAGCGTCGAGGCCCTGCTCGGCACCGACCGCCCCTTCGCCTCGGATCTGCACGCGCTGCGCCCCCACCCCGGCCAGGCGGCCAGCGCCGACAACATGCGCCGCGTGCTGAGCGGCTCAGCCATCGTCGCGAGCCACCGAACCGACGACTGCACGCGCGTGCAAGACGCCTACTCGTTGCGCTGCGCGCCGCAGGTGCACGGCGCCGTGCGCGACACCATGGCGCACGCGGCGACGGTCGCGAACCGCGAACTCGCGAGCGCGATCGACAACCCCGTCGTGACGCTCGACGGCCGTGTCGAGTCGAACGGCAACTTCCATGGCGCCCCCCTCGGCTACGTGCTCGACTTCCTCGCCATTGCCGTCGCCGACCTCGCGAGCATGAGCGAGCGCCGTACCGACCGTTTCCTCGACGCGAGCCGCAGTCAAGGACTCCCCCCGTTTCTCGCTCACGACCCCGGCGTCGACTCGGGCCACATGATCGCCCAGTACACGCAGGCCGGCATCGTGAGCGAGCTCAAGCGGCTCGCGGCGCCCGCGAGCGTCGACTCGATCCCCTCGAGCGCGATGCAAGAGGACCACGTGGCCATGGGCTGGTCAGCTGCGCGCAAGCTGCGGCGCGCGATCGACGGGCTCACGCGCGTGGTCGCGATCGAGCTGCTCACGGGCGCGCGGGGCCTCGACCTGCGGTGTGCCGCGCTCGGCGTGGCGCCCGCCCCCGCGACCGCCGCGGTCGTCACGGCCCTGCGCGAGCACGTTGACGGCCCCGGCCCCGACCGCTACCTCGCCCCCGAGATCGAGCATGCTGTGCGGCTCACGCGCGACGGCACGCTGCTGGCTGCCGCCCGCGCGGTCACCGAGATTCGCTAGACCTGACGACAGGAGACGACCATGACGCTCACTGACAGCGCGGCACCGGCCGCCGCATCCGGCCCCCGCCCCGTTCGCGCCCACCGCGGAACCCAGCTGCACACCCTCGGCTGGCAGCAAGAAGGCGCCTTGCGCATGCTGCAGAACAACCTCGACCCCGAGGTGGCCGAGCACCCCGACGAGCTCGTCGTCTACGGCGGCACGGGCAAGGCCGCGCGCGACTGGGCGAGCTTCGACGCGCTGACCCGCACGCTCGCCACCCTCAAGGGCGACGAGACAATGCTCGTGCAGTCGGGCCGCCCCGTCGGCGTCATGCAGACGCACGAGTGGGCGCCGCGCGTGCTCATCGCCAACTCGAACCTCGTGGGCGACTGGGCGAACTGGGACGAGTTCCGGCGCCTCGAGGCGCTCGGTCTCACGATGTACGGCCAGATGACGGCCGGTTCGTGGATCTACATCGGCACGCAGGGCATTCTGCAGGGCACCTTCGAGACCTTCGCCGCGGTTGCTACGCAGAAGTTCGGGGGAACCCTCGCCGGCACCATCACCCTCACCGGCGGCCTCGGCGGCATGGGCGGCGCGCAGCCGCTCGCCGTCACGATGAACGACGGCGTCGCGATCTGCGTCGACGTCGACCCGAGCCGCATCTCCCGCCGCGTCGAGCACCGCTATCTCGACGTGCAGGCCGACTCGCTCGAGCACGCGCTGTCGCTCGCGATCGAGGCACGGGATGCCCGGCGCGGGCTCTCGATCGGGGTGCTCGGCAACGCGGCCGAGGTCTTCCCGCGCCTGCTCGCCATGGGAGCGCCGATCGACATCGTCACCGACCAGACGAGCGCGCACGATCCGCTCGCCTACCTGCCCGTCGAGCACACGATGGACGACTGGCACGCGGCCCGCGAGCGCGACCCGATCGGCTTCGCGGCCGCCGCGCGGGCGTCGATGGCGCGGCAGGTCGAGGCCATGGTGGGGTTCCAGCGGGCGGGCGCCGAGGTCTTCGACTACGGCAACAACATCCGCACCGAGGCTCGCGCGGCGGGCTATGCCGACGCGTTCTCCTTCCCCGGGTTCGTGCCCGCCTACATCCGCCCACTCTTCGCGCAGGGCAAGGGCCCGTTCCGCTGGGCGGCGCTGAGCGGCGACCCCGCCGACATCGCGGCGACCGACCGCGCGGTGCTCGAGATGTTCCCCGAGAACGAGAGCCTGCAGCGCTGGATCCCGATGGCGCAGCAGCGCGTGCACTACCAGGGGCTGCCGGCGCGCATCTGCTGGCTCGGCTACGGCGAGCGCGACAAGGCCGGCGAGCGCTTCAACGACATGGTGGCGAGCGGCGAGCTCAGCGCCCCCGTCGCGATCGGCCGCGACCACCTCGACTCAGGGTCGGTCGCGAGCCCCTACCGCGAGACCGAGGCCATGAAAGACGGCAGCGACGCGATCGCCGACTGGCCGCTGCTCAATGCGCTCGTCAACACCGCGAGCGGCGCGACGTGGGTGTCGATCCACCACGGCGGGGGAGTCGGCATCGGCCGCTCGATCCACGCCGGGCAGGTCGTCGTCGCCGACGGCACGGCGCTCGCCGGTCAGAAGGTGCAGCGCGTGCTGACCAACGACCCCGGCATGGGCGTCATCCGCCACATCGACGCGGGCTACACCGAAGGTGAGCACATCGTCGACGACCTCGGCGTGCGCATCCCGATGCGCGAAGGCGAGTAGCGATGCTCGCACACGACCCGCTGTGGCCGCGGGCGGGCGACTGGCCGACCTGGGCGCCGGGGTCGCGCGCCGACGCGGTGCTCGTAGGCATCCCGACCTGGCGCACGTCGCTGTCGCCGGGGCAAGCGCACACGACGCCCGCGGCGATCCGGGATGCTCTCCGGTACTACTCCGCCGACGCCCTCGCTCGTCCCGATGGCTCACGCGTCACCGTGCTCGACGCGTGCGATGTGCCCGAGCCCGACGGCCCCGGTGAAGCGGCCGCGACGGCTCAGGTTGCCGAACTCGCGAGTAGCGCATCCCTCGTCATCGTGCTCGGCGGCGACAACGCCGCCACCGTTCCGGCCGCCCTCGGCGCGTGGGGCGACCGCGTCGCGACGGCCGGTCTCGTCACGCTGGATGCCCACCACGACCTGCGCGATGGCATCAGCAACGGCTCGCCGGTGCGCCGGCTGCTCGAGGCAGGGCTCGCGGGGGCCCGCGTTAGCCAGCTCGGCATCGAGCCGCTCGCGAACTCGCGAGCCTATGCCGCTCGCGCCGCCGAGCACGGCATCACCGTGGTCACCCGTGCCGAGCTACTGAGCACCCCCATCGCGGTCGCGATGAGCGCGGCCCTCGACCGCGCGGCGGCGGCCGGCGGACCGGTGCACGTCGACCTCGACCTCGACGTGTGCGACCGCAGCGTCGCGCCGGGCTGCCCCGCGAGCGTGCCCGGTGGCCTCAGCGCGATCGAGCTGCGCGCGGCGGCGCGGCTGGCGGGCGCGCATCCGGCCGTCACGAGCATCGACCTGACCGAGCTCGATGCCGCGCGCGACACCGCCGATCAGCGCACCGTGCGCCTCGCCGCGCTGTGCGTGCTCGAAGCGCTCGCGGGGCTCGCAAGCCGAGCGCCGGAAGGACACGCATGAGCGTCGTCATCGAGAACATCGGGCAACTCGTCACGTTCGACCCGACCGAGCCCGATCGGCCGGTGCGCTCCGGTGTCGCGCTCGTCATCGCCGAGGGCCGTGTCGCGTGGGTGGGGGACACCGCCGAGGCCCCGGCCGCCGACACCTGCATCGACGCCGAGGGCGCGGCGGTCATCCCGGGATTCGTCGACAGCCACAGCCACCTCGTCTTCGCGGGCGACCGCGTCGACGAGTTCGAGGCCCGCATGGCCGGGCGGCCGTACACGGCGGGCGGCATCCGCACGACGGTCGCCGCGACCCGGGCCGCGAGCGACGACGCGCTGCGGGATCGCCTGCGGCACCTCGTCGCCCAGGCGCGCGCGCAGGGAACGACGACGCTCGAGATCAAGAGCGGCTACGGCCTCACGGTCGCCGATGAGGCGCGCGCCCTGCGCCTCGCGCGCGAGGTCACCGACGAGACGACCTTCCTCGGGGCGCACGTCGTGCCCGCCGAGTTCGCGCACGACCGCGCGGCCTACGTCGACCTCGTGTGCGGTGCGATGCTCGCTGCGTGCGCCCCGCACGCCCGCTTCATCGACGTCTTCATCGACTCGGGCGCCTTCACGGTCGACGAGGCGCGGCGCATCCTCACGGCGGGGCGGGATGCGGGGCTCGGGCTGCGCGTGCACGCGGGCCAGCTCGAGGCCGACGGCGGAGTCGCCCTCGCCGTCGAGCTCGGCGCCGCGAGCGTCGACCACTGCACGTTCCTCACGGACGACGATGTCGACCTGCTCGCGGCGAGCGCCCGCGACGGTGCCGGGACCGTCGCGACGCTGCTGCCGCTCGTCGAGTTCTCGACGAAGCAGCCGTATCCGGATGCCCGGCGCCTGCTCGCCGCGGGCGTCGCACTCGCGATCGCCTCCGACTGCAACCCGGGCTCGAACTTCTCGAGCAGCATGCCGCTCGCCGTCGCGCTCGCGGTGCGCGAGCTCGGCATGACTCCGCTCGAGGCGCTCGCCGCCGCAACCCGCGGGGGCGCGCGGGCTCTGCGCCGCCCCGATGTCGGGCACCTGGGGGTGGGCGCGCGGGGCGATGCGGTCATCCTGGATGCCCCCGACTACCGGCATCTCGCCTCCCGGCCGGGCGTGCCGCTCGTGCGGCAGGTGCTCGTCGGCGGCGAGGCGACGCAGTAGGCTCGCGGCACCGCTCCACCGCGCCCCTGCCCCGCCCGCAGAAAGGTCGATGATGACCCGTCGCATCGTGCTCGAGATCGTGCTCATCATCGGCATCACGATCGTCCTCGCGTGGCTCGCGCTGGGGGCCTTCGCGCTCACCGACTCGGCCGACCCGATCGGCACGCTCGTCGATCAGACGCCGCGCGTGCTCTTCGGACTGCTCGGCATCGCGCTCGCCCTCTGGACGGTGCTCGTCATCATCGGGGCGATCGTGCAGCGGCGGCGCCGCGTCGGCTGGCGCATCGCCACGCACGTCGTCTCGCTCATCGCGGCGCTGGTCGTCAACATCGGGCTGCTGGCCGTGCTCACGGTCGCGACGGGCGGCGGGCAAGACGGCGGCTGGGGGATGCTCGTCGTCGCGATCGCCGTCGGTGCAGGCGGTCTGCTCCTCGTGGCCGGTACCGTCTCGGTGGTGGTCGTCGAACTGCTGATCCTCCGGCCGAAACGGCCCGCGGAGCCCGCGTCGGCCTCCGTTTCAGAGCCTGCGTAGACGAGTTTCGGGGTTCTCCGGCGTGTCGCGGCCCGCGCGACACGCCCGGGTTGCACGGGGTTGTGGCGTGTGGCAGACTCTTCTAGTTCCACACGCCGTGCTTTCGCGCGGCTCACTGCCAGGCAGTGCATAGGACGAGCGCCGCATCGAGTGATCGATCGCGAGTCGCGATGAGCCTAGGCCGCAGGCAGCAGAACACAGCTTGAACCGACAACCACCGGCACGGGGTTTCCCTGTGCCTGCGCGTGCGCGTCGCCTTGAGAAGGCGACACGCCCGAGCGCGGGGGTCGGTGGCATGCGGTCGTGCACTGAGTAATCACGTGCGGTCGTTTGACAGAAGAACAGTGGTGCGACAGCGATTGCGCTCCGCGTGAGGTGCGCCCTGATGGGTGCATCACGTCCAAGAAGGAAGAGAGTTGAGCATGGCGGGACAGAAGATCCGCATCCGACTTAAGTCGTACGACCACGCAGGTCTCGACGCATCGGCGCGCAAGATCGTCGACACGGTCACCCGTGCCGGCGCCACGGTCGTGGGCCCCGTGCCGCTGCCGACGGAGAAGAACGTCATCGCCGTCATCCGGTCGCCCCACAAGTACAAGGACAGCCGCGAGCACTTCGAGAAGCGCACGCACAAGCGTCTCATCGACATCATCGATCCGACGCCGAAGGCGGTCGACTCGCTCATGCGCCTCGACCTGCCCGCCGACGTCAACATCGAGATCAAGCTCTAAGGAACCCGGACATGTCTGCAACCAAGACGACCAAGGGTCTGCTGGGCACGAAGCTCGGCATGACGCAGGTGTGGGACGAGAACAACAAGCTCGTTCCCGTCACCGTGGTGGAGATCGCCCCCAACGTGGTGACGCAGGTGCGCACCCCTGAGGTCGACGGCTACGCCGCCGTCCAGATCGCCTACGGCGCCATCGACCCGCGCAAGGTCACCAAGCCGCTCAGCGGCCACTTCGAGAAGGCCGGCTCGACGCCGCGCCGCCACCTCACCGAGGTGCGCACGGCCGACGCTGCCGAGTACACGCCCGGCCAGCTGCTCGCCGTCGACATCTTCGAGGCCGGCCAGCTGGTCGACGTCGTCGGCACGAGCAAGGGCAAGGGCTTCGCCGGTGTCATGAAGCGCCACAACTTCAAGGGCGTCTCGGCCTCGCACGGTTCGCACCGCAACCACCGCAAGCCCGGCTCGATCGGCGCCTCCTCGACCCCCAGCCGTGTCTTCAAGGGCATGCGCATGGCGGGCCGCATGGGTGGCGACCGCGTGACCGTCATGAACCTCAAGGTTCACTCCGTCGACCTCGAGAAGGGTCTGCTGCTCGTCAAGGGCGCGGTTCCCGGTGCTCGCGGCCGTCTCGTTTTCGTCCGCAACGCCGTGAAGGGAGCGTAATCGCCATGGCTACCTCGCTCGACGTGATCGACGCCGCCGGCAAGAAGACCGGTTCGGTCGACCTGCCCGCCGCCGTCTTCGACGTTCAGACCAACGTTCCGCTGCTGCACCAGGTCGTCGTGGCCCAGCTCGCAGCCGCCCGCCAGGGTACTCACTCGACCAAGGGTCGCGGCGAGGTCTCGGGCTCGGGCGTCAAGCCCTTCAAGCAGAAGGGCACCGGTCGCAGCCGTCAGGGCTCCGTCCGCGCCCCCGAGCACCGCGGCGGTGGCATCGTGCACGGCCCGACGCCCCGCAACTACGCGCAGCGCACCCCCAAGAAGATGATCGCCGCCGCCCTCCTGGGCGCGCTCAGCGACCGCGCCCGGGGCGAGCGCCTGCACATCGTCGAGTCGTTCGGCTCGGACGTGCCCTCGACGAAGGCCGCGGCCGCCGTCCTCGCGCAGCTCACGACGGGCCGCAACGTGCTCGTCGTGATCGAGCGCGACGACGAGGTCAACCTCAAGAGCGTGCGCAACCTCAAGAACCTGCACGTGATCAGCCCCGACCAGCTCAACGCGTACGACGTGCTGGTGAGCGACGACATCGTGTTCACGAAGGCCGCGTACGAGACCTTCGTCAGCTCGAAGACGAACAAGGAAGAGGTCGGCGCATGAGCATCCACGCAGTCGCCCAGAACAAGGACCCGCGCGACATCATCATCGCGCCGGTCGTCAGCGAGAAGAGCTACGCGCTCATCGACGACGGCAAGTACACCTTCCTCGTCGACCCGCGCGCGAACAAGACCGAGATCAAGCTCGCCATCGAGAAGATCTTCAACGTCAAGGTCGCGTCGATCAACACGCTCAACCGCACGGGCAAGACCCGCCGCACCCGCTTCGGCACCGGCAAGCGCAAAGACACCAAGCGCGCCATCGTGACCCTGAAGTCGGGCTCCATCGACATCTTCACGGCCGTCGGCTAGGCGCGAAAAGGACAACGACAATGGCTATTCGCAAGTACAAGCCCACGACTCCGGGTCGTCGCGGCTCGTCGGTCTCCGACTTCACGGAGATCACGCGCTCGACCCCCGAGAAGTCGCTGCTCAAGCCGCTGCCCAAGACCGGTGGCCGCAACAACTCGGGTCGCATCACCACCCGCCACATCGGCGGTGGCCACAAGCGCCAGTACCGCGTCATCGACTTCCGTCGCAATGACAAGGACGGCGTGAACGCCAAGGTCGCGCACATCGAGTACGACCCCAACCGCACCGCGCGCATCGCGCTGCTGCACTTCGTCGACGGCACGAAGCGCTACATCCTGGCGCCCAACAAGCTGTCGCAGGGCGACATCGTCGAGTCGGGTCCCTCGGCCGACATCAAGCCCGGCAACAACCTGCCGCTGCGCAACATCCCCGTGGGTACCGTCATCCACGCCATCGAGCTCCGCCCCGGTGGCGGCGCGAAGATGGCGCGCTCGGCCGGTGCCTCGGTGCGACTCGTCGCCAAGGACGGCCCCTACGCGCAGCTGCGTCTGCCCTCGGGCGAGATCCGCAACGTCGACGCGCGCTGCCGCGCCACCGTCGGCGAGGTCGGCAACGCCGAGCAGTCGAACATCAACTGGGGCAAGGCCGGCCGTATGCGCTGGAAGGGCGTTCGCCCGACCGTGCGCGGTGTCGCGATGAACCCGATCGACCACCCGCACGGTGGTGGCGAGGGCAAGACCAGTGGTGGTCGTCACCCGGTCAGCCCGTGGGGCCAGTCTGAAGGCCGCACGCGCGATCGCAAGAAAGCGAGCGACAAGCTCATCGTCCGCCGCCGCACCGTTGGCAAGAAGCGCTAGTAGGAGTCGACAACTATGCCTCGCAGTCTCAAGAAGGGTCCGTTCGTTGACGACCACCTGCTCCGCAAGGTGTTCGCGCAGAACGAGGCCAGCACCAAGAACGTCATCAAGACCTGGTCGCGCCGTTCGATGATCGTCCCCGCCATGCTCGGGCACACCATCGCCGTGCACGACGGCCGCAAGCACATCCCCGTGTTCGTGACCGAGACCATGGTCGGCCACAAGCTCGGCGAGTTCGCGCCGACCCGCACCTTCCGCGGCCACGAGAAGGACGACAAGAAGGGTCGTCGCCGGTAACCCGGCGGCGTGAAGAGGAGTACAGACATGGTGGAGTCGATCGCCCGCGTGCGACACATCCGCGTGACGCCTCAGAAGGCTCGTCGCGTCGTCGACCTGATCCGCGGCAAGCAGGCCCTCGAGGCCCTGGCCATCCTGAAGTTCGCGCCCCAGGGTGCGAGCGAGCCCGTCTACAAGCTCGTCGCGGCGGCCATCGCCAACGCGCGCGTCAAGGCGGATGCTGCGAACACCTTCCTCGACGAGCAGGACCTCTACGTGTCCCGCGCGTTCGTCGACGAGGGAACGACCCTCAAGCGGTTCCAGCCGCGTGCGCAGGGTCGCGCGTTCCGCATCAACAAGCGCACCAGCCACATCACCGTCGTGCTCGCCACGCCGGATGAGCTGGTCGCTGCGGGCTCGAGCACCGGCAAGAAGAAGGCGAGCAAGTAGTCATGGGCCAGAAAGTCAACCCGTACGGTTTCCGTCTCGGAATCACGACCGACCACGTGTCGCGCTGGTTCTCCGACAGCACCAAGCCCGGTCAGCGCTACGCCGACTATGTGGCTGAAGACGTCAAGATCCGCCGGATGCTCACCACGAGCCTCGACCGGGCCGGCGTCGCGCGCATCGAGATCGAGCGCACGCGCGACCGTGTCCGCGTCGACATCCACACGGCGCGTCCCGGCATCGTCATCGGCCGCCGTGGCGCCGAGGCCGAGCGCATCCGCGCCGACCTCGAGAAGCTCACCGCCAAGCAGATCCAGCTCAACATCCTCGAGGTCAAGAACCCCGAGGCCGAGGCCCAGCTCGTGGCCCAGGGCATCGCCGAGCAGCTGAGCGCCCGCGTGGCGTTCCGTCGCGCGATGCGCAAGGGCCTGCAGGGCGCGCAGCGCGCCGGCGCCAAGGGTGTTCGCATCCAGGTGTCGGGTCGTCTCGGCGGCGCCGAGATGAGCCGGTCGGAGTTCTACCGCGAAGGCCGTGTGCCCCTGCACACCCTGCGCGCGAACATCGACTACGGCTTCTACGAGGCCAAGACCACCTTCGGCCGCATCGGCGTGAAGGTCTGGATCTACAAGGGCGACATCACCAACAAGGAACTCGCTCGCGAGCAGGCGACCCAGAAGTCGTCGCGCCCCGAGCGTCGTGACTCGGACCGCGGTCCTCGTCGTGACGGCGGCCGTCCGGCCACCGCTGCGGCTCCCGTCGCGGCCGGAGCGGAAGGCTAGGAACAATGCTGATTCCCCGCAAGGTCAAGTACCGCAAGCAGCACCACCCCAAGCGGAGTGGGCACGCGACCGGTGGCACCGAGGTCACGTTCGGCGAGTTCGGCATCCAGGCCCTCACGCCTGCGTACGTCACGAACCGGCAGATCGAGTCCGCCCGTATCGCCATGACGCGCCACATCAAGCGCGGTGGCAAGGTATGGATCAACATCTACCCCGACCGTCCGCTCACCAAGAAGCCCGCTGAGACCCGCATGGGGTCCGGTAAGGGCTCGCCCGAGTGGTGGGTCGCCAACGTCAAGCCGGGTCGCGTCCTCTTCGAGGTCGCCGGTGTCAACGAGCAGCTCGCTCGTGAGGCCATGACCCGTGCCATCCACAAGCTGCCCCTCAAGGCACGCATCATCAAGCGCGAGGGAGGCGACGCGTAATGGCGATCGGATCCAAGGAGCTGGCACCTGCCGAGCTCGACACCTTCGAAGACGAGCGACTCGTCGACGAGCTCAAGAAGGCCAAGGAAGAGCTGTTCAACCTGCGCTTCCAGGCCGCGACCGGTCAGCTCGAGAGCCACGGCCGGCTGCGTGCGGTGAAGCGCGACATCGCGCGCATCTACACGATCATCCGCGAGCGCGAGCTCGGCTTGCGCGCGACCCCGGCCCCCCTCGAGGTGGCCGAGAAGCCCGCGAAGAAGGCCGCGAAGGCCAAGACCGAGGCTGCGGCCGAGGTCGAGGCGGCGCCCGCCGAGAAGGCTGACGCGTCGGAGAAGACTGAGGAGAAGAACTGATGGCGACGACCGAGAAGAAGGCCGCTGCCGGCCACGAGTCGGCCGCGCACGACGTTCGCGACGAGGCCGCTCGCGGGTACCGCAAGGTGCGCCGCGGCTACGTGACCAGCGACAAGATGGAGAAGACCATCGTCGTCGAGGTCGAGGACCGCGTGAAGCACCCGCTGTACGGCAAGGTCATCCGCCGTACCTCGAAGGTCAAGGCGCACGACGAGCAGAACAGCGCCGGCATCGGCGACCTCGTGCTCATCTCCGAGACCCGCCCCCTGTCCGCTACGAAGCGCTGGCGCCTCGTCGAGATCCTCGAGAAGGCCAAGTAGGCATCCGCCTGCTTGACCACTAGGAGTGAGAGAAAATGCTTCAGCAGGAATCCAGAGTCAAGGTGGCCGACAACACCGGCGCCAAGGAGCTCTTGACGATCCGCGTGCTCGGCGGCTCCGGCCGCCGCTACGCGGGCCTCGGTGACATCATCGTGGCGACCGTGAAAGACGCGATCCCCGGCGGCAACGTCAAGAAGGGCGACGTCGTCAAGGCCGTCATCGTGCGCACCGTCAAGCAGACCCGTCGTCCCGACGGCTCGTACATCAAGTTCGACGAGAACGCCGCTGTCATCCTCAAGGCTGACGGCGACCCTCGTGGAACCCGCATCTTCGGACCGGTCGGGCGCGAGCTGCGCGACAAGAAGTTCATGAAGATCGTCTCGCTCGCCCCGGAGGTGCTGTAACCATGGCCAAGATCAAGAAGGGCGACCTCGTCCAGGTGATCAGCGGCGCGACCGAAGACCGCGGCGGCGACCGCGGCAAGCAGGGTCGTGTCATCGAGGTCATCGCGGAGAAGAACCGCGTGATCGTCGAGGGCGTCAACTACGTCACCAAGCACGTGCGCGTCGGCCAGACGCAGCGCGGCACCAAGACCGGTGGCATCGAGACCCAGGAAGCGCCGATCCACATCTCGAATGTGGCCCTCGTCGACCCGAAGACCAAGAAGCCGACCCGCGTGGGTTTCCGCGAGGAGACCGTCGAGAAGAACGGCGTCAAGAAGACCGTCCGCGTGCGGTACGCCAAGAAGTCAGGTGAGAAGCTCTAATGTCAACCGAAACTGCCGCGCCGGCTGGCGCCGCCTTGGCGAACAAGGTCCAGCCGCGCCTCAAGCAGAAGTACCGTGCCGAGATCACGAAGGCGCTGACCGAGCAGTTCGGGTACACCAACCCGCACCAGGTTCCCGGTCTCGTCAAGATCGTCGTCAACACGGGTGTCGGCGAGGCCGCTCGCGACTCGAAGGTCATCGACGGGGCCATCAAGGACCTCACGGCGATCACCGGTCAGAAGCCGCAGGTCACGAAGGCCCGCAAGTCGATCGCGCAGTTCAAGCTGCGCGAGGGCATGCCGATCGGCGCGCACGTCACGCTGCGCGGCGACCGTGCCTGGGAGTTCATGGACCGCCTGATCACCCTCGCGCTGCCCCGCATCCGCGACTTCCGCGGCCTGAGCGCCACGCAGTTCGACGGCAACGGCAACTACACCTTCGGTCTCCAGGAGCAGAGCGTGTTCCACGAGATCGACCAGGACAAGATCGACCGCGTCCGCGGATTCGACATCACGGTCGTCACGACGGCGAAGACGGATGACGAGGGTCGCGCCCTGCTGCGCGCGCTCGGCTTCCCCTTCCGCTCGAGCGACACCCCCCAGTAACACTCCAACCCGGTCTTCGGACCACGATCGGCCAGGTCGGCCCCGGTGTCCCGGGAGTCGAAACCGGACGAGAACAGGAAACACTCATCATGACGATGACAGATCCGGTCGCAGACCTGCTGACCAGACTGCGCAACGCCAACTCGGCGTTCCACGACGAGGTGTCGCTGCCCAGCTCGAAGCTGAAGACGCACATCGCCGAGATCCTCAAGCGCGAGGGCTACATCGCCGACTGGGCCGTCTCCGACGCGCGCGTCGGCACGACGCTGACCCTTTCGCTCAAGTACGGCCCGAACCGCGAGCGGTCGATCGCCGGCATCAAGCGCGTCTCGAAGCCGGGTCTGCGCGTCTACGCGAAGTCCACCGAGATCCCCACCGTCCTCGGTGGCCTCGGCGTCGCGATCCTGTCGACTTCCTCCGGTCTGCTGACTGACCGCGAGGCGATGAAGAAGGGCGTGGGTGGGGAAGTCCTCGCCTACGTGTGGTAACCCGCCATGTCACGTATCGGACGCATGCCCATCGACATCCCTGGTGGTGTCGAGGTGAAGATCGACGGCCAGGCCGTCTCGGTCAAGGGCCCGAAGGGTGAGCTCTCGCTCACCGTCGCGAGCCCCATCGAGGTCGCCATCGAGGACAACCAGGTGGTCGTCACCCGTCCCGACGACGAGCGCGCCTCGCGCTCGCTGCACGGGCTCACCCGCACGCTCATCGCGAACCAGATCATCGGCGTCACCCAGGGCTACTCCAAGGGCCTCGAGGTCGTCGGCACCGGTTACCGCGTGCAGGCCAAGGGCGAGGGTGTCGAGTTCGCACTCGGCTTCTCGCACCCCGTCACCGTGAACCCGCCCGCCGGGATCACCTTCACGGTGGAGGGCAACAACAAGCTCACCGTCAGCGGCATCGACAAGCAGGCCGTCGGCGAGGTCGCGGCCAACATTCGCAAGATTCGCAAGCCCGAGCCCTACAAGGGCAAGGGTGTGCGGTACGCCGGCGAGGTTGTGCGCCGCAAGGCCGGAAAGGCTGGGAAGTAGTCATGGGTCTCGGAACCAGAGGCAAGAGCAAGACGGCGGCCAAGGGCCGTCGCCACGCGCGTCTGCGCAAGCGCATCACGGGCACGAGCGAGCGTCCGCGTCTCGTCGTCACCCGGTCGGCGCGTCACGTCTTCGTGCAGATCGTCGACGACACCAAGGGTCACACCGTGGCCAGCGCATCGACCATGGAGGGCGACCTCCGCGGCTTCGAGGGCGACAAGACAGCCAAGGCCCGCAAGGTCGGCGAGCTGGTCGCCGAGCGCGCGAAGAAGGCCGGCGTCGAGGCGGTCGTGTTCGACCGCGGCGGCAACCGCTACGCGGGCCGCGTCGCGGCGATCGCCGATGGAGCTCGAGAGGGTGGACTGGACCTGTGAGCGAGTCTGAGACTGTGAACAACACCGAGAAGGAGCAGACCGTGGCGGCAGAGGCCCCCGTGGAGACCGCTGCGTCGTCGGAAGCGACCACTGAGCCCCGCGAGGCTCGCCGTGGCGGCCGGGAGCGCAACCCCAACCGCGACCGCGGCCAGCGCGAGACCGAGAAGAGCCCGTTCCTCGAGCGGGTCGTCACGATCAACCGCGTGTCGAAGGTCGTGAAGGGTGGTCGTCGCTTCAGCTTCACCGCCCTCGTGGTCGTCGGTGACGGCAACGGCATGGTCGGCGTCGGCTACGGCAAGGCCCGCGAGGTGCCCACGGCGATCTCGAAGGGCGTCGAGGAGGCGAAGAAGAACTTCTTCCGCGTCCCTCGCGTCGCTGCGACGATCCCGCACCCCGTGCAGGGTGAGGCCGCTGCCGGTGTCGTGCTGCTGCGCCCCGCCGCCGCGGGTACCGGTGTTATCGCCGGTGGCCCCGTGCGTGCCGTGCTCGAGTGCGCTGGCATCCACGACGTGCTGAGCAAGTCGCTCGGCTCGTCGAACACCATCAACATCGTCCACGCGACCGTGGCCGCGCTGCAGCAGCTCGAAGAGCCGCGCGCCGTCGCCGCCCGTCGTGGACTCGAGTTCGAGGATGTCGCTCCTGCGCGCCTCGTGCGCGCCGAGGCCCTCGCGGCCGAGGCCGCAGCCGGAAAGGGCGGTGCCTGATGGCCGCGCAGCTGAAGGTGACCCAGATCAAGTCCGTCATCAGCGAGAAGCAGAACCAGCGCGACACCCTGCGGAGCCTGGGTCTCAAGCGCATCGGCGACGTCGTCGTGCGCGAAGACACCCCGGCCAACCGCGGCTACGTGCGCACGGTGGCTCACCTCGTGACGGTCGAGGAGATTGACTAATGGCTGAAGAGAAGAAGGACGGCGCCGCGAAGGCTCCGGCCAAGAAGACCACGACGGCGAAGCCGGCGGCTGAGAAGGCGCCCGTGAAGGCCGCTGCTGCCAAGGCTCCGGCCAAGGCCGCCGCGAAGCCTGCTGCGGAGAAGGCTCCGGCCAAGGCCGCCGCGAAGCCTGCTGCGGAGAAGGCTCCGGCGAAGGCGGCTGCGAAGCCTGCTGCGGAGAAGGCTGCTGCTGAGAAGGCTCCGGCGAAGACCGCTGCCGCGAAGGCTCCCGCGAAGAAGGCCGCCTCGGCCGATGTCGCCCGTCCGCAGGTGCTCAAGGTGCACCACCTCCGTCCGGCTGCGGGCTCGAAGAAGGACCGCACCCGCGTCGGTCGTGGTGAGGGCTCGAAGGGCAAGACGGCCGGTCGTGGCACCAAGGGCACCAAGGCCCGCTACCAGGTCAAGCCCGGCTTCGAGGGCGGCAACCTCAACTCGGTGATGCGCGCGCCCAAGCTGCGCGGCTTCACGAACCCGTTCCGGGTCGAGTACCAGGTCGTCAACCTCGCCGCGCTCGCGGAGCTCTACCCGAAGGGCGGCGATGTCACCATCGCCGATCTCGTCGCGAAGGGCGCTGTGCGCAAGAACGAGAAGGTCAAGGTTCTTGGCGATGGCGACATTGCGGTTAAGCTCAATGTGACCGTCGACAAGGTCTCGCGCTCTGCCGAGCAGAAGATCGTCGCTGCCGGCGGTTCGATCCAGTAGGTGACGGGTGGCCCTCCGGGGCCACCCGCCCCTGCGGTTCCGGCCCACTCGGGCCACAGCATCCACTCGCCGCCGGGCGGGCGGATGCTCATAGTTTTTCTACGGGAGGTCTCGTGTTCAGAGCTATCGGGCGGATCTTCCGCACGCCCGACCTGCGCCGGAAGATCGGCTTCACCCTCGGTGTGGTCGCCGTCTTCCGTCTGGGATCGTTCATTCCCGCGCCGTTCGTCGACTTCCAGAACGTGCAGCTCTGCCTCGCGGGCAACCAGGGCGCCACGGGCCTGTACCAGCTGGTCAACCTCTTCAGCGGCGGCGCCCTGCTGCAGCTGTCGATCTTCGCGCTCGGCATCATGCCGTACATCACCGCGTCGATCATCACGCAGCTGCTGCGCGTCGTCATCCCGCACTTCGACACCCTCCACAAGGAGGGCCAGGCGGGCCAGGCCAAGCTCACGCAGTACACCCGCTACATGACGATCGCGCTCGCGATCCTGCAGTCGACCACCCTCATCACGGTCGCGCGCGCAGGCGCGCTCTTCCCGACGACGAGCGGCGTCCCCGAGTGCAGCCAGCTGCTCACCAACGACGCCTGGTACGCCATCCTGCTCATGGTCATCACGATGACCGCGGGCACGGGCCTCATCATGTGGTTCGGCGAGCTCGTGACCGAGCGCGGCATCGGCAACGGCATGTCGCTCCTGATCTTCGTCTCGATCGCGGCGACCTTCCCCTCGGCGCTGTGGGCCATCGCCGTCTCGCAGGGCCCGGAGATCTTCATCCTCGTGCTCCTGCTCGGCCTGCTCGTGATGGCGGCGGTCGTCTTCGTCGAGCAGTCGCAGCGACGCATCCCGGTGCAGTACGCCAAGCGCATGGTCGGGCGCCGCACCTACGGCGGCAACAACACGTACATCCCCATCAAGGTCAACATGGCCGGCGTCGTGCCCGTCATCTTCGCCTCGTCGCTGCTGTACCTGCCCGCCCTCATCGCGCAGTTCAACCAGCCTGCGGCGGGCGAGACGGCACCCGAGTGGGTCGTCTGGATCCAGAACAACCTGGTCTCGGGCGACAACCCGATCTACATGGTCGTCTACTTCCTGCTCATCGTCGGCTTCACGTACTTCTACGTCGCGATCACCTTCAACCCCGAAGAGGTCGCCGACAACATGAAGAAGTACGGCGGCTTCATCCCCGGCATCCGCGCGGGTCGCCCGACGGCCGAGTACCTCGACTACGTGCTCACGCGGGTCACGCTGCCGGGCTCGCTGTACCTCGGTCTCATCGCCCTCATCCCGCTCATCGCCTTCGCGGCGGTCGGCGCGAACCAGAACTTCCCGTTCGGCGGGGCGAGCATCCTGATCATCGTCGGCGTCGGCCTCGAGACAGTGAAGCAGATCGACGCGCAGCTGCAGCAGCGCCACTACGAGGGTCTCCTGCGATGAGCGCTCGTCTGCTGCTGATCGGTCCGCCCGGCGCGGGCAAGGGCACGCAGGCACAGCGCCTCTCTGAGGCCCTGGGTGTTCCAGCCATCTCGACCGGCGATATCTTCCGCATGCACCTGCGCAATGAGACCGAGCTGGGCCTCAAGGCGAAGGCGTTCATGGATGCGGGCGACAACGTTCCCGACAGCCTCACGAACGACCTCGTGCGCGACCGCCTCTCGCAGCCCGACGCCGCGGCCGGCTTCCTGCTCGACGGCTACCCGCGGACGACCGATCAGGTGCGTGCCCTCGACGAGTTTCTCGCCGAGCACGGCACGTCGATGGACGCCGTCGTCGAACTCGTGGCCGAGCCCGATGTGGTCGTCGAGCGCCTGAAGAAGCGCGCCCTCGACCAGGGCAGGGCCGACGACGACGAGGCGGTCGTGCGTCACCGTCTCGACGTCTACGCGCAGCAGACCGCGCCGCTCATCGGCGTATATGCCGAGCGGGGGCTGCTCGCCAAGGTCGACGGCATCGGCGAGATCGCCGAGGTCACCGAGCGCATCGAGTCGGCGCTCGCCGCGCGCGGCATCCTGTTCACCGCGTGAGCCGCACCCGTCGCGCCGCTCGGTCGGCCGACTTGCCTCGAGGCGCCACTATCACCTAAGCTCGACCCTTGGTGCTTTCGGCACGCCTTCGGCGTGTCTGCTCAGACCCCGCCGTGCAGAGGGGGTCACCGTGGCAGCACCGTGTCATCCGCACGACCGGTAGAAACCACACTTTTAGCGACGAAGAGGCAATGGCCAAAAAAGACGGTGTCATCGAGATCGAAGGCTCGGTGGTCGAAGCGCTGCCCAACGCGATGTTCCGCGTCGAGCTGACCAACGGCCACAAGGTGCTCGCCCACATCTCGGGCAAGATGCGCCAGCACTACATCCGCATCCTCCCCGAGGACCGCGTGATCGTGGAGCTGAGCCCCTACGACCTGACCCGCGGCCGCATCGTCTACCGCTACAAGTAAGCGTTTCGCCGGATAAGGAACGGCCCGGGGATCCACCCGGCGCACGAGGCCAGCGAGAGAGAAGAACATCATGAAGGTCAACCCCAGCGTCAAGCCCATCTGCGACAAGTGCAAGGTGATCCGTCGCCACGGCAACGTCATGGTCATCTGCGAGAACCCCCGGCACAAGCAACGCCAGGGCTAAGGCTCTCGAGCCTCCTCCGAACTCACAACTGAATACGCACTCCAGGCAGTACCAGAACCCGCGGATGCGGGGGACACCCCGGGCGAGAGGCCCGGGCACCGGTACTGCTCCACACCTCTCACACACCTGAAGGAGCCGTCATGGCCCGTCTTGCCGGAGTGGACATCCCGCGCGATAAGCGCGTGGAGATTGCCCTCACGTACATCTACGGAGTTGGACGCACGCGTTCGACCGAGACCCTCGCCGCCACGGGCATCGACCCGAACGTGCGCGTCAAGGATCTGACCGACGACCAGCTCGTCGCGCTGCGCGACCACATCGAGGGCGCCTACAAGGTCGAGGGCGACCTGCGTCGCGAGGTCGCTGCCGATATCCGCCGCAAGGTCGAGATCGGCTCCTACGAGGGCATCCGCCACCGCCGCGGCCTGCCCGTGCGCGGTCAGCGCACCAAGACCAACGCGCGCACCCGCAAGGGCCCGAAGCGCACCGTCGCCGGCAAGAAGAAGGCGCGCTAGTCCGGCCCCGCCGCGACCCGCGCAATCCACAGGTTTAGGAGAAGACCATGGCAGCACCCAAGTCGGCCGCGCGCAAGCCCCGCCGCAAAGAGAAGAAGAGCATCGCCGTCGGCCAGGCTCACATCAAGTCCACGTTCAACAACACGATCGTGTCGATCACCGACCCGAGCGGCGCCGTCATCAGCTGGGCCTCGTCGGGCCAGGTCGGCTTCAAGGGCTCGCGCAAGTCGACCCCCTTCGCCGCCCAGCTCGCCGCCGAGTCGGCTGCGCGTCAGGCGCAGGAGCACGGCATGAAGAAGGTCGACGTCTTCGTCAAGGGCCCGGGCTCGGGCCGCGAGACCGCGATCCGCTCGCTGCAGGCCGCCGGCCTCGAGGTCGGGTCGATCAGCGACGTGACGCCCCAGGCGCACAACGGCTGCCGCCCGCCCAAGCGTCGCCGCGTCTAATCCTTCGACCCCGTGTCGTCCGGCCCGAGCGCAGCTCGGGTCGGCGCGGGGGTCGCGGCGATGCGCTGCATCGTCCTCAGCTCCACCGCGCATAACTCAACACACTCGACGAGCCAGCCACTCGTCGCGCCACAAGTGTCATATGGCGGACACTTTGCCGAAAGGAAACACATAGTGCTCATCGCACAACGTCCCACGCTGACCGAGGAGAACGTCTCCGAGTTCCGCTCGCGCTTCATCATCGAGCCGCTCGAGCCCGGCTTCGGCTACACCCTCGGCAACTCGCTGCGCCGCACGCTGCTCTCGTCGATCCCCGGCGCCGCCGTGACGAGCATCCGCATCGACGGCGTGCTGCACGAGTTCAGCACCATCGCGGGGGTGAAGGAGGATGTCACCGAGATCATCCTCAACGTCAAGAACCTCGTGGTCTCGAGCGAGCACGACGAGCCGATCACCGCCTACCTGCGCAAGCAGGGCGCGGGCGAGGTCACCGCGGCCGACATCTCGGCCCCGGCCGGCGTCGAGATCCACAACCCTGAGCTCGTGATCGCGACGCTCAACGACAGCGCGAAGTTCGAGCTCGAGCTCACGATCGAGCGCGGTCGCGGCTACGTCAGCGCGACGCAGAACCGCAGCGAGTTCAGCGAGGCCGGCCAGATCCCCGTCGACTCGATCTACTCGCCCGTGCTCAAGGTCACCTACCGCGTCGAGGCGACGCGTGCCGGTGAGCGCACTGACTTCGACCGTCTCGTCGTCGACGTCGAGTCGAAGCCGGCCATCACGCCGCGCGACGCGATCGCGTCGGCTGGCCGCACGCTCGTCGAGCTGTTCGGTCTCGCACGCGAGCTCAACACCCAGGCCGAGGGCATCGAGATCGGCCCCGCGCCGGTCGACGCCGTGCTCTCGACCGAGCTCTCGATGCCGATCGAAGACCTCGATCTGTCGGTGCGCAGCTACAACTGCCTCAAGCGCGAGGGCATCAACACCGTGAGCGAGCTCGTGGCGCTCTCGGAGACCCAGCTCATGAACATCCGCAACTTCGGCCAGAAGTCGGTCGACGAGGTCAAGGACAAGCTCGTCGAGATGGGCCTCTCGCTCAAGGACGCGGTTCCCGGGTTCGACGGCGCTCACTTCTACGGCGGCTACGACGACGAGGAGAGCTAGGCCGCACCCGCGACCCGCTCCCCTCCCGTCACTGATACGAAAGAACACACACCATGCCTCAGCCCACGAAGGGCCCCCGCCTCGGCGGCGGTCCCGCCCACGAGCGCCTGCTGCTCGCCAACCTCGCGACGGCGCTCTTCACGCACAAGCGCATCACGACGACCGAGACCAAGGCCAAGCGCCTTCGTCCGCTCGCCGAGCGTCTCATCACCTTCGCGAAGCGCGGTGACCTGCACGCCCGTCGCCGGGTGATGACGATCATCCACGACAAGAGCGCCGTGCACGAGCTCTTCACGGAGATCGCGCCGCTCGTCGCCGAGCGCGAAGGCGGCTACACCCGCATCACGAAGGTCGGCTACCGTAAGGGCGACAACGCCCCCATGGCCGTCATCGAGCTCGTGCTCGAGCCGGTGAACCCGAAGCCGAAGAGCGCGAAGAAGTCGGCCGCCGCGGCCGCTCCGGTCGCCGCCCCGGTCGACGAGGCTGTCGCTGACGAGGTCGTCGCTGACGAGACCGTCGCCGACGAGGCCGTCGTCGAGGAGGCCACGGCCGAGACCGAGGCCGTCGAGACCGAGTCCGCCGAGGAGGCGCCCGCCGAGGCCGCCGACGAGGCTCCGGCCGAGGACGAGGCCAAGTAGCTCCGCGCCATCACGATCGCGTCACGGCCCCCGCTCCAGTGGAGCGGGGGCCGTACGCTTTCTCGCGTGACCGACGACCTCAGGCCGCTGCGCGAGCGCGTGACCGCCCCCGCGACGATCCCGATGCCCGACGGCCCCGAGGGCATCCACTGGCGCCCGCTCTCGGGTGACGACGCGGAGGCCGTGACCGACCTCGCCGAGCGCATCAGCGTGCGCGACCACCCGACCTGGAGCGAGTCGCTCGACGAGATCCGCGAGGAGCTCGGGCACTCGTGGGTCGAGCCCGGTCGCGACGGCATGCTCGCGGTCGACACCGAGGGCACGGCGGTCGCGTGGGGCCTCGTGGTCGCCCCGCCCGACCCCGAATCGCTCGTGCGGGTGATCCTGTTCGGGGGCGTCGACGCCGCGCATCGCGGCCGCGGGATCGGGCGCCGCCTGCTCGCGTGGCAGCAGGAGCGCGCCCGCGCACTGCTCGCCGACTCCGACCTCGCCCTGCCCGCGTGGGTGCTCAGCTATGCGGCCGACCGCGCGCCCGAGCACGGACGCCTGTTGCAGCGAGCGGGCTTCGAGCCGGCGCGCTACTTCACGACCCTCGAGGCCGATCTCGCCGACCCCACGCTGCCGGCTCCGCACCCGGAGGGCGTCGCGATCGTGCCGTTCGAGGCGGCCATGAGCGAACTCGTGCGCGCGGCCAAGAACGCCGCCTTCGCCGATCACTGGGGCAGCCAGCCGGCCTCGCGCGAGGGCTGGGAGTCGATGCAGGGCCTGCCGAGCTTCCGCCCCGATCTCAGCCGCGTCGCGACGGTCGGCGACGAGGTCGTCGGCTTCGTCATCACCGAGGTGAACGAAGACGACTGGGAGCGCCAGGGATCGCGCTCGGGATACATCGGTCTCGTCGGCACCGTTCGCGCGTGGCGCGGCCGCGGCCTCGCGAGCGCACTGCTGAGCGAGGTGCTCACCGCCTACCGCGACGCGGGCCTCGAGTGCGCCGTGCTCGATGTGGACACCGAGAACCCCACGGGTGCTCTGGGCGTCTACACGCGCCTCGGCTTCGCGCCGACCGCACGCGACGTCTCGTACCGCGTCGTCTACTAGCGCGCACTCACCGCGCTCAACGGGGCCGTTGCACCTCGGGGTTGGCGTCGTAGTCGACCGGGTCGGGCAGGTCGACGAGGTACTGCAGCGCGCCCTCGACCGTGCGTGTGTAGATGCGCCCGCCCGCCGAGCCGGGGTGCACCTGATCACGCGCGAGCAGCTCGAGCCGGGGCGTGATCGCTGATCGCCAGTCGGCCAGCACGACCTGCCGGTAGTCCTGGGCGTAGGCGGCGAGCCGCGCGTTGACGGTCGGGATCCATCCGCGCGGCGCTTGCGCGCTCACGAGCACGAGCGCTCGGTCGGGCCCGATGATGGCCCGGATCTCTCGGAGCGTGGCCGTGTCGATCGAGCCGTTGGTGCCGAGCCCGATGACGACTTATGGCCGCAGCGCCCCCTGATCGGCGAGTCGCTGCAAGCGCCCGGGAGCCTGGTGCATCTGCCGAGAGACCGCTGCGTCGATCGCGATGCCCGGGAACCGCGCCTGCAACTGCGGCGCTGCCGCGAGCATCACCGAGTCGCCGATCGCCACGATCTGATCCCCCGAGGGCAAGGGCGCACCGCCGGGCTCGGCGGGCGCCCGATCCTGCGGGGGGATACGCAGCGGCCCGGCGGCGGGCGCGGCATCGAGGGCGGCCTGCCCCGCCGCGATGAGGGCGGCGGCCTCGGACTGCGCGGGCGCCCGCACGACCGCGAGAGCGCTGCCCGCGATGAGTCCCGCGAGCGCGAGAACGGTGCCCCCGGCGAGTACAGCCCGGCGCGGACGCGACCAGCCCCGCTCGCCGCGCAGCGCCGCCGCCGCGAGCCCCGTGCGCACCGGCTGCTCGACGAACCGATGGCTCAGGGCCGCGAGCACGACGGCGATGGCGAGGGCGGCGAGGCCGAGCAGCCAGCTCGAGCCGCCGACGCGGTCGACGGCCGGCAGCGCGGCACCGAGCAGGATGAGCACGGGCCAGTGCCAGAGGTACAGCCCGTACGACCGCTCGCCGAGCCAGCGGGGGAGCGGGGCATCCGCCCACTGCGCCGCCCGGCCGCCCGGATGCGCGAGGCATGCGATGAGCGCGCCGGTCAGCAGCGCGGCCGCGAGGAGCCCGCCCCGATACGTGGCGGCGCCGTCGATTGTGAGCACGAGGGCGAGAGCGACGAGTCCGCTCGCCGCGAGCACCGCGCCGGCATCGGCCGCCCAGGCGGGAGTGCGGTGAGCGGATGCCCGCTGCCGCAGCGGATCGACGCCGAGAGCGAGGGCGGCGCCGAGCAGCAGCCCGAAGCCGTGCGTGAGCGTCGAGAGGTACGCGACCGAGGCGGGGGCCGGGTCGATCGCCGGGTCGCCCGCGAGCAGCGCCAGCCCGACGGCCGAGGCCGCGGCGAGCGCGAGCGGGAGGGCGACGCGCAGCCAGCGCCTCGGGATGAGAAGCAGGGCGATGATGGCGAGCGGCCAGAGCACGTAGAACTGCTCTTCGACCGCGAGCGACCAGGCGTGGCGGAAGAGCTCGGGGCTCGTCTGGTCGAGGTAGCTCGACCCCTGCGCGATCGACCACCAGTTGCTGCTGAAGGTCAGCACGCCGGCGAGCTGCCAGCCGATGCCGACGAGCACGTCGCCGCCGATGAGCGCCGCGACGGCGGCGGTGAGCCCGACCATGACCATGAGCGCGGGCAGCAGCCGACGCGCGCGCCGGGCCCAGAACCGGCGCAGGGCGATGCGACCGTGCATCCGGTGCTCGGCGACGAGGAGGGCGGTGATGAGATAGCCGCTCACGACGAGGAACACGTCGACACCGACGAAGCCGCCCGGCGCGAGGCCCGGGAACAGGTGGTACGCGAGCACGAGCACGATCGCGAGCGCCCGCAGGCCGTCGAGGCCGGGAAGGCGGTCGCGGGCGACGCTGCTCGTGCTGATGGCCGACATGGTTCCTCTAGGGTCGTCCTCCCGCGCCCCTCGGTCAAACCGCGCGCCGTAGACTCAGCAGTCGTGGAGACTGTGCGCCTGCGGCTCGATCTCGCCTACGACGGGACGGCCTTCTCGGGCTGGAGTCGTCAACCCGGTCTGCGCACGGTCGAGGGCGTGCTCGATGCGGCGATCGCGACGCTCCTGCGCGACCCCGAGCTCGAGGTGCGCCTCGTCGTGGCCGGTCGCACCGACGCGGGCGTGCACGCCACCGGGCAGGTGGCGCACATCGATCTCACCGCCGAGCAGTACCGCCGCCTCGCCTCGTCGCGGCGCGCCGGATCGGTCGAGCAGTCGGTGGCGCGCCGCCTCAACGGCATCGTCGCGGCGACCGCCGCCGATGTCGTCATCGACCGGGTCTCGGTCGCGCCGGCGGGCTTCGACGCCCGGTTCTCGCCCGTCTGGCGCCGCTACGAGTACCGCATCGCCGACGCGCTCAGCCATCGCGATCCGCGCCGCCGCACGCATACGCTCTGGCACCCCTCCGAACTCGACGCGGCGGCGATGGATGCTGCTGCCGCGAGCCTCACGGGCCTGCACGACTTCGCGGCCTTCTGCAAACCGCGCGAGGGCGCCACCACCATCCGCACCCTGCTCGACTACGTGTGGACACGGGACGCCGAGGGCGTGCTCGTCGCCACGGTGCGGGCCGACGCCTTCTGCCACTCGATGGTGCGCGCGCTCGTCGGCGCGGCCGTGGCCGTGGGGCTCGGTCGGCTCGACGGCGCGAGGCTGAGCGGCATCCTCGCCGATGCCGTCAAGGCCAACGCCTTCGCGGTCGTCGCGGCGAAGGGGCTCACGCTCATGGAGGTGGGCTACCCGCCCGACGACGAGCTCGGGGCCCGCGCCGAGCTGACCCGGGCGCGCCGCGAGCCGCTCGGGAGAGCATCCGACCCCTCGGACTGAGTCGGGCCGTCGCCCGTGAATTGACCGGGCACCGCCCGGCCGGTAGGCTCGACCCTTGGTGTCCGTCGCCGACGGTCATCCGGTTGAGCCCTCCACCGCGGCGTTCGCCCTGCATCTGCAGCGCGAACTCCCCCCGGAGCGGGATTCACGAACTACTCGACACGAAAGTACGCACTGTGACGCGCACATTCAGCCCCACTCCCGCTGACGTTCAGCGCAACTGGGTCGTCATCGACGCAACCGATGTCGTCCTGGGCCGCCTCGCCAGCCACGCCGCCGTTCTCCTCCGCGGCAAGCACAAGGCCACCTTCGCCCAGCACATGGACATGGGTGACTTCGTCATCATCATCAACGCCGACAAGGTCGCCCTCACGGGCTCGAAGCTCGCGCAGAAGAAGGCCTACCGCCACTCGGGCTACCCGGGCGGCCTCACGGCCACCTCGTACTCCGAGCTGCTCGAGAAGAACCCCGAGCGCGCTGTCGAGAAGGCGATTCGCGGCATGCTGCCGAAGAACTCGCTCGGCCGCGCCCAGATGAAGAAGCTCAAGGTCTACGCGGGTGCCGAGCACCCGCACGCTGCCCAGCAGCCGACGATCTACACCCTCGACCAGGTCGCCCAGTAGCGGCCGCGAAGACGCTAAGGAACAGCATCGTGGCAGACATGACCACTAACGGCGCAGTGAACACCGAAGACATCACCCCCGAGTCGGCTCCCGAGTCGTACACGACCGAGTCGGCCGCTCCCGCCGCGTCGGCGGCGCCTCGCGCGATCCTCTCCGTCGGCGGCCAGGCCGTGGGCCGTCGCAAGCAGGCCATCGCCCGCGTGCGCATCACCCCCGGCGCCGGCACCTACAAGGTCAACGGGCGCACGCTCGAGGACTACTTCCCGAACAAGCTGCACCAGCAGCTCATCAACGACCCCTTCACGATCCTGCAGCTCGGCGGCGCCTACGACGTCACCGCGCGGATCACGGGCGGCGGCCCCTCGGGCCAGGCGGGCGCCCTGCGTCTCGCCATCGCGCGCGCGCTCAACGAGATCGACCGCGAGAACAACCGTCCCACCCTCAAGAAGGCCGGCTTCCTCACGCGCGACGCCCGCGTCATCGAGCGCAAGAAGGCCGGTCTCAAGAAGGCGCGCAAGGCCCCTCAGTACTCGAAGCGCTAGTCGTTCGAGCAGAGGACTCGCCATGGGTCGTCTCTTCGGCACGGATGGAGTCCGAGGGCTCGCCAACGGTGATCTCACCGTCGAGCTGGCCCTCGGGCTCTCCCAGGCCGCTGCCCGCGTGCTCACGACGGGTCGGCACGCGGACGAGCTGCGCGCGCAGGGCCGTCGTCCGACGGCGATCGTCGCGCGCGATCCCCGTATCTCGGGGCAGTTCCTGACCGCAGCCGTCTCGGCCGGGCTCGCGAGCTCGGGCATCGACGTGCTCGACGCCGGCGTCATCCCGACGCCCGCGGCGGCGTTCCTCGTCGGCGATATCCGCGCCGACTTCGGTGTCATGATCTCCGCCTCGCACAACCCGGCGCCCGACAACGGCATCAAGTTCTTCTCGTTCGGCGGCACCAAGCTGCCCGATGCCGTCGAAGACCGCATCGAGGCCGCGCTCGCGAGCGAGAAGCTGGCGCCGACCGGCGCGGGGGTGGGCCGCATCCGTCGCTTCGCCGACGCGGAGGACCGCTATCTGCTGCACCTGCTCGGCACCCTCGACGTCTCGCTCGCGGGACTGCACGTCGTCATCGACTGCGCGCACGGTGCCGCCGCGGGCATCTCGCCGCAGGTCTTCGCCGACGCCGGCGCGCGCGTCACGGTGATCGGCAGCGACCCCGACGGCCTCAACATCAACGAGGGCGTCGGGTCGACCCACCTCGGCCCGCTGCAGGCGGCCGTGCTCGAGCACGGCGCCGACCTCGGCATCGCCCATGACGGCGACGCCGACCGGTGCCTGGCAGTGGATGCCCAGGGCCGGGTCATCGATGGCGACCAGATCATGGCGATCCTCGCCGTCTCGCTGCAGGCCCGCGGCATGCTCGTCGACGACACGCTCGTCGCGACGGTCATGAGCAATCTGGGCCTCAAGCGCGCGATGGCCGACCACGGCATCCGTGTCATCGAGACGGGCGTGGGCGACCGGCATGTGCTCGAGGCGCTCGGCGAGCACCGCTTGAGCCTCGGCGGCGAGCAGTCGGGCCACATCATCTTCAGCGATCACGCGACGACGGGCGACGGCATTCTCACCGGCCTCCAGCTCGCGGCCGAGATGGTGCGCTCGGGGCGCACGCTCGCCGAGCTCGCCGACGTCATGACGGTGTTCCCTCAGGTGCTCATCAACGTGCGCGGCGTCGACCGCACCGCGCTCGAGGGCCACGGCATCATCGCCGCCGCGGTCGAGGCCGAGTCGGCGGCGCTCGGCGACTCGGGGCGCGTGTTGCTGCGGGCGAGCGGCACCGAGCCGATGGTGCGCGTCATGGTCGAGGCCGCCGATCAGGGCACGGCCGAGCAGGTGGCCGGGCGGCTCGCGACCCTCGTGCGCGAGCAGCTGGCGGTCTAGCGCTCGGGGACTTCGCCCCGTGTGCCGTCGAGGCCCGGGGCGACGAGCTCCACGTGCGTCATCGTCAGCATCGCGTCGTCGTGGCGCGACCACTGCACCCAGGCCTCGCTGATGGCGGTGAGCTCGTCGGGTGTGGCGTGCCCGCCGTCGATCGCACTGCGGGCGAATGCCGAGTGCAGCACCCGCTCGGCCCAGGCGCCGCCCCACCAGGCGCGATCCTCCGGTTCGCTGAACAGCCAGACGGATGCGGTGAGCGCGCTCGCTTCGAGCCCCGCCGCGACCGCCCAGGCCTTGAGGTGCCGGCCGGCGTCCGGTTCGCCGCCGTTCCCGCGGTGCACGCGCCGGTAGAGGTCGAGCCAGAGGTCGAGACCCGGCAGCAGCGGGAACCAGGTCGTGGCGCTGTAGTCGACCTCGCGTGCGGCGACGATGCCCTGCGGCCCGGCGACGCGCGCCATCTCGCGCAGCATCCCGACCGGATCGCCCACGTGCTGCAGGGTCTGGTGAGTGTGGACGATGTCGAAGGAGGCGTCGGGGAACGGCAACGCCATGGCGTCACCGACAGCGAACTGCGCCGCGGCGCCGACCTCGGCCGCGTGCCGCCGCGCCGCATCGATGGCGTCGGTCGCGGCGTCGAGGCCGACGACCCGGCCCGGGGCGAGCCGGCCGGCGAGCTCGGCAGTGATCGTGCCGGGCCCGCAACCGACGTCGAGCAGCGAGCGGCCCGCACCGAGGCGCGGTTCGAGATAGGCCGCGGAGTTGGCGATCGTGCGCCAGCGGTGCGCGGCGAGCACGCTCGCGTGGTGACCGTGGGTGTAGGTCGCCGCGGGAGGCGACTGCTCGCACTCGGCCATCAGATCTTGCGCAGCAGCACGGTCTCGACCGTGTGGTCGCTCGCCTTGCGCAGCACGAGCGAGGCGCGGGCGCGCGTGGGCAGGATGTTCTGCACCAGGTTGGGCTCGTTGATCTCGCGCCAGATCTCGCGCGACTTGAGCACGGCCTCATCGTGCGACAGCGCGGCATAGCGGTGGAAGTAGCTGCGGGGATCGGCGAAGGCCCCGCGCTGCAAGGCCAGGAAGCGCTCTTCATACCACTGCGCGATGTCGCTCGTGCGGGCATCCACGTAGATCGTGAAGTCGAAGAGGTCGCTCACGGCGAGCGAGGCACCCGGGCCGGGCGGCTGCAGCACGTTGAGACCCTCGACGATGAGGATGTCGGGCCGGCGCACGATGATCTCGGCACCGGGCACGCGGTCGTAGCTGAGGTGGCTGTACACGGGAGCGCGCACCTCGTCGGCTCCCGACTTCACGCGCGCGACGAAGCGCAGCAGCGCGCGACGGTCGTACGACTCGGGGAACCCCTTCCGGTGCAGGATGCCGCGGCGCCCGAGCTCGGACGTCGGCAGCAGGAAGCCGTCGGTCGTGACGCGCTCGACGCGCGGGGTGTCGGGCCAGCGCGAGAGCAGTTCGCGCAGCAGGCGCGCGATCGTCGACTTGCCGACCGCGACCGAGCCGGCGACGCCGATGACGAAGGGCGTGTGCGCGCCCGGCTCGCCGAGGAAGCTGCGGGTGGCCTGGTGCAGCTCGCGCGCCCCGACCGCGTAGAGGCTCAGCAGCCGGCTGAGCGGCACATAGACCTCGTCGACCTCGCGCAGATCGAGGGCGTCACCGAGGCCGCGCAGCTGCACGAGCTCGGTCTCGGTGAGGGGATGCGCGGCGGAGGGTGCGAGCGCCGCCCAGCGCCGCCGATCGATCTCGTCGAACGGCGAGGTGTCGCGTGCTGCGCCCGGATCGCTCATCGGCTCCACAGTACCCCCGGGGGCGTGGGCGAGGACGCGAGCCGTAGAATGGACCCTCATGTGCGGAATCGTGGGCTACGTCGGAACCCGGGGCAGCGTCGAGGTGCTGCTGGGCGGGCTCAAGCGGCTCGAGTACCGGGGTTACGATTCCGCCGGCGTCGCCGTCGTGGGCGATGACGGCGCCCTCGCGACGCGCAAGCGCGCGGGCAAGCTCGGCATGCTCACCGATGACCTCGCGGCTGTTCCGATCGCCGACGGCCAGACCGGCATCGGCCACACGCGCTGGGCCACGCACGGCGGGCCGACCGACGGCAACGCCCACCCGCACCTGGGCGATGGCGGGCGCCTCGCCCTCATTCACAACGGCATCATCGAGAACTTCTTCGAGCTCAAGACTGAGCTGCTCGAGCGCGGGCACGCGTTCACCTCCGAGACCGACACCGAGGTCGCGGCTCTTCTTGTCGGCGACGCCTACCGCGAGTCGGGCGACCTGACGACGGCGATGCTCGCGACCGTGCAGCGGCTCGAGGGCGCCTTCACGCTCGTCGCCGTGCACGCCGATCAGCCGCACGTCGTCGTCGGCGCTCGCCGCAACTCGCCGCTCGTGGTGGGGCTGGGCGACGGCGAGAACTTCCTCGGCTCCGATGTCGCGGCCTTCGTCGAATACACGCACCGCGCGATGGAGATCGGGCAGGACCAGGTCGTCACGATCCGCCCCGACCGCGTCGAGGTCGTCGACTTCGGCGGCGCGCCCGTGACGCCCTCGACCTTCGAGGTCGACTGGGACGCTTCGGCGGCCGAGAAGGGCGGCTGGTCGAGTTTCATGGCGAAGGAGATCAGCGAAGAGCCGGAGGCCGTCGCGAAGACGATCCTCGGCCGCGTGCACGACGGACTCGTCGATCTGCCCGAGCTCGCCGCACTCGGCGACGACGTGCTGACCGGGCTCGACCGCGTGCTCATCATCGCGTGCGGCACGGCGTACTACGCGGGCCTCGTCGGCAAGTACGCGATCGAGCAGTGGGCCCGCGTGCCCGTCGACGTCGAGCTCGCGCACGAGTTCCGCTACCGCGAGCCCGTGCTCTCGCCCCGCACGCTCGTCGTCTCGATCAGCCAGTCGGGCGAGACGATGGACACCCTGATGGCCGTGAAGTACGCGCGCGAGCAGGGCGCCCGCACGCTCTCGATCTGCAACACGCAGGGCGCGACGATCCCGCGCGAGTCCGACGCCGTCGTCTACACCCACGCGGGCCCCGAGGTCGCGGTCGCGTCGACCAAGGCATTCGTCGCCCAGATCACGGCGATCTACCTGCTCGGGCTGCAGCTCGGGCAGGTGCGGGGGGCGCTCGAGCCCGAGCGGGCGCGCGGCCTCGTCGCCGAGCTGCAGGCGGTGCCCGAGAAGCTCGCGGCCGTGCTCAACTCGGGGGAGCGCATCCGGGAGATGGCGAAGTGGATGGCCGACACGCAGTCGGTGCTGTTCCTCGGCCGGCACGTCGGCTACCCCGTCGCCCTCGAGGGGGCCCTCAAGCTCAAGGAGCTCGCCTACATCCACGCGGAGGGTTTCGCGGCAGGTGAGCTCAAGCACGGGCCGATCGCCTTGATCGAGCCCGGGCAGGTCGTCTTCGTGATCGTGCCGAGCCCGCGTGACCCGAGCTCGCTGCACGCGAAGGTCGTCTCGAACATCCAAGAGATCAGGGCCCGCGGGGCGCGCGTCATCGCCATCGCCGAAGCGGGCGACGTCGCTGTGCTGCCGCACGCCGACGAGGTCATCCGCATCCCGCTCGCCTCGCCCTTCTTCGAACCGCTGCTCGCCGTCGTGCCCCTGCACATCTTCGGCATGGAGCTCGCGGCGGCGAAGGGCCTCGACGTCGACCAGCCGCGCAACCTCGCCAAGTCGGTCACGGTCGAGTAGGCCCGGGCAGCGGGCGGAGGGCACCATGGGCCGGATCGTCGGGATCGGAGTCGACGTCGTCGACCTGGCGCGCTTCGAGCGGGCCCTCAGCCGCACCCCGCGCCTGCGCGAGCGGCTCTTCGCCGAGAACGAGCGCGACCTGCCCCTGCGCTCGCTCGCGGGGCGCTTCGCCGCGAAGGAGGCGCTCATGAAGGCGCTCGGGGCGACCGACGGTGTCGGCTGGCACGACATGCGCGTGGTACCCGACGCTGAGGGCAACCCCGATCTCGTCGTGAGCGGGCGTGCGGCCGAGATCGTGGCCGAGCGCGGCATCGGCTCGCTGCACCTCTCGATGTCACACGACGCGGGCGTCGCGATCGCCTTCGTGGTGGCCGAGTCATGACGCGGCCGTTGCGCGAGGCGCGCATCTCGGCTGAAGCGATCGGCGCGAACACCGCCACCCTGCGACGCCTCGTGCCGACGACCCACGCCATGGCGATCGTCAAGGCCGACGGCTACGGCCACGGCGCGGTGACGGCCGCGCGCGCCGCCCTCGAGGCCGGGGTCGACCACCTCGGCGTCGCCGACCTCGACGAGGCCTTCGAGCTGCGTGCCGCGGGCATCGATGCGCCCGTGCTCGCGTGGTTGCACGACCCCGAGGCCGACTTCGCCGCCGCCGCGGAGGCCGGCATCGCGCTCGGCATCAGCTCGGGCCCCCAGCTCGCACGCGCGGCGGCGAGCGGCCACCGCGCGACCGTGCACATCAAGGTCGACACGGGGCTCTCGCGCAACGGCGTGATCGAGGCCGAGTGGGGTCCGCTCGTCGAGCAGCTCGCCGCCCACGTCGCGGCGGGCGAGGTCGCGCTCGGTGGCGTGTTCAGCCACCTCTCGAACACTTCGCCCGACGACGACCGCGGGCAGGTGGTCGCCTTCGAGCGGTTCCTGGATGCGGTGCGCAGCGTCGGCCTCGACCCGGGCATCCGGCATCTCGCCGCCTCGGCCGCGGCGCTCGACCATCCGGCGGCCCGCTACGACATGGTGCGGCTCGGCATCGGGCTCTACGGCATCGCCCCGGAGCGCCACCTGCGTGGCACGCTGCCGCTCGTGCCGGCGATGCAGCTGAGCGCGCGTGTCGTCGGCCTCAAGCGCGTGCCCGCGGGCAGCGGGGTCTCGTACGGCTTCCTGCATCGCACAACCGTGCCGACGACGCTCGCGCTCGTGCCGCTCGGCTACGCCGACGGTGTTCCGCGCGCGGCGGTCGACGCCCCCGTGCGGATCGGCGACGGCGTGCACCGCGTCGTCGGCCGCATCGCGATGGACCAGGTCGTGGTCGACGTCGGCGACGCCCCCGTCGAGATCGGCGACCGCGCCGTGCTGTGGGGCGATCCGGCCGAGGGCGACCCGGGCGTCGATGAGTGGGCCGACGCCGCCGGCACGATCGCCTACGAGCTCGTCACGCGGCTCGGCCGGCGTGTGCACCGAACGGGGGCATGAGCGCATGTCGGTCTCGCTGACGATCGCCGACCCCGACGCGATGGAGCGCTTGGGCGCCCTGCTCGCCGAGCAGCTCGGGGCGGGCGACGTGCTGCTGCTCACGGGAGAGCTCGGTGCGGGCAAGACGACGCTCACGCGCGGCCTCGGTGCCGCGCTCGGCGTGCGGGGTGCCGTGACGAGCCCCACGTTCGTGCTCGCGCGCACGCATCCGCGCCCGGATGCACCGCCGCTCGTGCACGTCGACGCCTACCGATTGCGCGACGCCGCCGAGCTCGACGACCTCGATCTCGACTTCGCGGGGTCGATCGTCGTCGTCGAGTGGGGCGCCGGGCTGCTCGAGCACCTGGTCGACGAGTGGCTCGCCGTGACGATCGAGCGGCCGTCGGGCGCGGGCGAGGGCACGGCCGCGACGACCGATGACGATTCCGCACCGGACCCCGACGCCGCGCCGATCGAACCCCGCACGGTCACGATCACGGGCGTCGGCGCGCGCTGGGCCGACCTAGGCTGGCTGCATGCTGCTCGCGATTGACACCTCCGCGGGCACCGCGGTCGCGGTCGTCGCCGACGACGGGCGCGTGCTCGCTGAGCGGTCCACCCCCGACACCCGGCGGCACGCCGAGATCATCGGCCCGTTCCTCGACGCCGTGCTGCATGCCGAGGGCGTCTCGGCCGCGGCGCTCACCGGGGTCGTCACGGGCATCGGCCCCGGGCCGTACACGGGCCTGCGCGTCGGCATCGCGGCGGCGCGCGCGGTCGCGTTCGCGCGCGGCATCCCGCTGCTGCCGGTGCCGAGCCACGATGCCGTCGCCCTCGCGCTCGTCGAGGGCGGCGTGGCCGCGGGGCGCTTCTCGGTGGTGACGGATGCCCGCCGCCGCGAGGTCGCCGTCACGACCTACGCGGCCGCCCTGCCCCTGCCGACGGTCGTGGCGCCCGCGCACCTCGTCGCCCGCATCGAGTGGATGCCAGAGGAGGGGGTCGCCGCCCACGAGGTCGTCGAGATCCCCGCTGCCCCGCTCGCGCACGTCGCCCTCGCGCGGCTCGCCGCGGGGCTGCCGTTCGCGGCACCCCAGCCGCTCTACCTGCGCGCGCCCGACGTGACGCTCTCGAGCCCGAAGCGGGTGAGCTGATGCAGGCCGATCAGGTGCAGCTGCGCGACGCCGACCTCGACGATCTCGACGCGATCATGGCGCTCGAGATCGCGACCTTCCCCTCCGACGCCTGGAGCCGCGAGATGATGGCCGCTGAGCTCGCCGCCCCGCACACGCGCTATCTCGTGGCGCTGGTCGGCGAGGCGATCGTCGGCTACGCGGGGCTCAGCGCCCCGGTCGGCGCGACGCAGGCCGACATTCAGACCATCGCCGTCGACGGGCAGCACCGGCGGCTCGGCATCGGAGCGCTGCTCGTGGCCCGCCTGCTCGACGAGGCGCGCGTGCGTCGCGTCGACGACGTGCTGCTCGAGGTGCGCGCCGACAACCCGGGCGCCCAGCGACTGTACGAACGGCACGGCTTCGCACCGATCGCCGTGCGGCCCCGCTACTACCAACCCGACGACGTCGACGCGATCGTCATGCGCTGGGAGGCGGGATCGTGAGCGCGCAGCCACTGGTCCTGGGCATCGAGACGAGCTGCGACGAGACGGGCATCGGCATCGTTCGCGGAACGACCCTGCTCGCCAACGTCATCTCGTCGTCGATGGAGGAGCACGCGCGCTTCGGGGGTGTCGTGCCCGAGGTGGCGGCGCGCGCCCACCTCGAGGCTCTCGAGCCCGCCCTGCGGCAAGCGCTCGACACGGCCGGCGTCACGCTCGACGAGCTCGACGCGATCGCCGTGACGAGCGGCCCCGGCTTGAGCGGAGCGCTCATGGTCGGGGTCGGTGCCGCGAAGGCGCTCGCCGTCGCGCTCGACAAACCCTTCTACGCCGTCAACCACCTCGTCGGCCACGTCGGCGCCGACGTGCTGCGCACCGAGGGCGAGACGCAGATCGAGCTGCCCACGATCGCCCTGCTCGTCTCGGGCGGCCACACCTCGCTGCTGCACGTGCGCGACCTCACGAGCGACGTCGAGTTGCTCGGCGAGACCATCGACGACGCGGCGGGCGAGGCCTTCGACAAGGTCGCGCGCCTGCTCGGCCTGCCCTACCCGGGCGGTCCGCACATCGACCGTGTCGCGGCCGAGGGCGACCCCGCCGCCGTCCGGTTCCCGCGCGGGCTCACGCTGCCGAAAGACCTCGAGCGGCACCGCTACGACTTCTCGTTCTCGGGCCTCAAGACCGCGGTCGCGCGGCATGTCGAGAAGCTGCGGGATGCGGGGCTCGAGGTGCCCGTCGCCGACATCGCCGCCTCGTTCCGCGAGGCCGTCGCCGACGTGCTCACGGCGAAGGCGATCGCGGCCTGCACCGACCTCGGTGTGCCGCGCCTGCTGCTCGGAGGGGGCGTCGCCGCGAACGCGCGGGTGCGGGGCCTGGCCGCCGAGCGGGCCGCCGCGGCCGGGGTCGAGCTCCGCATCCCGCCCCTGTCGCTCTGCACCGACAACGGGGCGATGATCGCCGCGCTCGCCGCGCAACTCATCGCCGCGGGCCACGCGCCCTCGGCGCTCGACGTGAGCGCCGATTCGACCCTGCCCGTGACGCTCATCCAGGCGTGAGCGCACCGTGACGGCGCGCGTCGTGGCGCGTTGACACCCCCTCACCACACTGTCAGCATGGTCGTGCCCGTTCGGGCCGCATCGTCCACCATCCAGGAGAGCCTTCATGTCTGACGTCACCCCGCCGCCGCCCGCCCAGCCCGCTCCGACCCCGTACGCTTCCGCGCCCACCGGTGCGAAGACGAACACCCTCGCGATCGTCTCGCTCGTGCTCGCCTTCTTCATCTCGCTCGGTGCTGTGATCTGCGGGCACATCGCCCTCAGCCAGATCAAGAAGACGGGCGAGAACGGCCGCGGCCTCGCGATCGCCGGTCTCGTGCTCGGCTACCTCGGTCTCGTCGCCGGTCTGATCGGCACGATCCTCTGGATCAGCTTCTTCGCGATCGCCGCGGGCAGCGGGAGCTTCTCGTACTAGCCGCCTGAGCGGATTCGAGGCTCGCACCGAGGTGAACCCTCGGTGCGAGCCTCTATCATGTGCGGAGCACGCCCGAACCCCGAGCCGAACGGCACGATACCCATGACCGCACCCGCCACCCGCACGACCAATCGCCTCGCACCGGTCGCCCTCATCCTCGCGATCCTCGTCCCGATCGCGGGCGCCGTGCTCGGGCACATCACGCTGCGCCAGATCGCGCAGACCGGCGAGGCCGGTCGGGGGCTGGCGCTCGCCGCGACGATCATCGGCTGGGTGGGCACCGTCGCCTGGTTCGCCTTCTGGGGTGTGTTCCTCACCATGCTCGGAGCCATGGCGTTCTGACGCCGACCCTGACCACCCTGATCGACCGCACGCCGAAGGAGAGCCCCGTGGCTGATTCGACCGTTCCCCCGCCCCCGCCGCCGGCCCCCGGTCAAGGCGGGGCGGATGCTCCGCTTCCCTCCGTCGCCGCTGCGAGCGCCGCGGCCCCGAAGACAGCGCCCGCAGCCAAGAAGCCGGCCGCGGCGACGACGAAGCCTGCCGCTGTGAAGGCGCCTGCGGCAGCCAAGGCTCCTGCGGCAGCCAAGGCTCCTGACGCAGCGAAGGCTCCTGCGGCTGCGAAGGCGCCTGCCGCGGCGAAGGCTCCTGCGGCGACGAAGGCTCCTGCGGCGACGAAGGCGCCCGCTGCCGCGTCCGCCGCGGCACCTGCTGCCGCGACCGCTGCCCTGCCGGTTCCGCCTCCGGCACCGGAGGCCGCCGAGCCCGCTCGCCCGAACCCGTACGCCCCGGCCGCAACGGCTGCCCCCGCGGCTCCGATCGTCGGCGCGCCGACCCCCTACACCGCGCTGCCGACGGCGCCCTCGTCGACGCTGAGCGTGCTCGCCCTCGTTTTCGGCATCATGGGCCTCGTGCTGTCGTTCTTCTTCTTCGGGCTGCTGCCGGCCATCGCGGGTGTCGTCCTCGGCCACCTCGCGCTCAAGCGCGAACCGCACGCGCGCGGCATGGCGATCGCGGGTCTCGCGACGGGCTACGCCGGGCTCGGCCTCGGACTGCTGTGGGTGCTGCTGATCGTCGTCTTCACGCTGCTGCCGCTGCTGTTCATCGGGGCGGTCGGCTTCGGCGGCTGACGGCTCGATCGCGCGGCGAGGGGCTCAGTCGCAGCGCTCGGCGATGAGCGCCACGCGCTCGCCCGCTGATCGCGTGAGCACGAGCACCGCCGACTCGGCGCCGCGGAGGGCGAGCTTCGGGCGCAGCGCCGCGGGATCGATGTCGACTCCGCGCTTCTTGATCTCGAGCACGCCGATGCCGCGCGACGCGAGGGCACGCTTGATCCGTGCGGTGTCGAGCGGCAGTCGTTCGAGCACGCGGAACCCGCGCGCGAAGGGGGTCGCGGTCGGCCGGTCGGCCGTGAGATAGGCGATCGTCGGGTCGAGCATCCGACCCCCCATCGAGCGCGCGAGGTCGCCGATGAGGCGCGCGCGAATGACGGCGCCGTCGGGCTCGTAGAGGTACTCGCCGAGCGGGCCGGGCTCGACGTCGTCGCTGTCGGCGGCAGCGCGCAGCTCGGCGGGCAGTTCATCGCCGCGCAGCACGAGCGCTGCTCGTCCGACGCCGGGGCGGGCCAACGCGCCGCTCCACAGCACGAGCTCGACGACCTCGCCGTCGACCGAGATCCACTGCGCCTCGAGGCCCTCGGGCAGCAGCGCGCGGTCCATTCCCGGCGCGAGCTTGATGCCCCCTGGTCGCTGCCGCGCGATCGCGAGGGCCTGCGTGAGGCTCGGCGACCAGTCGTCGGGCGACGACAGGCGCGATGCCCCCTCGCGGCGCGCGGGGTCGAGCCATACCGCATCGACCGCGTCGAGAGGCTGCTCGAGCGCGTCGCCGTGCGCGACCTGCGCGGTCGGGAAGGGCACGAGGTTGTAGGCGGCGATCGCGGCCGTCGCCTCATCGCGCTCGACGGCCGTGACGCGCAGGTCGAGCGACGCCATCGCCATGGCGTCGCCGCCGATGCCGCACCCGAGGTCGGCGACGCGCGTGAGGCCCGCGGCGGCGAAGCGGCCCGCGTGCACGGCGGCGACGCGCAAGCGGCTCGCCTGCTCGAGCCCCTCCTGGGTGAAGAGCATGCGCTGCGCGAAGGGACCGAACTTCGCCTCGGCCTTGCGCCGCAGCCGGTACTGGGTCAGCACGGCGGCGACGAGAGCGGGGGGATGCCCGGCCTTGCGTAACCGCGAGACGAGCGCCACGGCATCGCTGACCGCGCCGCTCGGCTCGAGCTCGTCGAGCAGCCGCAGCGCCTCGGGCGTCAGCAGTTCACGCAGCTCGGCGACATCCATGCCCCGATCCTCCCACCCCGCCGCCATTCGGTGTCGTTGGCACTCGGATTGCGTGAGTGCTAACCGCTTCGGTACAGTTGCTCTGGCACTCGCACGTCGAGTGTGCCAACCCCCTCATCGTCGTAAGAAAGAAGAGGTCAACCGTGTCGGTCAGCATCAAGCCGCTCGAGGATCGCATCGTCATCAAGCAGGTCGAGGCGGAGCAGACCACCGCCTCGGGTCTCGTCATCCCCGACACCGCCAAGGAGAAGCCCCAGGAGGGCGAAGTCGTCGCCGTCGGCCCCGGCCGCATCGACGACAACGGCAACCGTGTTCCGCTCGACGTCGCCGTCGGCGACCGCGTGCTGTACTCGAAGTACGGCGGCACCGAGGTGAAGTACGGCGGCGAGGAGTTCCTCGTGCTGTCGGCTCGCGACGTGCTCGCGGTGGTCGTGCGCTAGGCGCATCCTCACCCGCATCCGAACCCCCGGTCCGCCTCGCGCGGTCGGGGGTTCGTGCTGTCCGGGGGCCGCGCGGCGAGCTCCCGCGCCCGGGATACAGTGACACCGTGCCCGACTCGCGCCTGTCCTCCCGCGGTCTCGCGCTCGCGATCAGCGCCTACGGGCTCTGGGGCTTCCTGCCCCTCTACTTCCTGCTGCTCGACCCGAGCACACCCGTCGAGATCGTGGCCTGGCGCATCGTGCTCTCGCTCGTGTTCTGCGTGCTGCTGCTCGCCGTGACGCGCGCGTTCGCGCCCTTCGTCGCGCTACTGCGCGACCGGCGCATCATGGGGCTGAGCCTGCTGGCCGGCATCCTCATCGCCATCAACTGGATCGTCTACGTCTACGGCTCGACCAACGGGTTCGTCGTCGAGGCGGCACTCGGCTACTTCATCAACCCCATCGTCTCGATCGCCCTCGGCGTCGTGTTCCTGCGCGAGCGGCTGCGCGTCGGGCAGTGGGTCGCCGTCGGCATCAGCGTGCTCGCCGTGCTCGTGCTCGCGATCGGCTACGGGCAGCCGCCGTGGATCTCGCTCGCCCTCGCGTTCTCGTTCGGCTTCTACGGCTACATCAAGAACCGCATGGGCGGGCAGGTCTCCGCCGTCGCGGGGCTCACCCTCGAGACGGCGTGGCTCGTTCCGGTCGCGATCGTCGCCCTGGTCGCGGTGCAGCTGACGAGCGGCATCACGCTCGGCACCTCGGGGCTCGGCCACGCCGTGCTGCTCTCGCTCGCGGGCATCATCACGGCGGTGCCGCTGCTGCTCTTCGCGGGGGCCACGCGCCGGCTGCCGCTGAGCGTCATGGGATTCATCCAGTACTTCGCCCCCCTGCTGCAGTTCATCTTCGGTGTCGCCGTGCTGCTCGAGCCCATGCCGCTCGAGCGCTGGATCGGCTTCGCGCTCGTCTGGCTCGCGCTCGTGGTGCTCTCGGTCGAGGCCGTCGTGCAGCGTCGCCGCGCCACGCGCGAGCGCCGCGCCCTGCCGCTCGAGACCGGACCGGTCGAGACGGTCTGACCCCGCTCAGCCCAGCTCGGAGAGCGCGGCGTCGAACTCGGTGATGAACCGCTCGGCGTCGGCGCGCGAGAACGGCAGCGGCGGGCGCAGCTTGAGGGCGGCATTGTCGCGCCCCGAGGCGCTGATCAGGATGCGGCGCTCGCGCAGCGCGCCCACGAGGTTCACCGCAGCGGGGGAGTCGGGGTCGCCCGTGGCGGGGTCGACGATGTCGACCCCGAGGTAGAGCCCGCTGCCGCGCACGCCGCGCAGCCGGTCGTGGCGTGTGGCCAGCTCGTCGAGCATGCCCCGCAGCTCGGTGCCGACGACCGCGGCATGCTCGGGAAGGCGATCCTCGTGCAGCACGTCCCACGTGGCCCGCGCCGCGGCGACCGCGACGGGCGTGCCCGCGAAGGTGTTGAAGTAGCGCACGCGCTCGCCGAAGGCCTGCATGAGCGCGCGGCGCGCGACGAGGCCGGCGACGGGCTGCCCGTTGGCCATGGGCTTGCCGATCGTCACGAGGTCGGGCTCGAGGCCGTGGCGGGGGAACCCCCAGAGGCTCGCCGCGCCGTCGCCCGAGCCGGGCCCGCCGATGCCGAGCCGTCCGAAGCCGGGCTGCACCTCGTCGGCGATGACGAGCCCGCCGGCGTCGTGCACGAGGCGCTGCACGGCGACGAGCGCCGCGCGGGTGCCTGGCGAGGGCGGGATGAAGCCGTCGCTCGCGAAGGCCGTGTCGACGATGAGCGCGGCCACCCCGTGTCCGGCGGCCTGCAGCTCGGCGATCGCGGCGCGGGCATCCCGCAGCATCGCCGTGCCGTCGCCGACCGGGGGCCGCACGGGGCGCACCCAGTCGGCGAGCGAGTCGGCGCCGCCGAGCGAGGGCGAGATCGCCGCGATCTCGGTCGTCACCCCGTGGTAGGCGTTCTCGGTGACGATGACGCCGCGGTGGCCCGTCGCGTGCGTCGCGACGCGCAGGGCGAGGTCGTTGGCCTCGGACCCCGTGCAGACGAGCGTGAGGGTGTCGAGCGCGGCGGGGAACGAGCCGAGCAGCAGCTCGGCGTAGTCGATGAGGCCCTCGTGCAGGTAGCGCGTGTGGGTGTTGAGCAGGGCTGACTGCTCGGCGATCGCGGCCGTCACCCGGGGGTGGGCGTGGCCGACCGAGGGCACGTTGTTGTAGACGTCGAGGTACTCGTCGCCGTCGCGCGTGTAGAGCTTCGTGCCGCTGCCGCGCACGAACTCGACGGGGTGCGCGTAGAACAGGCGGTAGCCGGGCGACAGCACGGCCTCGCGCCGGTCGACGAGGGCGCGCGTGCGCTCGTCGAGGCTCGCGCGGTGCTCGGGCCGGTAGTACGTGGCGGGGCCGATCATTCGCTCGCTCCGATCGTGCTCGGGATGCTCGCGCCGAGCTCGCGCAGATCGCGGGCGATGGCGCTCAGGTTGCGGCTCGCGTACGCCGCGGCCGCCGGGTTCGCGGCGGCGATCGCAGAATTCAGGATGCCGCGCTGGGCCAGGCGCAGCAGCACGAGCTCGGGCAGCAGCGCGTGCTCCTCGTCGGTGAGCGGCTGCTCGGCCTCGTAGCCGGCGACGTAGGCGCGCGCGGCGGCCCAGGGGTCACTCGTCGCGCTGACGCGGCCGCGCGCGTACGAGGCGGCGACCGCGAGGTCGGCGACCCGTGGCGTGCGGGTCATGTCGCCGAAGTCGAGCACGCCCGTCACCGCGAAGGGCTCGGGCTGCACGAGCACGTTGTCGCCGTGCAGATCGTTGTGGGCGAGCGGTGCGGGTAGGGCGGCGGCGCGCGGCAGCACCGACCGCCCGACGCGGTCGATCACGCGCGCGGCCTCGTCGCGCAGCTCGGGCTGCGCGATGCCGTCGACGTGCGGGCCGTAGTGCTCGAGGTGCAGCAGATTCCACGGCGTCGCCGCTCCGTGCAGTGCGGGCTCGGCGTCGCCGATCGCGGCGATCGCGGCTGCGAGCCGGGCGTGCAGGGCCCCGAGCGCGCGCAGGGCGCTGAGCGGCCGCGGCGCGGCGCCGAGCGTCTCGCCCTCGAGGTGGGTCAGCACACGCAGCAGCCGGGCGTCGCCCGCATCGTCGTCGACGGCCACGCTGCGGGCGCCGTCGCGGGCGAGCACGATGCGCGGCACGGGCAGGCCGGGGTGCTCGCGCTCGAGGGCCGCGAGCACCATGAGCTGCCCCTCGATCGTCGCCGCCGTGTCGAGGGGGTGCGCGAACTTCGCCACGACGGTGCCGCGATCGGTCCGCACTCGGAAGGTGTCGTCGCGCTCGGTAGCGAGCCGCGCGATCGATCGCACGGCGAGGCCGTGCGTGCGGCCGATGAGCTCGGCGGCCATGGCTTCGTCGATGGGCGCGAACGCGGCAGTCAGTTGCAAGGGTGACGGCGCGGGCACGTCGTCAGCCTATTCCGCTCGGAGTAGGGTGCCCGGTAACCCCTGGTCTCGAGAAGGAGCGCCCCGATGTCTCGACTCGCCCTCGTCGCCGTGGGCGTCGCCGCCGCTGTCGTGCTCGCCGGATGCGCGGCGCCGCGCCCGCTGCCGACCCCGACCCCGACTCCGAGCGAGACGGTCGGCCCGACCGGCGACGGCGTGCTGCGCATCGGCACGCTGTTCCCCATGTCGGGAGATGTCTCGTTCATCGGCCCCGCCATGGTGGCGGCGGTCGAGATCGCCGTGCGCGACATCAACGCGGCCGGCGGGGTGCTCGGCGAACCCGTCGAGGTGTTCTATCGCAACTCGGGCGCGTCCTCCGACGATCGACTCGAGACGGCCTTCGCCGAGCTCGTCGAGCGCGAGGTCGACGTCGTCATCGGCCCGGCCAGCTCGGCGCTCGCCGAGCGCCTCATCCCGCTCGCCGAGGCGGCCGACGTCACCGTCATCTCACCCGCCGCCACCTACCCGACGGTTCGCTCGGCCGCGCCGCAGGGCGTGTTCTTCCGCACGATCCCGGCCTATGACCAGCAGGCCACCGCGATCGTGCGGGCCGTTGCCGATGACGGCGGGCAGTCGGTCGCGCTCATCACGACGGGGGATGCGCTGGGCTTCTCGTTCGAGCTCGCCGTGCGGGCGGCTCTCGAGCAGGAGGGCATGCGGCTCTCGTCGATCGAGCAGCTCGACGCGGCCACGAACGTCGACCGGCTCGCGTTCAGCGTGACGGGCGGCGAGCCCGATGCGGTCATCCTGGCGACGGGAACGCCGCTCGCCGAGCAGAACGCAGCCGTGCTCGCGGCGCTCATCGAGCGGGGCGCCGCCCCCGAGCAGCTGTGGCTCACGGCGCAGAACCTCGCCGACTACTCCGAGTCGGTCGAGGCCGGGCTGCTCGAGGGCGTCTCGGGTGTGCTCGAGGGCGCCGACGCGAGCGAGCAGTTCATCACGCGGCTGCGGCAGTCCGACCCCTTCCTGCGCACCTTTCGCTACGCCCCCGAGACCTACGACGCGGTCGTGCTCGCCGCCCTCGCGGCCGCGGTGGCCGACGACGACGGCGGGCTCTCGATCGCCCGCACCCTCACCCTGGCGGCGGGTGACGGCGTGCCCTGCGCGAGCTTCGGCGAGTGCATCGAGGTGCTGTCGACCGAGCCGGCGATCGACTACGAGGGCCTCTCCGGTCCGCTCACGCTCGACGAGGCCGGCGACGTCGTGGAGGGCGACCTCGGGCTCTACCGCTACACGGCCGAGAACGTCGCCGAGCGCGTCGGGGTCCTCCCGATCGTCGCGCGCTGACGACGGAATCCGTCGCTCTCACCCGCGCGAGACGAAAGAATTCGTCGGGAAAATCCCGTCCGACCTCCATTTCGTGGTGTTACAGGGATGTAACCCGAATGTGTTGTGAATGAAGTCTGATCACCGTACGGTGACTAAGCGGCCACCTTTGTGGTTCCGCATCCTGAACACATTCGAAACCCAAGGAGCAACATGGGCGTTTTCACCACGGCTTCGAGCCGTCGCTCGCGTTCTCTCACGTCGGTCCTGAGCGGCATTGCCGTTCTGGGCGCCAGCGCGCTCGTCCTGAGCGCCTGCGCACCGACCGAGAGCGCGGAGCCGAACGGTCCTGCAGAAGACCTCACCCTCAAGATCGGCACCATTCTCCCGCAGAGTGGTGAGCTCGCGTTCCTCGGCCCGCCCGAGGAGGCGGGTGTTGCTCTCGCTGTGCAGGAGATCAACGAGGCCGACCTCGGCATCACCGTCGAGGCCATCTACCGCGACTCGGGTGACACCACGACCGACACCGCCACCGTCTCGGTGACCGACCTGCTCTCGCAGGACGTCTCGGCCATCGTCGGTGCCGCGTCGTCGGGCGTCTCGCTCACCGTGATCGACCAGATCGTGGCCGCCGGCGTCGTGCAGTTCTCGCCCGCGAACACGTCGCCCGCGTTTACGACGTACGACGACGACAACCTCTACTGGCGCACCGCCCCCAGCGACCTGCTGCAGGGCGAGGTGCTCGGCAACCTGATCGCTGAGGATGGCGCGGCCACGCTCGGCCTGCTCGTGCTCAACGACGCCTACGGCACCGGCCTTGCCGAGGCCGTGAGTGCGACCTTCGAGGCCGCGGGTGGCGAGGTCGTCGCTGAGGAGCTGTTCAACGAGGGTGACACGAGCTTCGATGCTCAGATCTCCGCGCTGACCGCAGCCGCTCCCGACGCGATCGCCGTCATCACCTTCGCGCAGGCGCGCGTTGTGGTGCCGTCGCTCGTCGGTGCGGGCTACCCGGGCAACCAGCTCTACTTCGTCGACGGCAACCTCGCCAACTACAGCGAGGACTTCGAGCCGGGTCTCGTCGAGGGCGCCAAGGGCACCCTGCCGGGTCTCGACATTTCGACCCTGGGCAACTTCCAGGACCGTCTGCTCGAGGTTGACGCCGATCTGGCTGACTTCAGCTACGCGGCCGAGTCGTACGACGCCGTCATCCTGCTCGCGCTCGCCGCTCTCGCGGCCGGCTCGACCGAGGGTGCCGACATCGCGGCCCAGCTGCAGGAGGTCTCCGGTGGTTCGGGCGATGGCGAGAAGGCGACCGACTTCGCGTCGGCCGCGGCCATCATCCTCGACGGTGGCGTTGTCGACTACGACGGACCCTCGGGCCCGATCACGTTCGACGAGAACGGTGACCCCACCGAGGCGACGATCGGCATCTACCAGTACCTCGCCGACAACACCTACGAGCGCATCAACTAGCTCCGGCTAGCGCGACTGGGAAGGGCCCCGACCTCGGTCGGGGCCCTTCTTCGTGCGCCGACAGCGCGGGCATCGCATCCGGAGCCGTCGACGACCGTGAGCGACCAGCGCGACGGGCGACCGACGGACAAGGGCCCCGCCGAGCGCGAACGCTCGACGGGGCCCTGTGCGGCCGTCTGGCGGGCTAATCCTGCCCGAGCGTGCCCAGGTAGAGTCCGATGACCTTCGGGTCGTTCAGCAGCTCGCGGCCCGTGCCGGTGTAGGCGTCGGTGCCCTGGTCGAGCACGTAGCCGCGGTCGCAGATCTGCAGGCACCGGCGCGCGTTCTGCTCGACCATGATGGTCGTCACGCCGGCCTTGTTGATCTCCTTCACGCGCAGGAACGCCTCGTCCTGCCGCACGGGCGAGAGCCCGGCGCTCGGCTCGTCGAGCAGGATCACCTCGGGGCTCATCATGAGCGCGCGGCTCATCGCCACCATCTGGCGCTCACCGCCCGAGAGCGATCCCGCCCGCTGGCCCAGGCGCTTGCCGAGCTCGGGGAAGATGCTGACCACGAAGGCGAGCCGGTGGTCGAGCTCCTTCGGCTTCTGGAAGAGCCCCATCTCGAGGTTCTCCTGGATCGTGAGCGTCGGGAACACGTTGTTCGACTGGGGGACGAAGCCCACGCCCTTGGCGACGAGCTTGTTGGCCTTGAGGTTGGTGATGTCGTCGCCGTAGAGCGAGATCGTGCCCTCGCGCACCTTCACGAGACCGAAGATCGCCTTCAGCAGTGTCGACTTGCCGGCGCCGTTCGGGCCGATGATGCCGATGAGCTCGCCGTCGTAGGCGGTGAGCGAGCAGTCGTTGAGGATGTTGATGCCGGGCAGGTAGCCCGCGGTGACGGCATCGACGTGCACGACCACCTTGCGGGTGTCGGTCACGGCGTCACTGCTTTGCGTCGTCGGCGTCGTCATCGGCCAGCTCCTTGATCGCGGTCATGACCCCGGTGTCGAGGTCGCCCAGGTCTTCGTCGTGGTGCGAGCCGAGATAGGCGTCGATCACCGCGGGGTTCGCCATGACCTCGTGCGGGTCGCCCTCGGCGACAACACGGCCCTCGGCCATCACGACGACCCAGTCGGCGATGTGGCGCACCATGTGCATGTCGTGCTCGACGAACAGCACCGTCATGCCCTCGGTCTTGAGGTTGAGGATGTGGTCGAGCAGCGACTGCGTGAGCGCCGGGTTGACGCCGGCCATGGGCTCGTCGAGCATGACGAGCGAGGGCTGGCTCATGAGCGCGCGCGCCATCTCGAGCAGCTTCCGCTGCCCGCCCGAGAGGCTCGCGGCGTAGTCGTCCTTCTTGGCGTCGAGCTTGAAGCGCGTCAGCAGTTCGATCGCGCGCGCCTCGATCTCGGCCTCCTGCTTGCGCCAGAACCACGGGAACAGCGCGCGGGCGAGGCTCTCGCCGCTCTGGCCCTTCGCGCCGAGCTTCATGTTGTCGAGCACCGTGAGCAGGCTGAGCGCCTTCGTGAGCTGGAAGGTGCGCACCTGGCCCTTGCGGGCCACCTTGAAGGCGGGGATGCCCGAGATGCCCTGGCCGTCGAAGGTCCACTCCCCGGTGTCGGGCTTGTCGAAGCCCGTCAGAAGGTTGAAGAGCGTCGTCTTCCCGGCGCCGTTCGGGCCGATGAGGGCCGTGATGGCGCCGCGCGGGATCTCGAGGTGGTCGACCTGGACGGCCGTGAGGCCGCCGAAGGTGCGCGTGATGTTGTCGGCCACGATGATCGGGTCGACCTTCTTCACGCCGGGGGCCGGCTCGCCGATGTGCAGGCCGGTCGACTTGATGGGGGCGCCCTGAGCGCCGGCGCTACTTGACAAAGGCCAGCTCCTTCTTGTTGCCGAAGATTCCTTGTGGTCGATAGATGACGATCAGCATGATCGCGACCCCCACCACGATGAAGCGAAGCTGACCGGCCTGGACGTTCGTCAAGAACGGCAGCCAGCCGACCTCGACCGCGCGGGCGATGAAGCCCGAGAAGAACGAGAGCAGCACCCAGAAGATGACCGAGCCGATGATCGGCCCGAACACGGTCGCGGCGCCGCCGAGCAGCAGGATCGCGTAGATGAAGAACGTCAGCGAGGTCTGGTAGTTCGAGGGCACGACCGCGCGGGGCAGGATGAAGACCATACCGGCGAGGGCGCCGAACACGCCGCCGATGATGAGCGACTGCATCTTGTAGAAGTACACGTTCTTGCCGAGCGCGCGCACCGCATCCTCGTCTTCGCGGATGCCCTTGATCACCCGGCCCCAGGGGCTCTTGAAGAGGCGCCAGGTGATGAACGCGGCGATCGCGACGAGACCCCATCCGAAGATGCGCACCCACCAGTCGTACTCGTTGTAGACCCACGGGCCGAAGCCGTACGTGCCCGGGGGGATAGGGTTGAGGGCCTCGAAGCCGCCCTTGTACCCCTGCAGGCCGTTCGCCGAGCCGGTCACGGGCTCGAATTCGTTGGTGGTGAACAGCAGGCGCACGATCTCGGAGGCGGCGATCGTCACGATGGCGAGGTAGTCCGCCCGCAATCGCAGGGTCGGGATACCGAGGATGAGCGCGAACACGATCGAGGCCACGACCCCGGTGAGGATCGCCGCCCACACCGGCCAGCCGAAGGTCAGGGTCGCGATGGCGAATCCGTAGGCGCCGAGCATCATGAAGCCCGCCTGGCCGAAGTTCAGCAGGCCCGTGAAGCCGAAGTGGATCGCGAGCCCGATCGCCGCGAGGGCGTAGGCCGCCGTCGTCGGGGAGATGATCTCCTGCGAGGCGTTGGAGATGATTTGAATCCAGTCGATCATGGTCAGCCCCTAGCCGATTCGTTCTTTGCGTCCGAGGATGCCCTGGGGCCGCACGAGCAGCACCAGGATGAGGATCACCAGCGCTCCGACATACTTCATATCGGAGGGGATGATGAGCGTCGAGAGCTCGACGAAGAGCCCGACGATGAGGGATCCGACGAGCGCGCCGAAGGCCGTACCGAGACCACCGAGTGTCACCGCCGCAAAGGTCAGCAGCAAGATCTGGAAGCCCATGTCCCAGCTGACACCCGGACGGAAGTACGCCCAGAGCACTCCGGCGAGTCCCGCGAGAGCACCGGCCATCACCCAGACGATGCGGATGACGCGGTCGACGTCGATACCGCTCGCCGCAGCGAGCGAGGGGTTGTCGGAGACCGCGCGGGTCGCCTTGCCGATGCGCGTGCGCAGCAGGAAGTACGCGACACCGAGGAGCACGATCACGCTTACCGCCATGCTGCCGACGTCGACCCAGGAGAGGCCGAACACGCCGATGGACAAGCTCGGGTCGGTCGCGCCAGGGAGCTGCTGAGGGTCGCCGCCGAAGAAGAGCTGGTAGGTGTATCGCACCGCCAGCGAGAGGCCGATCGAGACGATCATCATCGGAATGAGTCCGACCCCGCGCTTGCGGAGAGGCTTCCACAGCGCTGAGTCGTTGACGTACCCGAAGCCCGCGCTGAGTACCAGGGCTATCGGGATCGCGATCCAGATCGGAAGGCCCATGATCGAGCCGAACAGCAGCGTCATGAGGCCGCCGAAGGTCACGAGTTCGGCGTGGGCGAAGTTGCTGAGGCCCGTCGTGCCGAACACGAGCGAGAGGCCGATGGCGGCGAGCGCGAGCAGCAGTCCGAAGTTGAGGCCGTTGAAGATGCGCTCGATCACCTGGTCGAACAGGCTCACGGTGTTGCGCTCGCCCTGGCCGATGAAGAAGTTGGCGACCGCGCTGCCCGACTGCCCGACCGTGATCGTGCGCACGTTCGGCTGCTCGAGCTCGGGGTCGATGACCGCGATGCCCTCGGGGAGCGTGTTCTCGTCGAGCGTGACGGTGAACTCGCCCTTCTCCGGAACGCCGACCGCCCAGCGGCCGTCCTCTCCGCTCTCGACCTCGACGCGGAATCCGCCGCCCTCGACGACGAGCAGCACGTCGGAGAGCGGCTCGTCCGCCAGCTCGACGAGGCCGCTGATCTTGAAGTCGTACTCGTCGAGCCCGACCTCGTCGGCCGCGGCCGGCGCGGCGATCGACAGGGTGAGCGCAGAGACGAGTCCGGCGAGGAGCACGGCGGCGAGGCGGCGGTGCGCACGTCGGGGGAGTGGTCTGCTAGCAGCGTGTGCCACGAAACCTCCAGGTCGTTTCGGGTCGAGACGGGTGCATCTCGCGGGCCAGCAGGCCCTGTTCGTCGACGGTGACGATACGGATCGTTTGTTGCCGAGGTGTTTCCGGCTTCGACCGATCCGCTCAGCCATTATTGCGACGGAATAGGTTTCGACCTAACCGGCTTAAGATAAGACACCGGAATTCAGCGCGGCATCCGGGCTCAGACCGCGCGTGCGCGTGGGAGCGATCACACGGCACCCCGGTGCCGACAGAACCGCACAGCCAAGGGGAACAATGGACCAGCCCGATCCGTTCGGATTCATCGGACTCACGTACGACGACGTCATGCTGCTGCCCGCGCACACCGACGTGATTCCGAGCGAGGCGGACACCACCTCGCGCCTGACGCGCCGTATCTCGGTCTACGCCCCGCTGCTCTCCGCCGCCATGGACACCGTCACGGAGGCCCGCATGGCGATCGCCATGGCCCGCCAGGGCGGCATGGGCATCATGCACCGCAACCTCTCGATCGCCGACCAGGCGCAGCAGGTCGACAAGGTGAAGCGCTCGGAATCGGGCATGATCACCAACCCGGTGACGACGACGCCCGATGCGACGGTCGCCGAGGTGGATGCTCTGTGCGGCCAGTTCCGCGTCTCCGGCCTCCCCGTGGTCGAGGGCGACGGCCGCCTCGTCGGCATCATCACCAACCGCGACATGCGCTTCGTCTCGCGCTTCGAGGCCGCGACCACGCTCGTGCGCGACGTCATGACCCCCGCGCCGCTCATCACCGGCCCGGTCGGCATCTCGCAGGACGACGTGCTCGCCCTCTTCGCCCAGCACAAGATCGAGAAGCTGCCCCTCGTCGACGAGGCCGGGCGGCTGAGCGGTCTCATCACGGTCAAGGACTTCGACAAGAGCGAGCAGTACCCGAACGCGACGAAGGATGCCGAGGGCCGCCTGCGCGTCGGTGCCGCCATCGGATTCTTCGGCGACGCGTGGGAGCGCGCGGGCGCGCTGCGCGACGCGGGCGTCGATGTGGTCGTCGTCGACACCGCCAACGGCGACTCGCGCGGAGTGCTCGAGATCATCGCTCGGCTCAAGGCGGACCCGGCATTCGCGCATATCGACGTGATCGGCGGCAACGTCGCGACCCGCACGGGTGCGCAGGCGCTCATCGATGCCGGGGCTGACGCCGTCAAGGTCGGCGTCGGTCCGGGCTCCATCTGCACGACGCGCGTCGTCGCGGGCGTGGGAGTGCCGCAGGTGACGGCGGTGTACGAGGCCTCGCTCGCCGCACGCGAGGCGGGCATCCCGGTCATCGCCGACGGCGGTCTGCAGTACTCGGGCGATATCGCTAAGGCGCTCGTCGCGGGCGCCGACACGGTCATGCTCGGCTCGCTGCTCGCGGGCACCGACGAGAGCCCCGGCGACCTCATCTTCGTGAACGGCAAGCAGTTCAAGTCGTACCGCGGCATGGGTTCGCTCGGCGCGCTGCAGACGCGCGGCACGAAGACCTCGTACTCGCGCGACCGCTACTTCCAGGCCGACGTGCCGAGCGACGAGCAGCTCATCGCCGAGGGCATCGAGGGCCAGGTGCCGTACCGCGGGCCCGTGGGCTCGGTCGTCTACCAGCTGCTCGGCGGACTGCGGCAGTCGATGTTCTACACGGGCGCTCGCACGATCCCCGAGCTCAAGCAGCGCGGCAAGTTCGTGCGCATCACGGCCGCGGGGCTCAAGGAGTCGCACCCGCACGACATCCAGATGGTCGTCGAGGCGCCGAACTACCGTCGCTAGGCGCGCGCGGAGTGTGCGCGGCGCGCACACGGCGCTTCGTGCTATCCCAGGACCGTGCGCTTCGGCTGTGACCGTGCGCCGTCGTGCACGGTCATGACCGCAGCGCACGGGCTCCTCCCCGCGAGCAAGCGGGAGCGAGCATCCACCTGCTCACTCTGGTCAACGGGTGGGGGCGCTGTGGTCGGTTCACACTGCCGGCATGGAGATTCCCCACCACCTCATGAACGAGGGGATGCTCGTCTCGGGCACCCTCGACGCACTCGGCTACGACACTCGAGCTCTCCGCCGGGTCGCGACCGCGGGCACCCTCGTGCGATTGGCTCGAGGCGTGTATGTCAATGCCGTCGTATGGCAATCGGCGACGCCGCGAGAACGGCACGTTCTGCGCTGTCGAGCCACCGCGGCTCGACTGGGCAACCAGGTCGTGCTCGCGGCCGCGTCGGCCGCAGCGGTGTTGGACCTCACCTATCTGGGCCGGTGGCCCGAGCGCGTCTGCGCGCTTAACTCCGTCGCCGATGGCACTCGTGTGCGCGGGGGAATCGCATGGCGGGCTCATGACGATCGCCACACGGGGGTGCTCGATCTCGGGTGGGTTCGCACGACCGACCCCTACCGCACGGCGATCGAGGTCAGCGCGCGGGAAGGCTTTCTAGCCGGAGTCGTGACCGCTGACTCCGCGCTGCGCGCGAACGGGCACCGTGGAGCCGGAGACGGTGCGAGCGAGCTTCTCGCGATGGCGGAATCACTCCAGCTGCAGCGGGGAGTCCGCCGGGTCGAACGTGTAGCGGCGTTTGCCAACGGTCACAGTGAGTCGGCGGGGGAGTCGTGGACTCGCGTCGTGCTCGCCGACCTCGGTGCTGAGCATCCTGAACTGCAAGTCGACATCGTCGACGACGGGCTGTGGCTCGCGCGTGTCGACTTCTGTTGGCCCGAGCGGCGCATCGTGCTCGAATTCGACGGCGCGAAGAAGTATCGCGCGCCCCTGCGAGGCGCTGCTCGCTCGGCGGAAGACATCGTGATCGAGGAGAAGAAGCGGGAAGATCGACTGCGGGCCGCGGGGTGGACCGTGTTGCGGATCGTCTGGGATGACCTGCGCGAGCCGGAGCGCCTGCGTCGGCTCCTCCGGCGGCATGGGCTCATCGGCTGAGGCGCTCGTCAACCCGTGCTGTTCGGCAGAGACCGTGCAGTTCGGCGCACGGTGTTGGCCGAAACGCACGGCATCACCTGGGGGCGGGCGAGCGCGAGTGGCAGGCGGGCGCGCGCGGCTACGCGCCCGGCGGCGGGGTCGGGATGCGGGCTCCGGTCTCGTGCGAGCGGATCACGGCGTGCGCGAGCTCGAGCGCACGGCGACCCGCCGACGCGGGAACGGGCGGCGGTGAGCCGGTGCGCAGGGCCGCGAGCACAGCATCCAGGTGCCGGTCGACGGTGCGCTCGAAGGAGCGCGCCTCGTCGTTGAAGTAGCCGGCCCGCCACACCCGCTCGGTCTCGTCACCCACCGACTGCAGCGTGAGCGAGCGCACCGTGTCGTGGATGACCGCGCGGCCCGCGGTGCCGTTCAGCTCGACGCGCTGGGTGTCGGGGTAGGCGTACGACGAGTCGTACGAGCCGAGCATGGTTCCGACGGCTCCCGATGCGAACTCGAGCGCGATGGCGACCGTGCTGAAGGCCCCGTAGGTCATGGAGGTCATCTGCGCGGCCACCGAGCTGATCGGCCCGCACAGGTGCTCGAGCATGTCGAAGCCGTGGCACTGCGTCTCGATGAGGTTGGCGTGCGGCGAGGGCCCGCGGTTGGCCTCGCCGCCGAAGCGCCAGGTGGCGAACACGAGGTCGCCGAGCTCGCCCGCCGCGATGGCGGCTCGCGCGCGCAGCACGGGTTCGGCGTAGCGGTGGTTGAAGTTGATGGCGAAGAACGTGTCGCCCGCGGCGTCGAGCAGCGCGTCGGCCTCGGCGAGCTCGAAGACGAGCGGCTTCTCGACGAGCAGTGGCACGCCCGCGCGCAGCAGCTGCAGCGTGGGCGCGAAGTGCTCCTCGTTCGGCAGGCTCACCATGACGAGATCGGGATGCTCGGCCTCGAGCATCCCGTCGATCGAGGTGTAGGCGCGCGTGCCGTACGCGGCCGCACGGGCCTCGGTGCGCGACGGGTCGCGACCCACGACGCCCACGAGCTCGGTGTCGACGCGGTCGGTGACGACGCGCGCGTGCTGGGCTCCCCAGCCGCCGGTGCCGACGACGGCGACCCGCAGCGGCTCGACCCCGTGCGCGCCCGGTCGCTCGATGCTCAGTGCGCTGCCGGCCATGGTGCCCTCCTGTCGGCGGCGGTCGGCATCGACCGCCGAGCGCCACGTTACCCGCGCGCGCCCGCCCGATAGGCTGGCGGGGTGATGGAGATCGAGATCGGCCGAGGCAAGCGGGCACGCAGGGCGTACTCGTTCGACGACATCGCCGTGGTGCCCAGTCGGCGCACGCGCGACCCCGAGGTCGTGTCGCTGGCCTGGAGCATCGACGCGCTGACCTTCGCGATGCCCGTCATCGCGGCCCCCATGGACTCGGTCGTGAGCCCCGCCACCGCGATCGCCATCGGGCGACTCGGCGGCCTCGGCGTGCTCGACCTCGAGGGCCTGTGGACCCGGTACGAGGATGCGGAGGCGCAGCTCGCCCGCATCCGCGAGCTCGACGAGGCGGGCGCGACGGCCGAGATGCAGCGCATCTACGCCGAGCCCATCAAGCCCGAGCTCATTGGCGCGCGACTCGCCGAGATCCGTGCGGCGGGCGTGCCGGTCGCGGGCGCTCTCAGCCCGCAGCGCACGCAGGAGCACCACCAGGCCGTCATCGACGCCGGGGTCGACCTGTTCGTCATCCGCGGCACGACGGTGAGCGCCGAGCACGTCTCGAACGGCAGCGAGCCCCTCAACCTCAAGAAGTTCATCTACGAGCTCGACGTTCCGGTGATGGTGGGCGGCGCCGCCACCTACACCGCGGCGCTGCACCTCATGCGCACGGGCGCGGCCGGGGTGCTCGTCGGCTTCGGCGGCGGGGCCGCGTCGACGACGCGGTTGAGCCTGGGCATCCACGCGCCGATGGCGACCGCGGTGAGCGACGTCGCCGCCGCGCGACGCGACTACATGGACGAGTCGGGCGGCCGTTACGTGCACGTCATCGCCGACGGCGGCCTCGGCACGAGCGGCGACATCGTCAAGGCCGTCGCGATGGGCGCCGACGCGGTCATGCTGGGCAGCACCCTCGCGCGAGCGACGGATGCTCCGGGCGGCGGGTGGCACTGGGGCGCCGAGGCGCACCACCCCGAGCTGCCGCGCGGCAAGCGCGTGCACGTCGGCCAGCTCGCCCCGCTCGAGCAGCTGCTGTTCGGACCGAGCACGACGGCCGACGGTCAGGTCAATCTCATGGGCGCTCTGCGACGATCGATGGCGACGACGGGCTATTCCGACGTCAAGGAGTTCCAGCGGGTCGACGTGGTCGTGGCGCCCTACTCGGCGCACTGAGCCTCGCGCCCGCGCGCGCAGGAGGAGACCCCCGCCGATGGCGACCGACGCCCCCGTTCCCTCGCTTCCGCCGTTCTGGCGCGTCGCCCGGCGTCCGCGCTGGATCGCGGCGCTGCTGCTCGCGCTGGGTGTCGCGGGCGGTTTCGCGGCGCTCGGGCAGTGGCAGCTCGAGCGCTCGCTCGAGTCGACCGTGGTCGACGAGCGCGAGACCGAGTCGCCCGTGCCGCTCGAGTCGGTGGCCGAGCCGCAGCAGGTGATGACGACCGACGCGAGCGGCCGGCTCGTGACCGTGAGCGGCGAGTGGATGCCCGGGGACGACCTCGTCGTCACGGGGCGGCTCAGCGGGGACGACGGATCCGGCGCCGCGGGCGAGCCGGGGGACTGGGTCATCCGCCACGTCGTGACCGAGGGCGGCGCGAGCCTCGCGGTGGCTGTCGGGTACGGGCCAGTTGGGGCGGGCATCCCGACCCTGCCGGTCGGCGAGGCCGACCTGACCGGCCGCTATGTGCCGAGCGAGTCGCCGCAGATCAGCGACTTCGAGGCGGGTGAACGCACGGCGATCGCCGTCGCCGAGCTGGTCAACCTGTGGGCCGAGCCGGGCCCTGTCTTCTCGGGCTACCTCGTGCTCGACGACGCGCCCGCGGGGCTCGAGACGATCGCGGCGCCCCCGCCCGAGCAGCAGACCGAGCTCAACCTGCTCAACCTGTTCTACGCGATCGAGTGGGTCATCTTCGGCGGCTTCGCGATCTACCTGTGGTGGCGCCTCGTGCGTGACGAGCAGGAGAAGATCGCGGCGGCCACGAACGCAGAGACGGCTCAGCCCGCGCCCCTAAACTGAGTGCATGGCGATCGGCCCGAAGCGCGCAGACATTCCCCTGATCCGACGCACCCTCGGGGTCTACAAGGTCTCGTCGATCATCACGGGCATCTTCCTGCTGGGCCTCGTCGTCATGATGGTGTGCCGCTACGGGTTCGGCGTCGACATCGAGTTCGGCGGGGTATCCGGAGGCCTCGCGCTCACCGACCCCGACGCGATCACGGGCTTCAACGTCTCGATCTTCCTGCTCGCCGTGCACGGCTGGCTCTACGTGCTCTACCTCGCGTGCGACTTCGTGCTGTGGCGCGTGCTGCGCTGGCCGTTCTGGAAGTTCCTGTGGATCGCCATGGGCGGCATCATCCCGTTCCTCTCGTTCTTCTTCGAGCGCCAGGTGCCGCGCGACGTCGAGGCGATCATCGCTGACCTGGAGGCCGCCGCATGAGCGACACCGCCCACCGCCCCGTGCTCGTCGTCGACTTCGGCGCGCAGTACGCGCAGCTGATCGCCCGTCGCGTGCGCGAGGCCGGCGTCTACAGCGAGATCGTGCCGCACACGATCACGGCGGCCGAGGTCGCTGAGAAGCAGCCCGCGGGCATCGTGCTGAGCGGCGGCCCCTCGAGCGTCTACGAGCCGGGCTCGCCGACCCTCGACCCGGGAATCCTGCAGCTCGGGGTGCCCGTGATGGGCATCTGCTACGGCTTCCAGGTGATGGCGCAGCAGCTCGGCGGCGAGGTCGCGCGCACGGGCCGCCGCGAGTACGGTGCGACGGCGATGACGGTGCACGGCGACGGCGGCGCGCTGCTCGCCGGCCAGCCCGAGAGCCAGACGACGTGGATGAGCCACGGCGACTCGGTCGCCCGCGCGCCCGAGGGCTTCGCCGTGCTCGCCTCGACCGCCGACACCCCCGTCGCGGCCTTCGCGAGCGATGAGATGAAGATGTACGGCGTGCAGTGGCACCCCGAGGTCAAGCACTCGGAGTACGGCCAGCGCGTGCTCGAGAACTTCCTGCACCGCGCGGCGGGCATCCCCGCTGACTGGAACAGCGGCAACGTCATCGCCGAGCAGGTCGCGCGCATCCGCGAGCAGGTCGGCTCCGCGCGCGTGATCTGCGGGCTCTCCGGCGGCGTCGACTCGGCTGTTGCGGCCGCGATCGTGCACGAGGCGGTCGGCGACCAGCTGGTCTGCGTCTTCGTCGACCACGGACTGCTGCGCGCCGACGAGCGCCGCCAGGTCGAAGAGGACTACGTCGCCGCGACCGGCATCCGTCTCGTGACGGTGGATGCTCGCGAGCAGTTCCTGACCGCCCTGGCGGGCGTCACCGACCCCGAGACGAAGCGCAAGATCATCGGCCGCGAGTTCATCCGTACCTTCGAGCAGGCCGCCGTCGACCTCGTCGCCGAGGCGGCGCACGACGGCGGCGCGATCGAGTTCCTCGTGCAGGGCACGCTGTACCCCGACATCGTCGAGTCGGGCGGCGGTTCGGGCACGGCCACCATCAAGAGCCACCACAACGTGGGCGGGCTGCCCGACGACCTGCAGTTCGCGCTCGTCGAGCCGCTGCGCACGCTCTTCAAGGACGAGGTGCGGGCGATCGGGCGCGAGCTCGGCCTGCCGGAGCCGATCGTCGCGCGCCAGCCCTTCCCGGGCCCCGGCCTGGGCATCCGCATCATCGGCGAGGTCACGCAGGAGCGCCTCGATCTGCTGCGCGAGGCCGACGCGATCGTGCGCGCCGAGCTGACCGCGGCCGGGCTCGACGCCGAGATCTGGCAGTGCCCGGTCGTGCTGCTCGCCGACGTGCGGTCGGTGGGCGTGCAGGGCGACGGGCGCACGTACGGGCATCCGATCGTGCTGCGCCCCGTGTCGTCGGAGGACGCGATGACCGCCGATTGGACGCGCCTGCCCTACGACGTGCTCGCGCGCATCTCGAACCGCATCACCAACGAGGTCGCCGGCGTCAACCGCGTCGTGCTCGACGTCACCTCGAAGCCCCCGGGCACGATTGAATGGGAATGACCGCGCTCTGAGCGAGGCCGTTTCGGCGCGCTGGAGCTGAAGGCGAAGGCCATTTCTGGCCTTCGCGCGACGCCAGCGCCGAGCGCCGTCCCGGCGCTCGGGTCACGTGAGGCCCCGGCAGGGGATCTGCCGCTGACGCAATGTGCCGCCGACGGCACATGCCGCGAAGGGCACAATGCCTGAGCGGGAGGGGCCGGAGCGTGGAGCGGCGGAGCCGCGGGAAGCTGGAATCGCGGCGGGCCGACCTCCGCATCCTCGAGCAGTCGTGGGAACGAGAAAGGGCCGCCCCGAAGGGCGGCCCCATCCTGAATCGGGTGCGCGGTGCGCGCTGCGCGGTTAGTCGCCGCGCAGGATCGCGAGGAGGCGCAGGATCTCGAGGTACAGCCAGATGACGGTGACCATGATGCCGAAGGCGGCCGTCCAGCCGTACTTGGCGGGTGCTCCGCGCCGCACACCGGTCTGGATCGAGTCGAAGTCGAGCACGAGCGAGTAGGCGGCGAGCAGAATCACCAGGATGCCGAGCCAGAAGCCGAGCGGCATGCCAAGGAACGGGGTGTCGCGGAGACCGAACATGCTGTCGGTGACCCCGAACGCCATGAGGCCGAAGTTGATGAGCGAGAAGAGCGCGTAGCCGATCATCGCGACGAGGAAGATCTTCGTCGCGCGCTTCGAGGCGCGGATCTTGCCGCTCGCGAACAGGGCGAGCGTGACGCCGATCACGGCGAACGTGCCGAGCACTGCCTGGATGACGATGCCCTCGAACGCGGCGTTGAACGTCATCGAGATGCCGCCGACGAAGAGGCCCTGCGCCGCCGTGTAGGCGAGGATCAGGCCGGGCGACGGCTCCTTCTTGAAGATGTTGACGAGCGCGAGCACGAAGCCCACGATCGCGCCGGGGATCATGAGGATCGGCACGAACCAGCCGACGGCGGCGAACAGCATCAGCACGGCGAAGGCGCCCACGACCTTCTGGATCGTGTTTTCGTACGTCATGCGGTCCATCTGGTCGGGCGTCGCCGACGAGCGCGCGTACAGCTCGTCGAGCTGCTCGGCGCTGGGCTCCTGGGTCCACTGCACCGCCTTGGTCGCACTCTGCGAGAAGGCGGGGGAGTTGGAGAATGCGGGGTTGGAAGTGGCCATACCCAGAGTGTAGGGAATCTCGCCTCGAATGTGCTGGCGGGTGCCTAAGGCGCGGCTGAGGGCGGCGCGGCCTCGCCGCGGCTCCGGATGCCCGGCGCTGGCCGTGCGAGCGCCCACGCCCACCAGGCCGAGCCGGTGAGCACGACCGCCGAGATGCCGAGCGCGAGCGGCGTCTGCGCGTAGTCGCGGAACACCGCGACCGCGAGCACGCCGTTCAGCAGCACGGGGCCGAGGGCGAGATAGCTGCGCCACGGGCGGTGCCGGGCGATGAGCCAGCAGACGAAGCACACGCTGAGCGTCCACATCGCCTGCGGCCCGGTCAGCAGCAGCCAGACGACGAGCCCGCTCGGCAGCAGCGGAACGAGCCGACGCCACGCGGTGGCGGGCAGGATCAGCCAGCCCAGCAGGTGCGCGGTGCTGCCGACGACGAGCGGCAGCAGGTTGAGCGTGCTCGCCGACTGCAGGTGCACGAGCCCGCCCACGATGAGCACGAGCCCGATGATCACCCGGTCGCGATAGCGGCCCCAGCGCAGCGGCAGGCGCGCAGCGGGCTCGACCCACCCCGGGCGATGGGGGAGCGCGTCGGCGTCGCTCGTGCTCATGCGCCGATGACGAGCCAGACCGCGACGCCCGCGACGATCGCAGCGACGAGCCAGAGGTAGCCGAGCCCGACCGCGATCCACGCGATCACGGCCCCGCGCTCGCGGCCCTGCGACCGCCCGATCTGCCCGGCGGCGAGGTGGCCGAAGAGGGCGGCGAGCGGGCTGAACAGCGCCGCCAGGATGAGCGCCGCGACGGCGAGCGCGTTGACGCGCGCTCGCGGGGGAGCGGGCGGCGCGGGCAGGGCGAGGCCGGCGTCGATCGCCTCGGGCAGGGCGGCCTCGGGCGCGACCGGCGAGGGCGGCGTGACGAGGTGCTCGGCCGGAGGCGCCGCCGACGCGGGCGCGCTCTCGGGCTGCACGTCGCTCATGCCCTCGACGGTATCCCGTACCGTGGTCGAGGTGACAGAGCACACGCCCGCGCGACCCGCGCGACCCCTCGTGGTCGCGCACCGCGGCGCGAGCGGCTCCCGGCCCGAGCACACCGAGGCCGCCTACCGCCTGGCCCTCGCTCTCGGCGCCGAGGCGATCGAGCCCGACATCGTGGCGACGCGCGACGGCGAGCTCGTGCTGCGCCACGAGAACGAGATCAGCGGCACGACCGATGTGGCCGAGCGGCCCGAGTTCGCATCCCGCCGCACGACGCGCGAGATCGACGGCCAGCGCCTGACCGGGTGGTTCACCGAGGACTTCACGTGGGCCGAGCTCAGCACCCTGCGCGCCCGCGAGCGCCTGCCGCAACTGCGCGGAGCCTCGGCGCGCTTCGACGGGCGCTACCCCGTGCTGCGGCTGCGCGACCTGCTCCGCCTGCTCGACGAGGCCGCTCCCGCGCCGGGCACCGGCGAACCCGTGCGGCTCGTCGCCGAGGTCAAGCACGCCACCTACTTCGCGTCGATCGGCCTGCCCCTCGACGAGCTCATCGCCGCCGAGCTCACCGGCTGGTCGTCGGCGCAGCCGGGGCGGCTCGTCGTCGAGGCCTTCGAGCAGTCGGTGCTGCTGCAGCTGCGCGATCGCGGGCTGCCCGCCGAGTACGTCTACCTGCTCGAGAAGTCGGGCAGCCCCGCCGATCTCGTCGCACGCCACGGCGCCGCCGCCCTCTCGTACGCGGGGCATCTGACGGATGCCGGGCTCGCCCGCCTGCGCGCGTCCGGCATCGACGGCGTGAGCGTCGACACCGCGCTGCTCGTGCGGGCGGAGCCGCGGGGCGCGAGCCGCCCCAGCTCGGCCTGGCGGTCGATCGGCGGCGGCCTCGCGGCCTCCGACCTCGTCGACCGCGCCCACGCCGCGGGGCTCGGCGTCTTCACGTGGACGCTGCGCCCCGAGAACCGCTTCCTGCCCGCGCCGTGCCGCATCGGCACCGCGGCCGCCGCCCACGGCGACTGGCTCGCGTTCTTCACGGCCATCATGCGCACGGGTCTCGACGGCGTGTTCGCCGACCAGCCCGACCTCGCCATCGAAGCCCGCGCCGCGCTCTGAGCCGACGATGGCTCCGGATGCTCGCGCCGGGTGCGTCAGGGGCGCGACCTAGACTGGGGCGGTCATGAGCACCCCCGCCTCCGCCTCTCTCGCCGACGCCGATCCGCTGCTCGACGGGCTGAACCCGCAGCAGCGCACGGCCGTGCTCAGCCGGTCGGCGGCGCTGCTCATCGTCGCGGGCGCGGGCTCGGGCAAGACCGCGGTGCTGACGCGGCGCGTTGCGCGGCTCATCCGCGACCGCGAACTGTGGCCCAGCCAGATCCTCGCCATCACGTTCACCAACAAGGCCGCGGCCGAGATGCGCGAGCGCGTCGAGCTGCTCGTGGGGCGCGAGGCCGCGCAGGGCATGTGGATCTCGACGTTCCACTCGGCCTGCGTGCGCATCCTGCGGCGCGAAGCGGAGCAGTTCGGCTTCGGTGCGGCCTTCACGATCTACGACTCGGCCGACTCGCGTGCGCTTATCAAGCGGCTCGTGAAGGAGATGCAGGCCGACACGCTCGGGTTCACGGTGAGCGCCGTGGCGGGCAAGATCTCGCGCCTGAAGAACGAGCTCGTCGACGCCGAGGGCTACAGCCGCCAGCTGAACCCGAACGACCCGACCGAGGTCATGTTCCTCGAGCTGTTCCGGCGCTACACGGCCGAGCTGCGGCGGGCGAACGCCTTCGACTTCGACGACCTCATCGCGCAGACGGTCTACCTGTTCCGCGCGTTCCCGAAGGTCGCGGCGCTCTACCAGCGGCGCTTCCGGCACATCCTCATCGACGAGTACCAAGACACCAACCACGCGCAGTACGCGCTCATCCGCGAGCTGACGCGGCCCGTCGAGCCCGTCCACGTGCCCGTCGACACGCGCGTCGAGCTCGACGCGACCGGCGGCATCCCGGCGGCGAGCCTCACGGTCGTCGGCGACTCCGACCAGTCGATCTACGCGTTCCGCGGCGCCGACATCCGCAACATCGTCGAGTTCGAGCGCGATTTCACGGGGGCCGAGGTCGTGCTGCTCGAGCAGAACTACCGCTCGACGCAGACGATCCTCGACGCCGCCAACGCCGTCATCGCCAACAACTTCGACCGCATCGCCAAGAACCTCTTCACGGCCGTCGGCGCGGGCGACAAGATCGTGGGCTTCACGGGCTACACGCAGCACGACGAGGCGCAGTTCGTCGCTGACGAGATCCAGAAGCTGCACGAGGCGGGCACGCCGTACAGCCAGATCGCCGTGTTCTACCGCACCAACGCCCAGACGCGCGCGCTGGAGGAGATCTTCATCCGCTCGGGGCTGCCCTACCGCGTGCTGGGCGGCACGAAGTTCTACGAGCGCGCCGAGATCAAAGACCTCATGGCGTACCTCATCGCCGTCGCGAACCCGGCCGACGGCCTCGCGATGCGGCGCATCCTGAACACCCCGAAACGGGGCATCGGGCCGGCGACCGAGACGGCGCTCGCCAACCACGCCGACGAGCTCGGCGGCACGATGCACGATGCGCTGCGGGATGCCGCGGCGCTCGGTCTCGGACCCAAAGTCACCGCGGCCATCCTCGACCTCGCCGGGCTGCTCGATGAGCTCGCCGACGGCGTTACCACGATGCTGGTGCCGGATGTTCTCACGACGATCATCGAGCGCACGAACTACCTCGAGCTCTTGCGGGGCAGCCGCGATCCGCAAGACGAGGCACGCGCGGAGAACGTGGAAGAGCTCGTGGCGGTGACCCGCGACTTCCAGAAGAACAACCCCGAGGGGCGCCTCGTCGACTTCCTGACCGAGGTCGCGCTCGTCGCCGCGGCCGACGACCTCGACGACTCGAGCGGCACGGTCTCGCTCATGACCCTGCACACGGCGAAGGGGCTCGAGTACGACGCGGTCTTCATCACGGGCGTGGAGGAGAACCTGCTGCCGCACCAGATGAGCGCCGCCGAGCCGGGCGGCCCGGCCGAGGAGCGCCGGCTGTTCTACGTCGGCATCACGCGCGCCCGCAAGGTGCTGCATCTGAGTCTCGCGATGACGCGCTCGACGTTCGGCGACACGACCGTGGCGAGCCCGAGCCGGTACCTGCAGGAGATTCCGACCGAGCTCATCGACTGGCGCGACTCGCCCGGCATGGGCGCCCGGTCGAGCACCCGCAGCCTCGGCTCGGGGCGCGATGGCTTCCGCTACTCGGCGTCTTTGCCGCCCGCCGGCAAGCCCAAGACCGAGTGGGCCAACAGGGTGACGGCGAGCGTGCGCGACAACGGCGACCTGACCCTCGCGGTCGGCGACCGCATCCGCCACGTCGACTTCGGCGACGGCACCGTGAGCGCCGTGACCGGCGTGGGCCCTAAGAGCATCGCCGAAGTGCAGTTCGAGACCGCGGGGCGCAAGCGCCTGCTCATCAAGATCGCTCCACTAGAAAAGCTGTAGCGCGCGACCCGCACCATAATGGGGTCAGGATTCGACGGTGAGGACGGGCAATGGACATCACGGTGGTGCATCACCCCTTCGGGGTCGCCGAAGTCACGGTCGGCGGGCGCCTCAACATGGTGACGGCCGCGCGCATGCGCGAGGCCATCGAGCAGGCGATCGACGCCAACCACCCGAATGTCGCGGTCGACCTCTCGCAGGTCGTGTTCCTCGACTCCTCGGGGCTGGGCGCGCTCGTGGCCGGTCTCAAGGCCGTGCGCGCATCCGGTGGCGACCTGCGACTCGTGCGCCCCGCGGAGCAGGCCCAGCTCGTGCTCGAGCTCACCAACATGGGCTCCGTTCTGCAGAGCTTCGACTCGGTCGGCGCCGCCTTCCCCTATGCCTGAGGTCGTCTCGCGGACGTTCCGCTTGAACTGCCCGCCCGACACGGTCGACACGCTGCAGGACCTGCTCGCGACCGTCTGGGCGCAGACCCCGCACCTCGACCCGGCCGACCGCATGGCGGCCGAGCTGTCGATCGTCGAGCTCGCGGCGAACGTCATGGAGCATTCGAACAACGGCGAGCCGGTGAGCTTCACGGTCTCGGTCGTGGTCTACGACGACCGCATCGAGGCGACCGCGACCGACGCGGGCGCGGTCGACCACGTCGATCTGCGGGATCGCGCGATGCCCGACGAGTACGCCGAGCGAGGTCGAGGGCTGCCGATCATGCAGGCGCTCTCCGACAGCGTCGAGCACCGCCGCGTCGAGGGCTACAACCACTGGACGGTCGTGCGCGGGCGGCGTCACGGAGGGTCGCCACCCCGGAAGGCCATGCCCTCGATCTCGATCGCGGGCGTCATCGATGAGATGGCGCGGCAGCGCGCGCTCGACGACATGGGCATCCTCGACACGCCGCCCGAAGAGCGCTTCGACCGGGTCACGCGACTCGCCCGCCAGCTGTTCGGGGTCGAGACGGCCGCCGTCAACCTCATCGACGGCGACCGGCAATGGGCGAAGTCGGTGTCGGGGCTCGGCCCCGTCGAGATGCCCCGCGACGAGTCGATGTGCACCGTGACGGTGCAGGGCGATGAGCCGCTCGTCGTGCCCGACCTCGCCGCAGACCCCGTGCACGCGCACAAGGTCGTGCCCGGTCTGCTCGGCTTCTACGCAGGGTTCCCCCTCTACGCGCCGGGCGGCGAGCGCATCGGCGCGTTCTGCGTCTACGACTCGCAGCCGCGCCACTTCTCCGCGCGCGAGACCGAGATGCTGCGCGACCTCGCCGGCTGGGTGCAGCAGGAGTTGACGGTGAGCCAGGAGCTCAGCCGGGCATCCGAGGTGCAGCAGGGTCTGCTTCCGCAGCAGCTGCTGAGCCTGCCGGGGTGGAAGACCGCGGGCGTCTGCATTCCCGCGCGCGCCGTCGGCGGCGACTTCTACGACTGGTATCCCGTGGGTGAGGGCGCCGCGCTCACGCTCGCCGACGCCATGGGCAAGGGCATCGCCGCGGCCATCATCGCCGCGACGGTGCGGGCCGTGCTGCGGTCGGCGGCCCGGTTCGGCGACGTCGCGGGTGCCGTCGACGCGGCGTCGGCGGCGCTCACGGTCGACCTCGACAACGCGGGCGTCTTCGTCACCGCCTTCCACGCGCGGCTCGACATGGACTCGGGAGTGCTGAGCTACGTCGATGCGGGGCACGGCCTCTCGATCGTCGCGCGCGCCGACGGCAGGTCTGAGCGCCTGCGGTCGAACGCCCCGCCGCTCGGGGTCGACCCCGAGACCGAGTGGCGCGTGCAGACCGTGCACCTCGACCCGGGTGACACGCTCATCGTCGTGAGCGACGGCGTGCTCGACCTCTACGACGGCACGCTGCGCTCGCTCGACAACCTCGTCACGCTGGCCCTGCTCGCGCAGGATCCGTGGGAGATCATCGAGGCGATCCGGGCTCGGGCGCGCGGCGCGAGCAGCGACGACGTCACGGTGCTGATCGTGCGGCGCAACGACGCCGACTGACCTCCGGCCGGGCATCCGCCGGTCGTGGGCGCCGGTGCGCGGGCGGTACAGTAGACACTGCGATTTGTCTCGATATCGAGAAATCTCTCCGATGCGGAAGCTCCCGATCGAGAGGCCGACCGCATCCCCTTATCTTTCTCTTTTCGCACGCGGATGGGACGAGCAGCGTGGATCTTTTCGAGTATCAGGCCCGAGACCTCTTCGAGAAGCACGGTGTTCCCGTGCTGCAGGGCATCATCGCCGACACCCCCGAGGAGGCTCGCGCTGCGGCCGAGCGCATCGGCGGGGTCACGGTCGTCAAGGCGCAGGTCAAGACCGGTGGCCGCGGCAAAGCCGGCGGCGTCAAGGTCGCCAAGACCGCGGATGACGCCGAGGCCGCGGCCCGCGACATCCTGGGCCTCGACATCAAGGGCCACGTCGTCAAGCGCGTGATGGTGGCGCAGGGCGCCGACATCAAGGAGGAGTACTACTTCTCGGTGCTGCTCGACCGCGCCAACCGCAACTACCTCGCGCTGTGCAGCTTCGAGGGCGGCATGGAGATCGAGCAGCTCGCCGAGGAGCGCCCCGAGGCGCTCGCGCGCGTCGCCGTCGACCCGGCCGTGGGTATCACGCTCGACAAGGCTCGAGAGATCGCCGTGGCCGCGAAGTTCCCGGCCGAGCTGGTCGAGAAGGTTGCCCCCGTGTTCGTGCTGCTGTACGGCGTGTACGTCGCCGAGGACGCGACGCTCGTCGAGGTCAACCCGCTCGTGCTCACGGGCGCCGGCGACATCGTCGCGCTCGACGGCAAGGTCAGCCTCGACGAGAACGCCGGCTTCCGGCAGCCGGGCCACGAGGCCCTCGAAGACAAGGATGCTGCGGACCCGCTCGAAGCGAAGGCCAAGCAGCACGACCTCAACTACGTGAAGCTCGACGGCGAGGTCGGCGTCATCGGCAACGGCGCCGGGCTCGTCATGTCGACGCTCGACGTGGTCGCCTACGCGGGCGAGAACCACGGCGGCGTCAAGCCCGCGAACTTCCTCGACATCGGCGGCGGCGCCTCGGCCGAGGTCATGGCCGCCGGTCTCGACGTCATCCTCGGCGACCCGCAGGTCAAGAGCGTCTTCGTCAACGTCTTCGGCGGCATCACGGCGTGCGACGCCGTGGCCAATGGCATCGTGGCGGCGCTCGGCATGCTCGGTGACGCGGCGACGAAGCCGCTCGTGGTTCGCCTCGACGGCAACAACGTCGAGGAGGGCCGACGCATCCTCGCGGAGGCCGCCCACCCGCTCGTGACGCTCGCGAGCTCCATGGACGAGGGCGCCGACAAGGCTGCCGAGCTGGCTGCGAAGTAAGGGATACGCGAACAATGTCGATCTTCCTCAACAAGGACTCGAAGGTCATCGTGCAGGGCATCACGGGCGGTGAGGGCACCAAGCACACCGCCCTCATGCTCAAGGCGGGCACGCAGGTCGTGGGCGGCGTGAACGCGCGCAAGGCCGGCACGACGGTGAGCCACACGGCGGCCGACGGCTCGAGCATCGAGCTGCCCGTCTTCGCGACCGTCGCCGAGGCGATGGCCGCCACGGGCGCCGACGTGTCGATCGCGTTCGTGCCGCCGGCGTTCTCGAAAGACGCCGCGTTCGAAGCCATCGACGCGGGCATCCCGCTCCTCGTCATCATCACCGAGGGCATCCCCGTGCTCGACACGGCCGAGATCTGGGCGCACGCCCAGGCCACGGGCAACGCCACGCGCATCATCGGCCCGAACTGCCCCGGCATCATCACGCCCGGTGAGGCGCTCGTGGGCATCACGCCCGCGAACATCACGGGCAAGGGCCCCATCGGCCTCGTGTCGAAGTCGGGCACCCTGACCTACCAGATGATGTACGAGCTGCGCGATCTGGGCTTCTCGACGGCGATCGGCATCGGCGGCGACCCGATCATCGGCACGACGCACATCGACGCCCTCGCGGCGTTCGAGGCCGACCCCGAGACGAAGGCCATCGTGATGATCGGCGAGATCGGTGGCGACGCCGAAGAGCGCGCGGCCGACTTCATCAAGGCGAACGTCACGAAGCCCGTCGTCGGCTACGTCGCGGGCTTCACGGCGCCCGAGGGCAAGACCATGGGCCACGCCGGCGCGATCGTCAGCGGCTCGGCGGGCACGGCGCAGGCGAAGAAGGAGGCCCTCGAGGCCGCCGGCGTCAAGGTCGGCAAGACGCCGAGCGAGGCGGCCGCCCTCATGCGCGAGATCATCGCGGGGCTCTAGCACCGCATCCCGCACGCACGACGGCCCCGCTCCCTTCCGAGGGATGCGGGGCCGTCGCCGTGCGGGCTACTCGCGTCGCTCGTGCCGCACGGGCAGCACGTGCGGCGGGGGCTCGTCGGCGGGAGGGAACACGCAGGTGAACCGGCCCTCGTACCCGAAGAGGAACCCGAACACCCGGTTGCGCACCTCGAGCCTGATCACGTACTCGCCCGTGGCGTCGTCGAACGATTCGCGCAGGTCGGCCCGCCCCGAGAACAGCAAGGGGAAGCGGAAGGCGAGCGGTCCGGCGTAGAAGCGCTGGGCATCCGATCGCAGCCGCAGTGAGCCGTCGGGCTCGGCGCGCAGGTCGAGGTCGACCGCGAGGTGCTGGTGCGTGCCGAGGTAGTCGACGACGCGCCCGTCAGCGCCGAGGATCATCGTGGCGTCGAACCGGCCGGGCCGGCCGGGACGCCGCGGGTAGTCGAACGTGCGCACGAAGGTGACCGTCTCGCGCCCGAAGGGGTCGCGGTACGGGTGGTTCTCGACCGTGAACGGCACCCGCTCGCCCGCGAAGGGGGCCAGGATGTTGCGGATGCGACCGATGTGCAGGAACGGCACGGTGAACCACGGTCCCCGACGGATGCGCGTCATGACGCCGCGCCCGTGGCAGGCGTACCCGGCCTCGAGTCCGACCCCGAAGCGCCGCTGCAGCATGGGATGCAGCCGGGTGAAGTCGTCGCCCATGGCGCGAGCGAAGATGCTCGCTGCGGTGTCGTTCACGGTGCCGCCAGGCCGGTGAGGCTCTCGGGGGCATCCGCCATCGCGCCGGCGCGGCCGATGCTCCACGTGCAGTCGCGGGCCCGCGGGCGGTCGCCCCGCGCCGGCAGCGCCATGCGGGGCAACGGCCAGCGCTCGGGCTCCTCACCCCGCTCGGCCCAGCGTCGCAGGCGGGCGAAGCTGCACGCGGTCATCCAGGCCACGAGGCGGCGCACGACGAGGTCGTCGAGCACCCGGCCCCAGCCCGGCGCGTAGTCGTAGCCGGTGATGAATCGCACGCCGTCCGCGACGGGCTCGTAGCGCCAGTAGCCTCGACCGTCGCGCAGCGGCGACAGCCGGTCGTCGGTGGTGAAGCGCAACGCCGAGGTGCGCGCGCCATCGGCTCCGTCGCGCGAGCCGAGCGCGATTCCCGTGCCCCGGATGGTGCGCACGAGCATTCGGCGCTCGTAGCGAAACCGCCACAGCCCGTCGTCGCCGCGCTCGGTCGGCACGATGCGGCTGAAGCGGGCGTCCCACCGCGCGTGCAACTCGGGGTCTTGCGTGAGCCGCCACACGGTGTCGAGGTCGGCCGCGATGACCGTCTCGACCCGGATCGAACGATTGCTCACGGTCTCAGTGTGCCACCGTGGCACGCGCCTAGACTGACCGCGCGATGAAGAAGCTCATCTCCGCCCCCGAAACCGTGGTGGCCGACGCCCTGCGCGGCCTCGCACTCGCCCACCCCGGCGTGCGGGTCGACCACGAGCGCCGCATCGTGTACCGCGCCGAGCCGAAGGACTACGGCACGGTCGCCCTCGTCAGCGGTGGCGGGTCGGGGCACGAGCCGCTGCACACCGGCTATGTGGGCTTCGGGATGCTCGACGCGGCGGTGGCGGGCGAGGTGTTCACTTCGCCGACGCCCGACCAGATCCACGCCGCCACGATCGCCGTCGAGCGCGGAGCGGGCGTGCTGCACATCGTGAAGAACTACACGGGCGACGTCATGAACTTCGAGATGGCGGCCGAGCTCGCGCAGGCTGCTCGCATCGACGTGCGCGCGGTCGTCGTGGCCGACGATGTGGCCGTCGCCGACTCGCTCTACACGGCCGGGCGGCGGGGTACGGGCACGACCGTGCTGCTCGAGAAGATCGTGGGCGCCGCGGCCGAGCAGGGGCACGACCTCGACACGGTGCACGCTCTCGCCGCGCGCATCGCCGCGAGCGGCCGGTCGATGGGCATCGCGCTCAGCGGCGCCACGGTTCCCGCCGCGGGCTCGCCGACGTTCGAGCTCGCCGACGACGAGATCGAGTGGGGCGTCGGCATCCACGGCGAGCCCGGGCGCGAGCGGCAGCCCCTTGCGCCGATGCCCGAGCTCGCCGAGCGTCTCGTGGGTCCGCTCGTGGCCGATGCGCTGCCCGCGGGCGACGCGATCGTCATGCTGTCGGGTCTCGGCGCGACACCGCTCATCGAGCTCTACGGCATGCTCGCCGAGGTGGCGGCCCTGCTCGAGGCGGTCGGCGTTCGCCTGGCGCGCGTCGTCGTCGGCGAGACCATCACGGCGCTCGACATGGCCGGGTGCCTGCTGACGGTGCTGCCCGTCGACGCCGAGTTGCTCGCCTACTGGGATGCGCCCGTCGAGACCCCGGCGATGCGCTGGGGGCGCTGACCGTGCTGACCCTCGACGCGGCGATCGCGTGGCTGCGCGGCTGGGCGGCCGAGACCGCCGCGCACGAGCAGTACCTCACGGCCCTCGATGCGGCGATCGGCGACGCCGATCACGGTGCCAATCTGCGCCGTGGCACGGCGGCCGTCGTCGCGCAGCTCGACGCGCAGCCTCCCGGCGGCGTGCGCGAGGCGCTGACACGGGCCGGGCTCACGCTCGTGAGCAGCGTCGGCGGAGCGAGCGGACCACTGTTCGGCACCCTGCTGCTGCGCGCGGGAGCCCAGTGCGGCGAGGCGGAGGCGCTCGACGGCGCGGGGCTCGTGGCGGCGCTGCGCGCCGGCGAGGCGGGGGTGCGCGACCGCGGCCGCGCCGAGCCCGGCAACAAGACCCTGCTCGACGCGCTCGTGCCCGCGATCGAGGCCATGGATGCGGCGGTCGCGACCGGCGCGCCCCTCCCGGCCGCCGCATCCACCGCTGCGATCGCAGCCCGCGCCGGGCGCGACGCGACCGCGCAGCTCGTCGCGCGCCGGGGACGGGCGAGCTACCTCGGCGACCGCAGCCTCGGGTCGATCGATCCCGGTGCGGCCTCGGTCGCGCTGCTGCTCGACGCGCTCGCCGCGGCGCTCGACACGGGCGGGGACGCGGCCGTCGCTACCGGGGAGCCTGCGCGCGAGGCCGCTGTCGGCGACCCGGCCGAGGCGCGCGAGTCGTCATCGTCGAGCCCTCGGGCACCCGCGCCCGCAGTGACCGCAACGGTGGCCGACGCGCCCCCGCCCGCCCGCACGCGGAGCCCCCGGGTCGGGCTCGTGCTCGTCTCGCACAGCCTCGCGCTCGCCGAGGCCGCCGTCGCCCTTGCGCACGAAGTCGTGGGCGATGAGCCGCCGCGCATCGCGATCGCGGCCGGTCGTGCCGACGGCGGCACGGGCACCAACGCCACGCGCGTCGCGGCGGCGATCAGCGAGGCCTCCGAGGGCGCGGGCGTCGTCGTGCTCACCGACCTCGGGTCGGCCGTGCTCAGCGCCGACATGGCGCTCGAGCTGCTGGGCGGCCGCATCGACGTGCGCGTCGTGCCCGCGCCGTTTGTCGAGGGGCTGCTCGCGGCCGCCGTGCGCGCGGGCGCCGGCGACGACCTCGCGGTCGTGGCCGCCGAGGCGAGCGCGGCCCTCACTCCGAAGCTCGCCCTGCTCGCGCCCCCCGATGCAGCGGTGCCCACTCCCGCGGCCCAGAGCGACGCGGCGGACGGCGCACCCGTGTCGATCGTCGCCGTCGTGCGCAACGAGGGCGGGCTGCACGCACGCCCCGCAGCCGAGATCGCCGCCCTGGCCTCGACGTTCGCGGCGACGATCACGCTCGAGGTCGAGGGCAAGCCCGCCGCGCCTGCGGGCAGCCCCCTCAGCATCTCGATCCTGACCGTCAAGGCCGGCATGCCGGTGCGCATCGCGGCGACCGGCCCCGACGCCGCGGCGGCCGTGCGCGCGCTCAGCGCGCTGATCGAGAGCGGGTTCGGCGAACCGGTCGTCATCCCCCTGCCGAGCGACCCCGATGCGTCCGAGGCGCGCACCGGACCCCTCGGGGTGAGCGCGGGGCGCGTCATCGGGCCGGTCGCCGTGCTCGTGCACGCGATCGCCGAGCCGAGCGCGACGGCCATCATGGCGCCACCCGCTCGCGCCGCAGCGGCAGCGATCGTCGCGGATGCGCTGCACGCGACCGCGCAGGCCTACCGCCGTCGTGCCGACGAGACCGCCGGGCACCGCGCCGAGGTGCTCGTCGCGACCGCCGCGATCGCCGACGACGAGGTGCTGCGGCAGAGCGCGGTGCTCGCCGTGCGCGAGCGCGGACTCACCCCCGAGCGCGCGGTCTGGGAGTCGATCGGCCGCCTCGCCGAGGAGTACCGTGCTGCCGGCGGCGAGCTGCTCGACCGCATTACCGACCTGCACGACGTGCGCGATCGCGCGATCGCGGCGATCACGGGCGTCGAGCCGCCGGGGCTGCCCGAGCGCCGCGATCCCTACATCCTGGTCGCCGACGATCTCGCCCCGGCCGACACGGTGACGCTTGATCCCGCCCGCTGCCTCGCGCTCGTGACCGAGCAGGGTGGGCCGACCTCGCACACGGCGATCATCGCCCGCGAGCTCGGGCTTCCCGCCGTCGTCGGGGTGCCGGGGGCGACGCTCATCGCCGACGGCACGCTCGTGCTCGTCGACGGCGACACGGGCGAAGTCATCGTGCAGCCCGGCCCCGCCGAGCAGGCGACAGCGACCGGCGTCATCACGCTGCCCCCCTTCATCGGCCCCGGCCGCACGGCCGACGGGCACCGGGTCGTGTTGAGCGCCAACGTGGGCGCGCCGCGCGAGATCTCGCGCGCCGTCGAGCGGGGCGCCGAGGGCGTGGGGCTGTTCCGCACCGAGTTCTGCTTCCTCGACCGCGCCGATGAGCCGAGCATCGCCGAGCAGGTCGCCGCCTACCGCGAGGTCTTCGCCGCGTTTCCCGAGCAGCGCGTCATCGTGCGCACGCTCGATGCGGGCAGCGACAAGCCCCTGCCGTTCTTCACGCCGATCCACGAGCCCAATCCCGTGCTCGGCCTGCGGGGCGTGCGCACGGCGATCCGCGATCCCGGCGTGCTCGACCGGCAGCTGCAGGCGATCGCCGAGGCGGCAGCGCTCGAGCGAGTCGACGTGGCCGTGATGGCGCCGATGATCGCGACGCTCGCCGAGACGCGCGAGTTCGCATCCCGTGCCCGAACGGCGGGAATCGCGAGCGTCGGCATCATGCTTGAGACGCCCGCCGCGGCGATCACGGCCGCCGAGCTGTGCGCCGAGGTCGACTTCTTGAGCGTCGGCACGAACGACCTCTCGCAGTACACGATGGCGGCGGACCGCATGTCGGCTGCGCTCGCCGCGCTCGCCGACCCGTGGCAGCCCGCGCTGCTGCGCATGATCCGGCTCGTGGGCGAGGCGGCCGAGGCCTCGGGCACCCCCATGGGCTTGTGCGGCGAGGCGGCGGCCGACCCCGACTTCGCGGCCGTACTCGTCGGGCTCGGCGCCACGAGCCTCTCGATGGTCGCCCGGGCGATCCCGACCGTGGGCGCGCGGCTCGCGGGAGTGACGCTCGCGCAGTGCCGGGAGGCCGCCGCGGCCGCGTGCGCCGCGCCCGATCCCGCCGCTGCTCGTGCTGCGGCGCGCGCGGCTCTGCCCTGACCCCGGCACCCGTCAACCCCTCGTCCCGCGATCGCGGGCGGTGCTACTGTCGCCCTGCCGCCGTCCGGCGGCGCGATGACGCCAGCTGACGAGGGAGCATCCATGACCGACACCGCCGCTGCTCCGCCCACCGCCGAGGGCAAGGGCCTCGCCACGGGGACGCTCGGGCTGGCCGGGTCGACCGTCATCGGCCTCGCATCGACAGCGCCGGTCTACTCGCTCGCCGCCACTCTCGGCTTCGTCGTGCTCGCCGTGGGTGCGCAGGCTCCCGTGGCGTTCATCATCGCCTTCGTGCCCATGCTGCTCATCGCCTTCGCCTATCGCGAGCTGAACCGCGAGATCCCCGACTGCGGCACGGCCTTCACGTGGGCCACGAAAGCCTTCGGGCCCTGGGTGGGGTGGATGGCCGGCTGGGGCGTCGCCGTCGCGGGCATGATCGTGCTCTCGAACCTGGCCCAGATCGGTGCCATCTACCTCTGGCTGCTCATCGCCCCTGATGTCGCGAGCAACCCGGTCGCCGTGACCGCGACGGGAGTGGTGTTCATCGCGATCATGACGTTCATCAGCTGGCGCGGCCTCGAGATCGGCGAGCGGCTGCAGAACGTCCTGCTGGGCGTGCAGTACCTGGCTCTCATCGGCTTCGTCGTCGCCGTCATCGTCTCGTTCGCCACGGGAACGGCGCCGGCCACCGCGACGCCGCCCACGCTCGAGTGGTTCAACCCGTTCGGCTTCGCGAGCTTCAGCGGATTCGTCGAGTCCATCCTGCTCGCGCTGTTCATCTACTGGGGATGGGACACCTGCCTCGCGCTCAACGAGGAGACGCGCGACCCGAAGCGCATTCCCGGCCGCGCCGCCGTGCTCACCACCCTCATCCTGCTCGTGACCTACGTCGGTGTCGCGGTCGCGGCGATGGCCTACGCGGGGCTCGGCACCGAGGGCCTCGGCCTCGGCAACGAGAACAACGCCGACGACGTCTTCTTCGCACTGAAAGACGCCGTGCTCGGCCCCTGGGCGTGGCTGCTCGTGCTCGCCGTCATGATCTCGGCGATCTCGTCGACGCAGACCACGATTCTGCCGACGGCGCGCGGCACCCTCGCGATGGGCGTCTACGGCGCGCTGCCCCGGCGCTTCGCCTCGGTGCACCCGCGGTTCCAGACCCCGGGATTCTCGACCGTGCTCATGGGTGTCGTGGCGTCGACCTTCTTCGTCGGCATGTCGCTCATCAGCGACAACCTGCTGCAGGACACGATCCTGTCGCTCGGGCTGGCCATCGCCTTCTACTACGCCATCACCGGGTTCGCGTGCGTCTGGTACTTCCGGCGCACCCTGCTGCAGAGCGCGAGCACGCTGTGGATGCGCGGCATCCTGCCCTTCCTGGGCGCAGCCATGCTCACGGCCGCTTTCGGGTTCTCCGTGGTCGACATGCTCGACCCCGACTACGGCTACACCGTGCTGTTCGGCATCGGCGGCGTCTTCGTCGTCGGCGTCGGCTCGCTCGCGATCGGCGCCGTGCTGATGGGCGTGTGGGCACTGGTGCCGGCCTCGCGCCCGTTCTTCCGCGGCGAGACGCTCAACGAGAGCACCGAGGTGCTCGTGCCCGACAGCGATCTGCCGGTCATCCGATCGATCGACGGCGGTCGCTGACCTCCGCGAGGCACTCCGGGTCGCCCGGTCGGGCGGCGCTAGGCTCGCCCCCGACATGACCCGCCGCCTGACCGCCGTGCTGAGCGCCCTCGAGGCGCTGCTCATCGTCGGTATCGGCATCGCCGTGCCGCTCAGCATCCTCACCGTCATGTGGGCGGTGCAGTTCGGCTTCCAGGTCGACTGGTCGGAGTTCTGGCGGGCCGCCGTCATCATCTGGCTCATCGGGCACGGGGTGACGGTGACCTTCCAGCTCGATGCGCAGACCGCGCTCGCGCTCGACGTGACGGGCGTCGGCGACCCGTTCGTGGTCTCGATCGCGCTCAGCGGGTTCGCGCTGTGCACCCTGCTCGCCGGGGTCTCGCTCGCGCGCCGCCTTCGCCACGAGCCGCACCGTGTGCTCGGCGAGCTCGTGGCGCTCGGCACCGTCGTCGTGCTCTCGGGGCTTGTCGTGCTCAGCGCGAGCCAGCCCGGTGCCCTGCCGTCGCGCGGGCAGGCGCTGCTGTTCCCCGCCCTCGTGCTGGGGCTGGGGCTCGCGATCGGCTCGATCGGCGCGAGCAATCCGGCGCGCCTGCGGCTGCGCGCCCTCATCGCCGACGGCCCGCAGCCCTGGGTTGCCGCGGGCGGCGCGGCGCTGCGAGCGGGGCTCGGCACGGTCGCAACCGTCGTCGTGGCGGCTTCGCTCGTCACGACCACCGCCCTCGTGCTCGGCTACGGCCAGATCATCGCCCTGTACGAGAGCGTGCAGGCGGGAGTGCTCGGCGGCATCGCGCTCACGGCGGCGCAGCTCGCCCTGCTGCCCACGTTCGTGCTGTGGGCCGCCGCCTGGCTCGTCGGCCCCGGTTTCGCGGTCGGCGCGGGCTCGAGCGTGAGCCCTATCGCGGCCTCACTCGGTCCGCTTCCCGCCGTGCCGATCCTCGGCGCGCTGCCCGCCGAGCCCTCGCCGCTCGGCTACCTGACGCTCGCCGTGCCGCTGCTCGCGGCCTTCGCGGCCGGTATCGCCGTGCGGCCGCGGCTCGTCCGCGGCCTCGACGGTGCGTCCCTCGGCCTGTGGGCCCTCGGCACCGGGCTCGCCGCCGCCCTCGTCGCGGCCGGCGCCATGGCCTTCCTCGCGGTCGTCGCCTCCGGCTCCGCCGGGCCCGGACGACTCGCGGTCGTCGGGCCCGACCCGACGGCCGTGGGGCTGTGGATGCTCGTCGAGACCCTCATCGGAGCATCCCTGGGTCTGCTCGCCGGCGGTGTGCGGGGTCCCCGGCCGCTGGCCTCCGCGCGCACCCGGTAGCCTGGGCGGGTGCTGCGGGTCGTCGTGCTGATCTCGGGCGGCGGGTCGAACCTGCGCGCTCTGCTCGAGGCGACCCGCGATGCCGAGTACCCCGCCCACGTGGTCGCCGTCGGCGCCGACCGCGAGGCCGAGGGGCTCGCGCACGCCGAGGCGTTCGGGATTCCGGCCTTCACCGTGCCCTACTCGTCGTTCCCCTCGCGCGAGGCCTGGGGCGACGAGCTGCTCGCCACGATCGCCGAGTGGCAGCCCGACCTCGTCGTGCTGAGCGGACTCATGCGTCTTCTGCCGCCCGCGGTCGTCGAGGCACTCGCGCCGCGGCTCATCAACACGCACCCCGCGTACCTGCCCGAGTTTCCCGGCGCCCACGGCGTGCGCGACGCGCTCGCCGCCGGCGTCGCGCAGACCGGCGCGAGCGTCATCGTCGTCGACACCGGCGTCGACACGGGCCCGATCCTCGCGCAGGAGCGCGTGCCCGTGCTGCCCGACGACACCGAGCACAGCCTGCACGAGCGCATCAAGCCCGTCGAGAGGCGCCTGCTCATCGACGTCGTGCGCGGCATCGCCGACGGGTCCATCGGGCTCGGCGCAGCATCCACCCCCTGATCACCCCTGGAGACCTCAATGGCCGGCCCCGCCCACGACCCTGCCCTCTACCGCCACCGCGACGCGGTGCCCGTGCGCCGTGCGCTCATCTCGGTGAGCGACAAGACGGGGTTGCTCGAGCTCGCGGCGGCGCTCGCCGCGGGCGGCGTCGAGATGGTGTCGACGGGCTCGACCGCGGCGACGATCGCCGCGGCGGGGCATCCCGTCACCGAGGTCGCGGCCGTCACCGGATTCGCCGAGACGCTCGACGGGCGCGTCAAGACCCTGCACCCGAAGGTGCACGCGGGCATTCTCGCCGACCTGCGCCTCGAGGCGCACGAGGCCCAGCTCGCCGAGCTCGGTGTCTCGCCGTTCGACCTCGTGATCGTCAACCTGTACCCCTTCGTCCAGACGGTCGCCAGCGGCGCGGAGGGCGACGCGGTCATCGAGCAGATCGACATCGGCGGGCCCGCGATGGTGCGCGCCGCCGCGAAGAACCACGCCAACGTCGCGATCATCGTCGACCCGGCCGACTACGTCATGGTGACGAAGGCGCTCACGCTCGGCGGCACGACGCTCGCGCAGCGGCAGCGCTTCGCCGCCAAGGCCTTCGCGCACACGGCCGCGTACGACACCGCCGTCGCGGGCTGGTTCGCCGACACGCTCGGCGTGCGGGCGGAGCACCCGGCCAGTGACGGCAGCCCTTCGACTCTGCAGGTGTCGGCGCGGCTGCAGCAGGTGCTGCGCTACGGCGAGAACAGCCACCAGCACGCGGCGCTCTACCGCGCCGACGGCAGCCACGGCATCGCGCAGGCGACCCAGCTGCACGGCAAGGAGATGTCGTACAACAATTTCGTGGATGCCGACGCCGCCGTGCGCGCCGCCTACGACCACGAGGCTCCCGCTGTCGCGATCATCAAGCACGCGAACCCGTGCGGCATCGCCGTCGGCGACTCGATCGCTTCAGCGCACGCGGCCGCGCACGCCTGCGACCCGGTCTCGGCCTTCGGGGGAGTGATCGCCGCCAACCGCGTCATCACGCGCGAGGCCGCCGAGTCGATCGCGCCCATCTTCACCGAGGTCGTCGTTGCGCCCGGCTTCGAGCCTTCCGCTTTGGACGTGTTGCGCGAGAAGAAGAACATCCGGCTCATCGAGCTGCCCGCGGGCTTCGCGCTCGGCGACGTCGAGCTGCGCCAGGTGAGCGGCGGGTGGCTGCGGCAGAGCGCCGACCGCGCGTTCGCGCCCGCGAGCGACTGGCAGCTCGTCTCCGGCCCTGCCGCCTCGGCCGAGCAGCTGGCCGACCTCGAATTCGCGTGGCGCGCGTGCCGAGCCGTCAAGTCGAACGCCATTCTGCTGGCCTCGGGCGGAGCATCCGTCGGCGTGGGCATGGGGCAGGTCAACCGGGTCGACTCGTGCCACCTCGCCGTGTCGCGCGCCGGCGATCGGGCGCGCGGCTCGGTCGCCGCGTCGGACGCGTTCTTCCCCTTCGCCGACGGCCTGCAGGTGCTGCTCGACGCGGGAGTCGCGGCGGTCGTGCAGCCGGGTGGCTCGGTGCGCGACGAGGAGGTCGTCGCGGCGGCCCAGGCGGCCGGCGTGACGATGTACCTCACGGGCGAGCGGCACTTCTTCCACTAGCCGCGAGCTGCGGGTGCCTTCTGCGCGCCGGACGGGTCCGTGCACGCGTCGGCCTGTGCATCGCGGGCGTCGATCGGTCCCGAATGAGCGTCGTCGTCGGTGCGCCTCGCAACATGCGACCGATGGATGCGATCGGGGGCACCGCTCACGGCGCCGTCGATCCGTGCGACCCTGTGGACATGACCGAACTCCCGCCCGAACTCCGGGCTGAACGGCGCGACCTGGTGCTGGCCTTGCTCGATCTGTCGCCGGAGCGACAGCGCGTCCTGGCAGCCCTGCGCGCGTTCCCATGGGACTCGGACGGCGCTGTCGAGCTTGAACCGCGGATGCTGCGCGTCACGCTCGAGCGAACAGCGCGTGGCACCCACTCGGTCGAGGAGTTGGCGCAGTGGGCCGACGACATCGAGGTGCGGGAGGACATCGCGATGACGGACGCGCGGGTGCGCGCGATCATCCATGTGCTCGCGAATCCGTACCTCGAAGGGCCGACCGACGCCGTGCGGTTGCACGACTGGATCGCGGAGCTGGGCACCGACAACCCCCAGTAGCGTTAAACCCATGACGCCCCTCGCTCGCCGCCTGCTCGACTCCGCCCTCGCCGCGCTCGCGGTCGCCCTCGTCACGCACCTCGTGACGGTCGTGCTGTTCGCCGCGATCAACGGCGCCACGGTCGAGGTGCTCGCGCAGGTCAACGGGGTCTTCGGGTTCTCGTCGATACTGCTGTTCGTCTTCGTCGCGGTCATCGGCACGGCGGGCGTGCTCGAGAACCGCTGGATCGCCCTCGCGGTTGCGGTGCTCGCCGCGTTCGTGTCGTCGTGGCTCGGCGCGCTGCTCGCGATCGTCGCGGCGGGCAACCCGATCAGCGGCGAGCTCATCGACTACCTGTGGATCAGCGTGCTCGGCTTCAACCTCCTGTTCCAGGTCGTCGCCGTGCTCGCGGTGGTCACGGTGGGCCGGCGGGTCTGGATAGCGCGCCAGGCGGGCGCCGCGGCATCCCGCCGCCTGGCCATCGTGCGCATGCCGAGCTCGCGCCTCGCGGAGGGCGAGCTGACCCACCAGGAGCGCGTGCCCGTCGACATGGATCTCGCCGACGCCCAGTGGGAGGCCTACGTCGAGGCGCTGCGTGCCGAGGGCTTCACGCCCGTCGACGTGCCGCCGGCCGACGAGCTGGCCGACTCGGTGTTCATCGAAGACGCCCTCGTGATGGTCGGCGACACCGCGGTCGTCACGCGTCCGGGTGCCGAGTCGCGCCGCCCCGAGATCGAGGCCGCCGAGCAGACCGCGCGGGAACTGGGTCTGCGCATCGAGCGCATCGTCGAGCCGGGCACGCTCGACGGCGGCGATGTGCTGCCCATCGGCGACGTGCTCTACGTCGGCCGCGGCGGCCGCACGAACGCCGAGGGCATCCGGCAGCTGCGGGCCATCGCGCGGCGGCACGGTCGCGATGTCGTCGCCGTGCCCGTGACGAAGGCGCTGCACCTCAAGAGCGCCGTGACCGCGCTGCCCGACGGAACCGTGGTGGGGCATCCCTCGCTCATCGATGACGTGTCGATGTGGCGCAACTTCCTGCCCATGCCCGAGGTCGAGGGCGGCCATGTCGTCGTGCTGAGCGACGACGCCGTGCTCATGGCAGCGTCGGCGCCGCAGAGCGCCGAGCTCATCCGCTCGCTCGGCTACCGCGTGGTGACGGTCGACATCTCGGAGTTCGAGAAGCTCGAGGGCTGCGTCACGTGCTTGAGCGTGCTCGTGCGCTGAGTTCGGTCGTAGGCCGAACGCCGATAACGCCCGCATCACGATTCGGGCCAGGTTCGACAATCGTCATACCAAACGCATAGGCTGGAAGGCTTCGCCCGGCCACCCCGGAACCCCTTCTGCCACCACTGAACATCGCCCCCCGCCACGAGCGGGGGAGCACCATCGAGGACGCACCGTGTCGACGACGAAACCAGACCAGCCCCGCCTGAGCACCTTCCGCGCGATCGCGCGCATCTACCCCTACGCGAAGCCCGCCATGCCGTGGATCTACGCGGGCATGGGCGCGGCGCTCGCCGCGGGCATCGTCACGCTCATCATCCCGATCGTGCTGCAGGGCCTCGTCGACGGTCCGCTGCGCAGCGGCGACCCCGCGCAGATCTGGCCCGCCGCCATCATCGTGCTCGTGCTCGGTGTGCTCGAGGCCGTGTTCATCATGCTTCGCCGCTTGTTCGTGCTGACCCCTGGCACCCACATCGAGGCGCGCATGCGCAACGGGCTCTACGCGCAGCTGCAAGACCTGCCGGTCGCCTTCCACGACCGCTGGCAGTCGGGGCAGCTGCTGAGCCGCGCGGTGAGCGACCTCAACCTCATCCGCCGCTGGCTGTCGTTCGGCTTCGTGCTGCTCATCGTCAACTCGGTGACGATCGTCATCGGCTTTGTCGTGCTCATCAACTGGAGCCTCTGGCTCGGGCTGCTCTTCCTCGTGATGAGCATCCCCCTGTGGATCTACGGCTACCTGTTCGAGAACAAGTACTCCGTCATCGCGCGCCGCGCGCAGGACCAGCAGGGCGACCTCGCCACGGCGGTCGAGGAGAGCGTGCACGGCATCCGCGTGCTGAAGGCCTTCGGGCGCGGCAAGCACTCGCTGCTGAAGTTCGCCGATCAGGCCGAGCTGCTGCGCGGCACCGAGATCGAGAAGGCGAAGGCGATCGCCGGCATCTGGTTCTGGCTGCTGCTCGTGCCCGACGTGGCGTTCGCGCTCTGCCTGCTCGGCGGCGTCGCGCTCGCGGCGAACGGCGAGCTCACGGTGGGCGAGCTGTTCGCGTTCTTCGCGACGGCGACCGTGCTGCGGTTCCCCATCGAATCGATCGGCTTCCTGCTTTCGATGACCTTCGATGCGCGCACGGCCACCGACCGCTTCTTCGAGGTCATGGACGAGGTCAACACGATCACCGATCCCGCGTCGCCGGTCACCGTCGCGGCGCCCACAGGTCGGCTCACGTTCGACAACGTGGTGTTCCGGTATCAGGATGCTCCCGCCGACCAGCCCGGAATCCTCGACGGCGTCACCCTCGAGCTCGAACCCGGCGAGACCATGGCGCTCGTGGGCATCACGGGCAGCGGCAAGACGACGCTCACGGCCCTCGCGACGCGCCTGTACGACGTCACCTCGGGGCGCGTGCTCATCGACGGCGTCGACATCCGCGACCTCACGCGCGAAGAGCTGCGCCGCCACATCGCCATGGCCTTCGAAGACGCGACACTCTTCTCGGCGAGCGTGCGCGACAACGTGCTGCTCGGCCGCCCGGAGCTCACCGAGAGCGACGACCCGGCCGATGCCGCCGAGGCCGAGCGGGTGCTCGCCGAGGCGCTCGAGATCGCCCAGGCCGACTTCGTGCACAGCCTGCCCGACGGCGTCGACACGACCGTGGGCGAGGAGGGCCTGAGCCTCTCGGGCGGCCAGCGCCAGCGGCTCGCGCTCGCGCGCGCCGTCGCCGCGAACCCCGCCGTGCTCGTGCTCGACGACCCGCTGAGCGCGCTCGACGTCGACACCGAGGCCCTCGTCGAGGCGGCGCTGCGGCGCGTGCTCGCGACGACGACGGGCCTCATCGTCGCGCACCGGCCGTCCACGGTGCAGATGGCCGACCGCGTCGCGCTGCTGCAGGAGGGCCGCATCACCGACGTGGGCACGCACAGCGAGCTGCTGAAGCGCAACGAGCACTACCGCTACGTCATCTCGTCGCTCGAGGACGAGGAGCTCGCGGCGGCCGAACGCGCCGACCGCGAGCTCAAGCTCGCCGAGCAAGAGGGTCGACGCCGCGATGCGATCGACCGCGAGAGCAGAGTCATCGACAACGAGGGCGAGGTGACCCGATGAGCGTCACGGGGGTCGAGGGAGAAGAGCGCGACGACTTCTCGCGCGCCGAATCGAAGCAGATCCGCGCCCGATCGCTGCGGCTGCTGGGCTCGCTCGTGCGCCCGGTGCGCTGGCGCATCGTCGGCACGATGGTCGTGCTCGTCATCTCGATCGCGCTGCAGGTGGCGGGCCCCGCGCTCATCGCCCTCGGCATCAACACGGGCCTGCCGGCGCTGCTCGATCAGAACGACTGGATGCCCGTCGCGCTCATCGTGGGCGCCTACGTCGTCACGGGCATCGCGGGTGCCTCGCTCGCGGCCGCGTTCCAAGTGATCAGCGCGCGCTTGAGCCAGGCCATCCTGCTCGATCTGCGCAAGCGTGTCTTCCTGCACACGCAGCGCCTCTCGCTCGAGTTCCACGAGTCGTACACCTCGGGGCGCATCATCGCGCGCCAGACGAGCGACCTCGACTCCATTCGCGAGCTGCTCGATTCGGGGCTCACGCAGCTCGTCTCGGGGCTGCTCTACATGGGCTTCACCGCGGCGGCGCTCGTGCTGCTCGACCCGGTGTCGGGCATCGTGCTCGCGGTCTCGCTCATTCCCCTGCTGCTGCTGACGCGGTGGTTCCAGGTGCGCTCGCAGAAGCTCTTCCGGCAGACGCGCGTGGCCTCGGCCCGGCTGATCGTGCACTTCGTCGAGACTATGACGGGCATCCGCGCCGTCAAGGCGTTCCGCAAAGAGCCGCGCAACGAGCGGCAGTTCGCCGGCCACGTCGAGGACTACCGCGACGCGAACGCGCGCGTCATCCGGCTGTTCGGCATCTTCGACCCGGGGCTCGTTCTCATCGGCAACGTGACGGTCGCGGCCGTGCTCGTGGTGGGGGCGTTCCGCGTCGTCGACGGCGCGCTGCTCATCGGCTCGCTGCTCGCCATCGTGCTCTACACGCGCCGGTTCTTCGATCCGGCCGAGGAGATGGCGATGTTCTACAACTCCTACCAGTCGGCGGCGGCCGCGCTCGAGAAGATCTCGGGCGTGCTCGAAGAGGCCCCGAGCGTGCCCGACCCGACGACGCCGATCGACCTGTGGAAGGCACGCGGCACGGTGCACTTCGATCAGGTGCGCTTCTCCTACAACGACGACTCCGTCGTGCTGCCCGACCTCGAACTGACCATCCCCGCCGGCCAGACGATCGCGCTCGTCGGAACGACCGGCGCGGGCAAGTCGACGCTCGCGAAGCTCATCGCGCGCTTCTACGACCCCACCGGCGGAGCCGTGACGCTCGACGGCGTCGACCTGCGCAAACTGCACCCGAAAGACCTGCGGCGCGCGATCGTCATGGTGACGCAGGAGGCCTACCTGTTCTCGGGCACCGTGGCCGACAACATCGCGCTCGGCAACCCTGACGCGACTCGCGACCAGATCGTCGCGGCGGCGAAGGCCGTCGGCGCGCACGAGTTCATCGAGTCGCTGCCGAACGGCTACGACACCGACGTGAACAAGCGCGGCGGTCGTGTCTCGGCGGGGCAGCGGCAGCTCATCTCGTTCGCGCGGGCGTTCCTCGCCGACCCGACCGTGCTCATCCTCGACGAGGCCACGGCCTCGCTCGACATCCCGAGCGAGCGGCTCGTGCAGCAGGCCTTGCAGACCCTGCTGGCCGACCGCACGGCCGTCATCATCGCGCACCGGCTCTCGACGGTGGCGATCGCCGACCGCGTGCTCGTCATGGAGCACGGCCGCGTGATCGAAGACGGCACGCCCGCCGAGCTCATCGCGGGCACGGGCAAGTTCGCCCAGCTGCACGCGGCCTGGCGCGAGTCGCTCGTCTAGCGCGCGCTGCTGCCGTTCACGCCGCCTGGGTAGGGTTCGCCGTGTGACCGATCGGCCCGTGGATGCTGCGCTCGAGTCCGACGACGCCGCGGCTGCTCCACGCGGCTCGGCGCTCGAGGTGCTCGGCCAGTTCACGGTGCTCGGCCTCACGTCGTTCGGCGGACCCGTGGCGCACCTCGGCTATTTCCGCGAGCGCCTCGTGGTACGCCGGCGGTGGATCAGCGAGCAGGGGTACGCCGACCTCGTCGCGCTCGCGCAATTCCTGCCCGGCCCGGCGTCGAGCCAGGTCGGGTTCGCGCTCGGGCTGCATCGCGCGGGCCTGCTCGGCGGGCTCGCCGCGTTCGCGGCGTTCACGCTGCCGAGTGCGGTGCTGCTCGTGCTCGCGGCGCTGGGAGCGCCGCTGCTCGACGGGCCGCTCGCCGAGGGGCTCATCGCGGGGCTGAAGGTCGTCGCTGTGGCGGTCGTGGCGCACGCCGTGCTCGGCATGGCGCGCACGCTCACGCCCGACCTGCGGCGTGCGGCGATCGCGGTCGGCGCGGGTGCGCTCGTGCTGCTCGTCGGCTCCGGGTGGGCGACGCTTGCGGCGATCGCGGCCGGCGCCGTGCTCGGCCTGCTGCTGTGCCGCGCGGGGGCGGCCCCGGTCGCGGGGGCGGTGCGCATCCCGATCTCGCGTCGCGCCGGGGCGGCGAGCCTGGGCCTGCTCGCCCTGCTGCTCGTGGCGCTGCCGGTGCTCGCCGCGCTCGCGCCGAGCGTGCCGCTCGCCGTCGCCGACGGGTTCTTCCGCGCCGGGGCGCTCGTGTTCGGCGGCGGGCACGTCGTGCTGCCGCTGCTCGAATCGGCGGTCGTCGCGCCGGGGTGGGTGAGCGAGCAGCAGTTCCTGGCCGGCTACGGCGCGGCGCAGGCCGTGCCGGGCCCGCTCTTCACCGTCGCCGCCTTCCTCGGGGCCTCGATCGCGCCCGGCGCCGAGGGCGTGCTGCTGGCCGTCGTGGCGCTCGTGGCGATCTTCCTGCCGGGGCTGCTGCTCATCGCCGGCGTGCTGCCCTTCTGGGGCGCGCTGCAGGGGCGGCCTGCGGTGCAGGCGCTCGTGCGCGGCGCGAACGCCGCGGTCGTCGGCGTGCTCGCGGCGGCGCTCTACGACCCCGTCATGACGAGCGCGCTCGTCGACGCGCCGACGATCGCGCTCGCGGTGCTGTGCACGGTGCTGCTCGTCGTCGTCCGGGTGCCCGCGTGGGCGGTCGTCATCGTGGGTGCCGGCGGCGGCATGCTGCTCTCCGCGTTCTGACCGAGACCGGCGTTCTGACCGAGACCCGCGTTCTGACCGCGCTCAGCGCTCGACGGCGCCCACGTGCAGGGCGACGACGCCGAAGCCGGGAACCTCGGCCGTGAAGCGGCCGGCGCCGTCGACCTCGATGACGGCTCCCGATACGGCCTCGGTGTAGCGGCCCGGCGCGAGCGAGGTCTCGAAGGTCGCGGTCGCGCTCGTCGCTGCGGCGTTGAACGCGGCGAAGCCGAAAGCGCCGCGCCCGAAGCCCGTCACGTGCTCGAGCGCGGCATCGTCGGCCTGCACGAACTCGACGCTGTCGGTGAGCGGTGCGTCGCCGACCGCCTGGCGGAAGGCGAGCATGCCGCGCACGACATCCCACCGCTGCGGGCAGACCCATGTGCCGGGCTCGTATCGCGGCTGCGGCGACGGCGCGGCATCGGCGCACGAGGCCGGCAGCACCCGGCCATCGGTGTCGAGCGGCGGCCCCGCATCCCGACCGGCGAAGGCGTAGCCACTCGTGAGCTGGGGCGTGCCGTACGGGTGGGCGAGCAGGAACGCGAGGGCGAGCGCGTACTGCTCGCCGTCGGCGTACGACAGGGTTTCGCCGTTGCGCTCGGTGTCGTGATTGTCGACGAAGCTGATCGCCTGCTCGCTCGGCACCGAACCGCCCTCGGGGCCGAAGACGACGTCGGGGTTCAGTCGGCCGCTCTCGACCATGCTCGTGAGCGTGCGGGCGTACGTGAACTCCCAGACCGAGCCGGTGGCGAGGTACTGCTCGGGCTGCACGGGTTCGGAGAGGCCGCGGATGACCTCCTGGTACACGCGCGTGCCCGCGGGCAGACCGTCGACGATCGCGGCGATGTGGTCGGGCGCCATGTGCTTGGCCGCGTCGATGCGGAACCCCGCGACGCCGAGCGACAGCAGGTCGTCGAGGTAGGCGCGCAGGCGCTGCTGCACGCTCGGCTCGCCCGTGCGCAGGTCGGCGAGGTTGACGAGCTCGCAGGTCTGCACCTCGGCGGCGTCGCGGTAGTCGATGATGTCGCCCGTCGGCGACTCGGTGCACCGGTGGAAGTCGTCAGGGCCCCAGATGTCGGGGTAGGAGTAGTGCTCGTACGCGCTGCCGGCCCAGCCCGTGCCGGGCGTGCCGAGGCCCGTCATGTGGTTGATCACGGCATCGGCGACGATGTCGACGTCGTGCTCGGCGCACGTCGCGACCATGGCGGCGAACTCATCGCGCGTGCCGAGCCGCGACTCGATGCGGTAGCTCACGGGCTGGTAGTGCCCCCACCACTCGTCGCGCACGACGTGCTCTTGCGGCGGGCTCGTGAGCACCCAGTCGATGCCGATCTCGGCGAGTGCGGGGCACTCCTCGGCGATCGCATCCCAGCCCCATTGGAACAGCAGGATGCCCGCATCGCGTCGCTCGGCGGGCTCGGGCGGCGCGGCGGCGGGAGTGCAGCCGGCCGTCAACAGCAGGGCTGCCGCCGCCGTCGCGGCGAGCAGTGAGCGCAGCATGCCGGACCCCCTCGTCGGACGCTCGCCGAGTGCAAGCGCTTGCACCGACTGTAGCGCACGGCGCCGCGACCTCCTCGGCCCCGCCTCCTGGCCGGGCCTAGGGGCGGCGCAGCCCCGCCGTGTTCTCGGCGATCGCCACGAGCGCCACGTTGACCTCGACGATCATGCGCGCGAGCACGACCGCGACGAGCGTCGCGATCGGCACGAGCACGAGCGCACCGAGCACCGTGAGCACGCCCGAGACGGGCTGCCCGCCCGTCATGAGCCCCACGCCCGTCACGACGATGCTGAAGAAGGCGATGAGTCCCGAGAGCACGATGCTGACGAGCAGGATGGCGTAGATGAAGCCCGCGATGCGCCGCGTGATGAACGTCGTGAACCGGAAGTCGACGAGGGCCCGGAAGAAGCCCGGCACGGCGCTCACGTCGATCGACAGGGTCTGCTCGGCGGGGGCCGTCTCGGCCGGGGTCTCGACCGGCTCGGCGGCCTTCGGGGTGCGGCGGCGCGGTGCGGGGGTGGACGAGTCGGTCACGAAGGCCTCCGAGGGGTGGGGATGCGCGGCACGCGCCGCTGCACGGCACAGTATCGCCGCGGAGCGTTCGGCGCTACGACGGGGCCCAGCGCGCCGTCGACAGGTCGAGCCGGTAGGCGTGCGCGGGCTCATCGGCGCCAGCCGCGCGCAGCGGCGTGCCCTCGGCGCAGTAGTGCGCGAGCGCCTCGGCCTCATGCCCCGCGGGTGGGCGGCCATCCGCCCGCACGACGCGCCACCACGGCACGCTCGAGCCCTCCGTCGCCATCACCCGGCCGACCGCGCGAGCGCCGCGTGAGCCGAGCTCGGCGGCCACGTCGCCGTAGGTCATGACGCGGCCGGGCGGGATGCCGTCGACCACGAGCAGCACGGCACCGCCGAAGTCGAGGGGCACCTCGCTCGCGGCGGGCATCCCGTGATCGATCGCCACCGAGTGGTCAGATGGTGAGCGAGCCGATCTTCTCGCCGTACTCGGTCTCGCCCGTCTCGACGAAGCCGATGCGACGGAAGAACTCGCCCGGGCCGTCGTCGCCGGTCTCCCAGATGACCGTGACGGTGTGGAATCCGCGCTGGCGCGCCTCTTCGGCGAGCTCATGCACCGCGAACTTGCCGATGCCGCGCCCCTGCGCCGTCGCGTCGACGTTGATGCGCCAGATGCAGCTGCGGAACTCGGGTTTCGGGTTCTCGGCGTCGAAGTTGCCGCGGATGAAGCCGACGACGTCGTCGCCGTCGAGCACCACGCGCGCCCAGGTGGTCGTCGGGTTCACGTAGGCGTCGGCCGCCGAATACGAGACGGGCGTGACGAACTGCTCCTGCCCCGGTCTGAGCGTCAGGCCGTTCGCCGCCACGATCGTCTTGGCCGACAGTTCTTCCAGTCTCAAGCTCCCCATGCACCCCAGGGTAGACGGTGCCTCTGATCGGCGGGGGCGCTGATGTATCTCGATATCGAGACAACCCGGGGGAGCCGGTAGGCTGGCGGGCGGCACATCACCAACGGAAAGGCACCCCCTCGTGGAGAAGATCAAGGTCGAAGGAACGGTCGTCGAGCTCGACGGCGACGAGATGACCCGCATCATCTGGCAGTTCATCAAGGACCGCCTGATCCACCCCTACCTCGACCTCACGCTCGAGTACTACGACCTCGGCATCGAGCACCGGGATGCGACCGACGACCAGGTGACGATCGACGCCGCGCACGCCATCATCAAGCACGGTGTGGGCGTCAAGTGCGCCACGATCACGCCCGACGAGGCCCGCGTCGAAGAGTTCGGCCTCAAGAAGATGTGGAAGAGCCCCAACGGCACCATCCGCAACATCATCGGCGGGGTCATCTTCCGCGAGCCGATCGTGATCTCGAACATCCCGCGCCTCGTGCCCGGCTGGAACAAGCCGATCATCATCGGCCGCCACGCCTTCGGCGACCAGTACCGCGCCACCGACTTCCGCTTCGAGGGCAAGGGCACGCTCACCGTGGAGTTCACGCCCGAAGACGGCTCCGAGCCCCTGAAGTTCGAGGTCTACCAGTCGCCCGGCAGCGGTGTGGCCCAGGTGCAGTACAACCTCGACGAGTCGATCCGCGACTTCGCGCGCGCCTCGCTGAACTACGGCCTCGCCCGCAACTACCCCGTGTACCTCTCGACCAAGAACACGATCCTCAAGGCCTACGACGGCCGTTTCAAGGATCTGTTCGAGGAGGTCTTCGAGACCGAGTTCAAGGCGCAGTTCGAGGCCGCCGGCATCACCTACGAGCACCGCCTCATCGACGACATGGTCGCCTCGGCCATGAAGTGGGAGGGCGGCTACGTCTGGGCCTGCAAGAACTACGACGGCGACGTGCAGAGCGACACCGTGGCGCAGGGCTTCGGCTCGCTCGGTCTCATGACCAGCGTGCTGACGAGCCCCGACGGCAAGGTCGTCGAGGCCGAGGCCGCCCACGGCACGGTCACGCGCCACTACCGCATGCACCAGCAGGGCAAGCCGACGTCGACGAACCCGATCGCCTCGATCTTCGCGTGGACCCGCGGCCTCATGCACCGCGGCAAGCTCGACGGCAACCAGGCGCTCATCACCTTCGCCGAGACCCTCGAGGATGTCGTGATCACGACGGTCGAGAGCGGCAAGATGACGAAGGACCTCGCGATTCTCATCAGCTCCGAGCAGCCGTACCTGACGACCGAGGACTTCCTCGCGGCGCTCGACGAGAACCTGAAGACGCGCCTGGGCTGAGCCGGCTCACACGACGGGCCCCGCACCGTGGTGCGGGGCCCGTCGTCGTTGCCGCAGGGGCTCAGCCGCCGCAGAGGGTGTCGATGGCGCCGAAGTCGGCGACGATGCTGCTGAGCGAGTCTTGGAATGCGTCGATGTCAGCGTTCTCGGGGTCATCGATGATCGCCTGGAGCGACGTGGAGACGCCGTCGAGCGAGGCGATCGCGGTGTCCAGCGTGGACTGCACTTCGGCGTTGTCGAGTGATGACGAGACGGCCTTCAGTTCGGTTGCCGCTTCGGTGAACCCGTCGACGACGGACTGCGGGTCGGAGGTCGCGTTCTCTTCGAGCGCCTGCAGCTGTGTGCCGAGGTCGACGATCGGGTTGAGGATCTCGTTGCAGGCCTCTGTCACGCTCTGCTCCGCGGGAGCAGGGGCGGGTTCGACGGCGGAATCGTCGAGCGATGCGGGGCTCGAGCACCCGGCGATGAGTGCGATCGTCAGGGCCGCGGTCGCCGTGAGCAGCGAAGCGCGAGGGTGGTGCTGCATGATTCCCCCAGGGGTCAATGTGAACAGTCTGCCCAGCCTAAGCCAGAGTGAGGGCTTCTCGACTCGTCGGGAGGGCGGTGGGATCGAGCACGGCACGGTTGCGAGAATATACCCCGGGGGGTATTCTGACGATGCGTGTTCAGCGCCCCTCGTCCTCCGAAAGGAAATCCCCATGTGCTCACCCGCCCGTTGCTCGGTCTGCGGCAAGGTCACCTGGTCGGGCTGCGGCCAGCACATCGAGCAAGCGCTCGACGGAGTGCCTGCCGCGCAGCGCTGCACCTGCGGCTAGACCCGACCCGACCCGGGCGCCTCACGGCGGCCGCTCGAGGTGCGGATCGCGTTCCATCGCGGAGAAGAGCCCTCTGGCCCTGGTGGCGCCGGTGGAATCGCGCTAGACCGGAGTCGTGACCCGACTCTTCGCGCTCGTGCGCCGCTTCCCCCTCGTCGCCGTGACCGTCGCGATCGGGCTCGTCGCGGGCGTGCTCGTCGCCTCGGGACTCGAGCCGGCCGCGCGCTGGCTCATCTCGCTCTACGCGCTCGCGATCGCGGGCGTCGAGGCGGTGCGCATGATCCGCGGGCTGCTGTCGAAGCAGTTCGGCCTCGACATCCTCGCCGTCACGGCGATCGTCAGCACGATCGTCGTGGGGGAGTACTGGGCGAGCCTCGTCATCGTGCTCATGCTCACGGGCGGAGAGGCCCTCGAGGTCGCGGCCGCGGGCCGCGCCCAGCGCGAGCTGCGCGCGCTTCTCGACCGGGTGCCTCAGCTCGCCCACCGCATCGAGGCGGATGGTTCGATCGTCGATGTGGCCGCCGACCAGGTGCGCACGGGCGATCGTCTGCTCGTGCGGCCCGCCGAGATCGTGCCGGTCGACGCCGAGCTCGCGAGCCCGCTCGGCGGCTTCGACGAGTCGTCGCTCACGGGCGAGAGCCTGCCGGTCGACAAGACCGCCGGAGACGCGGTGATGAGCGGCTCGGTCAACGGGCCGGTCGCCGTGGAGGTCGTGGCGACGGCCCTGGCCGCCGACTCGCAGTACCAGCGCATCGTCGAGCTGGTGCGCGACGCCGCGAGCAGCAAGGCCCCTCTCGTGCGGCTGGCCGACCGCTACGCCCTGCCGTTCACAGCCGTGTCGCTCGGCATCGCGGGTGTCGCCTGGGCCCTCAGCGGCGACCCGGTGCGCTTCGCCGAAGTGCTCGTCGTCGCCACCCCGTGCCCTCTGCTGATCGCCGCACCCGTGGCCTTCATGGGCGGCATGAGCAGTGCAGCCAAGCGCGGCATCGTCATGAAGAATGCCGGCTCGCTCGAGAAGCTCGCGCGGGCCCGCACCGTCGCCTTCGACAAGACGGGCACCCTCACCCTGGGTCGGCCGGTCGTCGTCGGAGCGCACGCCGAGCCGGGCTTCGAGCACGACGAGCTCGTGCAGCTCGTGGCCTCGGCCGAGCGCTACTCCTCGCACGTGCTCGCCGACTCGCTGCAGCAGGCGGCGGTCGACCGCGAGCTCGCGCTGCTCGACTCGACGGACGCGCGCGAGGTCCCCGCTCACGGCGTGATCGCCATGATCGGCGGTCGCGAGGTGGTCGTCGGCAAACCCGCGTTCGTCGGCGACCATGCGCCCGATGTGGTGCGGCGCACCGGTGAGAGCGGCGAGGCCGTGATCTACGCCGCGATCGACGGGCGGTTCGCGGGCGTCGTGGTGCTGCGGGATGCGGTGCGCGACGATGCCGCGGCCACTCTCGATGCCCTGCGCACCCTCGGGGTCACGCGCACGCTCATGGTGACGGGCGACATCGCCGCGACCGCGGAACCGATCGCGGCGGGCCTCGGCATCAGCGAAGTGCACGCCGAGTGCCTCCCCGACGACAAGGTGCGCATCATCCGCGAGGCGCAGCCGCGCCCGGTCGTCATGGTCGGCGATGGTGTCAACGACGCGCCCGTGCTCGCCGTGAGCGACGTCGGCATCGCCATGGGGGCGAGGGGCTCGACGGCCGCCAGCGAGTCGGCCGACGTCGTGATCCTGCTCGACGACATCTCGCGCGTCGCGCGTGCCGTCGCGATCGGGCAGCGCACCGTGCGCATCGCCCTGCAGAGCATCTGGCTCGGCATCGCGATCTCGATCGGGCTCATGCTCGTCGCGGCCGTCGGCCTGCTGCCGGCGATCGCGGGAGCCGCCCTGCAGGAAGTCGTCGACCTCGTGGCCATCCTCGGAGCCCTGCGTGCGGTGCGCGCCGGCGCGGCGCCCGTGCCGGGGCTCGATGTCATGCCGTCACGCCGCGGCGTGCCCGTGCTGCCGTCGGGTCAGTAGCCGGCGAAGTAGTCCGTGCGCACGCGGCGGACTCCGGCCCGTCGGAGGGCCGTGCGGGCTGCCGCGACGACGGAGGGCGCGCCGGAGACGTACCCGCGCCGCGCGGCGAGGTCGGGGATCAGCTCCCGGAGGGCATCCGCCGACAGCTGGTCGGGAGCCAGCTCGACGAGGCGCGTTCCGGCGGCGTCGATCACGTCTCGGTACAGCACCTCTCCTGGGTTCGACGAGATCACGACGAGCACGATGTCGCGCTGCTCGCCCCGCTCGGCGAGGCTCGCGAGCTGGCTCGCGAAGGGCGTGATGCCGATGCCCCCGGCGACCATGACGAGCGGGATGCCCGCATCGCGCGGCAGCAGGAAGTCGCCGGCCGTCTGCGTCGCCGCGATGCGCGTGCCCGGCTCGAGGGTGCCGAGGGCCGCCTTGAACGAGCTGCCGCCCTCGGGAGTGCGGATGCCGATCGTGAGACGCGGCTCGTCGGCGACCGCGCGCTCGGGGGCGGAGGCGATCGAGAAGGTTCGGCGCATGCCGCGGATGTCGGCAGCGTGCGGAAGATGCAGCTCGAGGTACTGCCCCGCCTCGAAGCGCAGGGGGCGGGACGGCTCGAAGCGGTACTCGGTCGCGAACGGCGACAGCGCCGCGCGGTCGACCAGCCGCACCGAGAAGCCCTCGCGACGCGACACGGCGAAGGCCACGATGTTGCCGAGCACGAGGGCGAGCTCGGGCGAGGTGTAGATCGGTCCGAAGCCGAACGGCACCGAGAAGGCCACGGCGACGACCGCGGCGGTCAGCCACTGCTGCCAGCGCCGTGGCGGCAGGGTCACGGGTTCGCTCAGCATGAAGCCCGCGAGGAAGACCACGGGGAACAGCTGCAGCACGGTCGTGATCGCGCCGAGCGGTGCCGTGCCTGTCACGACGAGCCGGATGCCGATGAGCACGATCGTGAGCCCGATGAAGATGAGCCCGACGTCGAGTCGGCGGGTGCGGTCGAGCAGCAGCAGAGCGCCGACCGCGACGGCGGGCAGCAGGGCGGGCGTCGCGACCCACCAGAACCCGACCCCCTGGCCGGCGTAGTAGCCGATGATGCCCGCGATGAGCACGCCCGTGGCGGCCGGGTTGAGCAAGTGGCGCCCGCGCCACACGATGAGGTACTTCGAGAGCGCCGCGAGCACGCCGGCGCCTGCTGCGGCGATGAGGCCCGGTGTGGTCAGGCTCGGCTGCACGATGCACGTGACGATGAGCGCCGTGATGACGCTCGACTCGCGGTGCGGCACGACGTGCGCGAGCCGCGCGGCGATCTCGTTGGCGCCGAGCGTCGCGACGACGACGACGCCGAGCGTGCCGAGGATGGCGTATCCGTCGGGGCCGATCACGTCGAGGAACCCGAAGAGCACCGCCTGGGCGAGCAGGATCGCGAGCGTGATGGTCGCGAGCCGGTACATGCTCACGCGGCCGGTCAGCGCATCAACCCGTGCTCTCATGCGAACAGCTCCCCTCGAAACCCCGCGCTCGCCTCGAGGCGACCGTCGATGCTCAGTCGAACCCACTCGAACGAGAACGCTGCGGATAGACGCGCCGGATCGGTGAGAAACATGGCCGTGGCGAGGCCGTCGGCGACCAGTGCCGAATCGGCGACGACCCAGGTGGCGATGATGCCGTCGGCGACCGGCCGCCCGGTGACGGCGTCGACGATGTGGTGAAGCCCGGCACCCCACGAACGGCGAGTGAGCGCAGAGGCGCAGAGAGCGGCATCGTGCAGCTCGGCCACGCCGACCGCCTTCGTCGGGTCGGCCGGGTTCTCGAGGGCGATCCGGATACTGCGCCCACCCCGTATGCGCACGTCGCCGCTCGCATCGACGAGCGTCTCGGTCACGCCGCGGGCGGCGAGCAGGTCGCCGACGAGGTCGACGAGATAGCCCTTGCCGGCGGCGCCGACGTCGAGCAGCACGGGAGCCACAGTGTCGAGCTGGAGCCCGTCGGCCGTGCGGCGCAGGGCGATCGAGTCCACCCAGCTCGGCGCCGGCAGGGGACCGCCGCTCGGGGTCAAGCGGTAGGCGGCGTCGTAGCCGAGGCGCTCGAGCGAGGCGCCGACGAGGGGGCTGAGCCGCGCATCCGTCAGCGCGTGCAGCTGCTCGTAGAGGTCGAGCAGCGGCTCGGCGTCGGCGGGCAGTCGCCACGAGCCGGCGTCGCGGGCGATGCGACTGACGAGCGAGTCGTCGCGGAACCTCGACCATTCGCGGTCGAAGCGCTCGATCCGCTCGAGCACGGCGGCGAGGTCGTCATCGGCGAGCGGCGCTCCGAGCGAGGCCACGGGGGTCTGCGCGCCGCCGACGCCGATGCGCCACGGCGCCCCGATCGCGTCGAAGCTCGTGGGCGCCGCGGCCTCAGCTCTCGAGCGCATCCGCCTTGATCGCCGTGAGGGCCTCGCGGAAGCCGTTGCTCGTGAGCGAGGAGCCCGCGACGACGGTGACATCGAGGGTGTCGATGTCCTCCCCGATCACGAGGGCGCCGATGCCGTCGGCGAACTGGCCCTGATAGTTGGCCGTCGTCGGGTTGTTGGGGTTGACCGTGATCTCGACGTCGGTGACGAGGTCGTTCTCGAGCTCGATCACGACGATGATGTTCTCGTTGCCGTTGGGCGACTGGTAGGTGCCGTTCGCCTGGTAGGTGCCGTCGCGGTAGCTCGCGTCGACGGGCACGTCGGTGCCGGCCGCGGTCGAGCACCCCGTGAGGGTGCCGAGCAGGGCGGCGGTGGCGCCGATCGGGGCGGCGATGCGCGCGGCAGTCGTGCGGGCGCTCGTGGTCAGCATGCGGGTCATCGGTTCTCCAGGGCGTCGCGGGGTTCAGGCGGCACTCAGCCGACGGTCATCAGCCTGTCGGGTCTCGGTGGGTATTCGCTGTACTCGCCTCAAGGGTTTGCCGCATGCCGCGCACGCGGCTCTCGACGGGCTCAGCTCTCGACCGCCTCCGCCTTGATCGACGCCAGCGCCGCACGGAACCCGGTGGAGGTGAGCGACGACCCCGCGACGACGGTGACGTCGAGCGAGTCGATGTCCTGCCCGACGACGAGCTCGCCGATGCCGCTCGCGAACTCCGCCTGGTAGGTCGAGCTGGTCGCGCTCGTGGGGTACAGGCCGATCTCGACGTCGGTCACGATGTCGTTCTCGAGCTGCAGCACGACGATGATGCTCTCGCCGCCCGCGGGCGATTGGTAGGCGCCATCGGCGCGATAGCTGCCGTCGCGGTAGCTGGCGTCGACGGCGGCCGTCTCCCGCGTCGCGTCGTCGGCGGGTTCCGGTGCGGCGACCTGCTCGGCGGCGGCCGCGCACCCGGTGAGGGTGCCGAGCAGCGCGAGGGTGCTGAGGGGCACTGCCGTGCCGATGCTCCCGGCGCGGGCTGTCCTCGTCCTCCGGTTCACCGATGCTCCTCACTGTCGCGGCCTGCTCTCCAGCGTGCGGGCTGCGGGTAAGCGCGCGCCGAGAATCTGGCCCTTGCGACATTTATGTTCGTAAGGTTTACTAACAAACATGACGATGGATGTCGACAGCTTCGGGCCGCGCCGCGTGCTGCGTCCGAGCGTCAAGGTGCTGCCAGAGCAGGCCCGGGCGCACAACCGATCCCTCGTGCTGCAGACCCTCTACCGCTCGGGCCCCTTGAGCCGTGCCGACCTCGCCCGCGAGACGGCCCTCACGCGCGTGACCGTGGGCGACCTCGTCGCCGAGCTCATCGACGAGCGGCTCGCGCTCGAGCTCGGCACGCGTGTCGACGCGAGCCGCCCCGGCAAGCCCGCGACACTGCTCGACCTCAACCGCGACGGCCACCGCATCGTCGGCATCGACCTCGGCGATACCGAGGTGTTCCGCGGCGCCCTCATCGACCTCGACGGCATGATCCTCGAGCGTCGCGAGGTCGATGCGCGCGGCCTCGTGGGCGAGGACGCCGCGGCCGCGGCCCTCGCCCTCACCCGCCAACTGACGGCGCTCGCCGACCGGCCCGTGCTCGGCGTCGGCATCGGATCGCCCGGCATCGTCGACCTCGCCGGATGCGTGCTCACGGCCCCCAACCGCGGCTGGAGCGATCTGCCCCTGCAGGCGCGCCTGCAGGCCGAGCTCGGGCTGCCCGTGATCGTCGCCAACGACGCGAACGCCGCGGCGCTCGCCGAGTACGGCTTCGGCGGAGCATCCGCCGACCTCATGCTGGTGATGATCGGCTACGGCGTCGGCGCGGGGCTGCTGCTCGACGGCACTCCGTTGTTCGGCTCGCGCTTCGCGGCCGGCGAGATCGGGCACGTTGTCGTCGGCACCGATGGCGGCGAGGCCTGCGCGTGCGGCAAGCACGGCTGCCTCGAGACCTGGCTCGCGGTGCCGCGACTGCGGGCGCGCCTCGCCGCGGGCGAGCCGCGCGAGGCGGTGCTGCGCCAGGCCGGCGAGCGTCTCGGCATCGCCCTGGCCCCCATCGTCGTGGCCCTCAATCTCAGCGAGGTGGTGCTCTCGGGCCCCGTCGAGCTGCTGGACGGGAGCCTCGCTGAGGCGACCGTCGACACCCTCCGTCAGCGCACCATGGAGCAGTTCCACGGCGACCTGACGGTGCGGTTGACCACGCTCGGAGACGACATCGTGATGCGCGGCGCTGCCGTCATGGTGCTCTCCGCGCGCCTCGGGGTCTCGTGAGGGGCCCCTGCACCACGGGTGCCGGCCGTCGGGCCGGCACGACCATCGCCCTAGGAAAGGTACGCACCATGAGAAAGCTCAGCATTGTCGCGTTCGGCGCGGCCGCCGCGCTCGCCCTCGCGGGTTGCGCCACGGAGGCCCCCGAGGCCACCACCGGCGCCGAGATCCGCGTCTGGCTCGTCGGCACCGACACCCCGCAGGAGGCCCGCGACTACCTCGTCGAGACCTTCGAGGCCGAGAACCCCGGCAACACCCTCGTGATCGAGGAGCAGGCCTGGGGAGGGCTCGTCGACAAGCTCACGACGAGCCTCTCGGGTAGCGACAGCCCCGACGTCGTCGAGGTCGGCAACACGCAGGCGGCCGCCTTCACGAGCGCCGGTGCGTTCCTCGACCTGACCGCCGACTTCGAGGCGCTCGGCGGTGACGACCTCTTGCCCGGGTTCGTCGAGGCCGGCACCTACGACGGGGTCTTCTCGGCGGCGCCGTACTACTCGGGCGCGCGCGTCGTGTTCTACGACACCGCGCTCTACGAGCAGCTCGGCCTCGAGGTTCCGACGACGCTCGACGAGTACATCGCCAACGGCATCGCGATCGCCGAGGCCAACCCCGGCGTCTCGGGCATCTACTTCCCCGGCCAGGACTGGTACAACGCCCTGCCCTACATCTGGGAGAACGGCGGCGAGATCGCCACGTTCGAGGGCGGCGAGTGGGTGCCCGGCTTCTCGAGCCCCGAGTCGCTCGCGGGCCTCGCACAGGTGCAGCAGGTCATGACCGAGGCCTCGGTCGCGCCGAAGGATGGCAACGAGGCCGAGGCTCAGGTGCCGTTCTGCGCCGGCGAGATCGGGCACCTCAGTGCTCCGAGCTGGTTCAAGTGGAGCATCCTGGCCCCCGCCGACGCCGAGGCGCCCGGCTGCCCCGACAAGGAGGCCACCCTCGGTGTGTTCGCCCTGCCGGGCATCGACGGCGGCCCCGCTCAGGTCTTCGCGGGCGGCTCGAACATCGCCGTGTCGGCCAACTCGCAGTACCCCGAGCTGGCCAAGAAGGCGCTCGCGATCATGCTCAGCGAGGGCTACCAGTCGATTCTCGGCGGTGCCGGCCTCGTGCCCGCGCTCGTCTCGCTCGGCGACACGATCGGCACCGATGCGACCGCGCAGGCGATCTCGGCAGCGGCGAGCAACGCCAAGCTGACCCCCGCCTCGCCCGCCTGGGCCGAGGTCGAGGCGGCCGGCGTGCTGCAGGACTTCTTCGTGAAGATCGCGCAGGGCGGTGACGTCGAGGCCCTCGCGGCCGAGGTCGACGCTCGCATCGCCGAGATCCTCAACTAGCGGTTCAGCACGACTCATCCCCACCGGTGGTGGCCAGTTGCCCCTGGCCACCACCGGACGGTGACCATCGCCCTAGGAAGGTGACGACACCGTGTCAATCTACAAGGAGCACCCATGGCTCTGGCACCCATCGGCACCCGGCCGGCATCGCCGCCGCCGCACGCCGACCTGCCGCCCCTCGCGGGCCGCGCCGCGCCACCCGCGCGCCGCCGCCGGCCCCGCACGCTGACTCCGGCCCTGCTGCTCGTGCCCACGGGCGTCGTGCTGCTGGCGATCATCGGCTGGCCGCTGCTGCAGCTCGTCATCATCTCGTTCCAAGAGTTCGGTCGGGCCCAGATCTTCGGGGCCCCCGCCCCCTGGGTCGGTCTCGACAACTACGTCGCCGTGCTGAGCGACCCGGTCTTCTGGAATGTGCTCGGCCGCAGCATCCTGTTCGCCGCCGCCAATGTCGCCCTGACCATGGTGCTCGGCACCCTCGTGGCACTGCTCATGACGCGCCTCAGCCGCTTCTTCCGGCTGCTGGTATCGGTCGGCCTGCTGCTCGCCTGGGCCATGCCCGCCCTCACGGCCGTCGTGGTCTGGGGGTGGATGTTCGACACCCAGTACGGCGTCATCAACTACGTGCTCAGCCAGCTGCCCGGCGTCGATCTCATCGGCCACTCGTGGCTCATCGAGCCGCTGAGCTTCTTCGCGGTCGCGACCATCATCATCACGTGGCAGAGCGTGCCCTTCGTGGCGTTCACGGTCTACGCGGGTCTGACGCAGGTGCCCGACGAGGTGCTCGAGGCCGCGCAGCTCGATGGCGCCGGAGCCGTCGCGCGGTTCCGCCTCATCGTCTTCCCGTACCTCAAGTCGATCTTCCTCGTCGTGACGATCCTGCAGGTCATCTGGGATCTGCGGGTCTTCACGCAGATCTACGCCCTGCAGGGCATCGGCGGTATCCGCGAGCAGACGAGCACGATCGGCGTCTACATCTTCCAGACCTCGCTCGGCACGGGCGACTTCGGGGCCGGCGGTGCCATCGCGGTCATCCTCGTGATCATCATGATGGCGATCTCGATCTACTACGTGAAGAAGTCGATCCAGGAGGAGACGCTGTGAGCCCCGCCCTCGTCAAGCGGCAGGCGACGCAGGTCGCGCTCAGCGCGATCGCCGTGGTCGTCTTCCTCGTGAGCGTGTTCCCGGTCTACTGGATGCTCAACACGAGCCTGCTGCCCAACAACCTCATCCGCGGCCCGGTGCCGCACTTCTGGCCCGACGAGTTCACGCTGCGCAACTACGAGCTCGTGCTGAGTGGCGAGGGCCGCGCGCCCTTCCTGCCCGCGCTCGGCAACTCGCTCATGGTCACGCTGCTGACGGTCATGGTCGCGCTGCTGTTCGCCTTCCTCGCGGCGCTCGCGGTCACCCGGTTCCGGTTCCGCGGCCGCAAGGCGTTCATCCTGACGATCCTCGTCATCCAGATGATCCCGGGCGAGGCCATGATCGTCTCCACCTTCCGGGTGCTCGACGGCTGGCAGCTGCTCAACACGATCGTGGGCCTCACGCTCGTCTACGTCGCGACGGTGCTGCCGTTCACGATCTGGACGCTGCGCGGCTTCGTCAACGGGGTGCCGATCGAGCTCGAGGAGGCGGCCATGATCGACGGCTGCACGCGCACGCAGGCCTTCTGGCGCGTGACGTTCCCGCTGCTCGCACCGGGGCTCGTCGCGACGGGCGTCTTCGCCTTCATCCAGGCCTGGAACGAGTTCCTGCTCGCCCTCGTCGTCATGAGTCGGCCCGAGATGATGACGCTGCCGGTGTGGCTGCGCACCTTCCAGCAGGCGACGCAGACCACGAACTGGGCGGCGATCATGGCGGGCTCGACCCTCATGGCGATCCCCGTCATCATCTTCTTCCTCGTCGTGCAGGGCCGCATGACGAGCGGGCTCGTCGCCGGGGCGGTGAAGGGATGAGCGCCGTGCTCGGCACCCTCATGCCCGGCTTCGCGGGGCCCGAGCTGCCCGACTGGCTCGCCGACCGCTTGCGCGCAGGGCTCGGAGGCGTGTGCCTGTTCGGCGGCAATATCCGCTCGCGCGCGCAGCTCGTCGACCTGGTCACCGCGATTCGCGCGGCGAACCCGCACGCCGTCGTCGCGATCGACGAGGAGGGCGGCGACGTCACACGGCTGTTCTACGACGTCGGCTCGCCCTACCCGGGCAATGCCGTGCTCGGCCGGCTGGACGACCTCGCGCTCACCGAGCACGTCGGGCGCACGGTGGGCTGGCAGCTGCGGCTCGCGGGCATCGACCTCGATCTGGCGCCCGACGCCGACGTCAACTCGAACCCGCTCAACCCCGTCATCGGCACGCGCTCGTTCGGCGCCGACCCGCACCTCGTCGCACGGCACACGGCGGCGTGGGTGCGCGGCCTGCAGTCGACGGGCGTCGCGGCGAGCGTCAAGCACTTCCCCGGCCACGGCGACACCGAGCTCGACTCGCACCTCGCGATGCCGATCGTGCGCGGCGACCTCGCGGCGCTGCGCCAGCGCGAACTCGTGCCCTTCGTCGCCGCGATCACCGCGGGGGCGCGCACGATCATGACCTCGCACATCCTGCTGCCCGACGTCGACGACAGCGGGCCCGCGACCTTCTCGACGCGCATCCTGCAGTCGATCCTGCGCGACGAGCTGGGCTTCGACGGTGTCATCGTGTCGGATGCCCTCGACATGGCCGGCGCGAGCGGCGAGCTCGGCATCCCGGCCGCCGCCGCCCGCGCGCTCGCCGCCGGCTGCGACCTGCTCTGCATCGGCACCGACAACTCGGATGCGCAGCTCGACGACATCGTCGCCGCGGTCGAGCAGTCGATCGCGCGCGGCGAGCTCTCACTCGCCCGAGTCGACGACGCGGCCGCACGCGTGGCCGCCCTCGCCGCCGAGTCGCACCGCATCGCCGCCGCCGCTCCCGTGCCCGCGGGCATCACGGCCGACGACGCGCCGCCCGTCGATCTCGCCGTGCTGCGCGGGGCGATCGAGGCCGTGCCGGGCGTCGTCGTTCACCCGCACCGCCAGCTCATCGCCCTGCGCACCGTCGCCAACATCGCGGTCGGCGTGGCGCCGTGGGGTCCGAGCGCCGCGGGGGCCGAGGTCGTCGAACTCGGCGAGGGCGAGCCGCTCGCGCTCGAGCCGGGCGTGCAACCCGTGCTCGTGGGGCTCGGCGTGCACCGTCACGCCTGGGTGCGCGCGCTCATCGCGCAGTCGCGCGCTGCGCATCCCGACACGATCGTCGTCGATATGGGCTGGCCCGACGAGGCGCGCGAGCACGCCGACGTCGTGACGTGGGGCGCTTCGCGCGCCATGGGCGCTGCGCTGCTCGACTGGCTCGAGCGGAGCAGCTCGTGAGCGCCCTGCGGCTCGGCGTCGACATCGGCGGCACCAAGGTGCACGCCGTCGCGCTCGACGATGCGGGCGCGGTCGTCGCCGAGGCCCGCCTGCCCACGGGTTTCGGAGCAGAGGCGGTCGTCGCGAGCGCGCACGCCGCCGTCGTGCAGCTCACCGAGCACCTCGGGGTCGCCCCGAGCGCCCTCACCTCGATCGGCGTCGGCGTGCCGGGCCGTGTCGACCCCGCGACGGGGCATGTCGCGCACGCGGTCAACCTGGGGCTCGACTCGCTCGACCTCGGCGCCCTGCTCGCCTCCCGGCTCGGCCGTGCGGTCGTCGTCGAGAACGACGTCAATGCTGCGGCGCTCGGTGCGTTCCACCTGCTCGGCGACCCGCGGCTGCGCTCGATGGCCTACCTCAATCTCGGCACCGGACTCGCGGCGGGTCTCGTGCTCGACGGCCGGGTGTGGCGCGGCTCGCGCGGCGTGGCCGGCGAGATCGGGCACATTCCCGTCGACCCGCAGGGGGAGCTGTGCCGGTGCGGCCAGCGCGGCTGCCTCGAGACCCTGGCCTCGGGCTCGGCGCTTGCGCGGCTGTGGCCGCAGGGCGCCGGCGCCCCGGCGAGCGCGCTCTTCGCGGCGGCCGGGGCCGGAGACGAGCAGGCGGCCGCCGTGGCCGAGCGGCTCGTCGGCAACGTGGCGGCGGCGGTGCGCATCCTGGTGCTCGCTGTCGACGTCGACGCGGTCGTCATCGGGGGAGGCCTGAGCTCTCTCGGCGATCGACTGCTCGGGCAGGTGCGCGCGCGGCTCGACGCCGACGCGCGCACCTCGCCCTTCCTCGCCTCGCTCGCGCTCGCCGAGCGCGTGCTGCTCGTGCCGGCCGGCAGCCCGGTGGGCGCCGTGGGCGCCGCACTCGTGGGGGCGCCGAGCGCCGAGGTGGTCGGCGTATGACCGAGGTCGTCATCGTTCCGAACCCCGCTGCGGGCGGGGCGCTCGTCGCCGACGCGATCGTCGCGCTCGTGCAGCGGCGCCCGGATGCCGTGCTCGGGCTCGCCACCGGATCCAGCCCCCTGCCCGTGTACGAGGCCCTGCGTCCGCACGCGGCGCTGCTGCGCGACGTGCGCGGCTTCGCCCTCGACGAGTACGTGGGGCTGCCGGCGGGGCATCCCCAGTCGTACCGCGCGGTCATCGAGCGCGAGGTGATCGGTCCGCTCGGCCTCGACCCCGCGCGCGTGCGCGTGCCGGGCGACGATCTCCCCGCGACCGGGGCCGACCACGAGACCTCGCTCGCCGAGGCGGGAGAGCGTTACGAGGCCGCGATCGCGGCGGCGCGCGGCGTCGACCTGCAGCTGCTCGGCATCGGCGCAACGGGCCACATCGGCTTCAACGAGCCCGGGTCGTCGTTCGCCTCGCGCACGCGCGTCAAGACCCTCACCGAGCAGACGCGCCGCGACAACGCGCGCTTCTTCACCGCGCCCGATGAGGTGCCGCTGCACTGCATCACGCAGGGCCTCGGCACGATCCTCGCCGCCCGGCACCTCGTGCTGCTCGCCTTCGGGGCGGCGAAGGCCGAGGCGCTCGCGGCCGCGGTCGAAGGGCCCGTCACCTCGTCGCTGCCCGGCTCAGCCATCCAGCTGCACGGGCGCGTCACGGTCGTCGTCGACGACGCCGCCGCCTCGGCGCTGCGCTTCGCCGACTACTACCGGCACGCCTGGGCGCACAAGCCCGCGTGGCAGGGGCTCTGACGGCTCGACCCGCCTAGGCGGTCTCCTCGGCGTGCAGCGCGGTGTCGGCCGCGGTCACGCGCCAGTCGAGGAAGCGCACGCGCAGGCCCGGGCGGGTGGGGGCGCACAGCATCGGGCCGATGCGCGCCGACTCGTGCGGGAATCGCGCCACGCGCACCAGGCGCCACTCGGTGTCGGCGGACGACCGCGCGCGGATGACGACGGCATCCGCGATACGGGATGCCCGCACCGTCACCGCCGTGCCCACCCAGTCGTCGACGTGACCGGTCGACCAGTCGCTCGCCCCGACGGTCACGACCGCGCCGAGCTGCTGGTGCCCGTCGCTGTGCTCGACACCCGCCTTGATCCAGTGGGCGTCGTCGACGATCACGGCGAGGCCGGCCTGGTCGAACTGGCCCGTGAACCCCTCGAGCTCGAACGTCACCTCGACCGCGGTGTCCGGCTGCCAGGGCGCGAGCAGCGCGTGCCCGTTCTCATGCCGGAAGCCGTATGCGGTGTCGCGCCACCAGTCGCTGCCCTCGGCGGCCTCGACGACGAGGGCGCCGGTCGCCTCGATCTCTGCGGAGACCGGCTCCCGGGTCCAGGTGCCGCGCGCGAACACCGGCTCGGCGGGGTTCTCGATGCCGCTCATGCGCTCGCTCCGACTTCCGCGCCCGCTGCCCACACGCGCTCGACCCGCCAGTGCTCGTCGAGCACCACGAGGTCGGCCGCGTACCCCGCGGCGAGCGAGCCCCACTCGTCGTCGCGACCGAGCACGCACGCGGGCGTGCGCGTGAGCGCCTCGACGGCCGCGCTCTCGTGCACGCCCGCGACCATGACCGCGTGCCGCAGCGCGGAATCCTGGGTCAACGTCGAGCCGGCGATCGTCGAGGTGTCCGCGAGGTGCGCGATGCCGTCGCGCACGTCGACGTTGAGCGAGCCGAGGCGGTAGTGCCCGTCGGCCCCGCCCGCCGCCGCCATCGCGTCGGTGACGAGCGCCACCCGGTGGGGTGCGGCACGGAACACCATCTGCACGATCGAGGGGTGCACGTGCACGCCATCGGCGACGAGCTCGAGCGCGACGCGGTCGTCGTCGAACGCCGCCGCGATCGGGCCGGGGTCGCGATGGTGGATGCCCGGCATCGCGTTGAACACGTGCGTCACGAGCGTCGCCCCCGCGTCGAAGGCCGCCCGCGCGATGTGCTCGTCAGCCTCGGTGTGGCCGATCGCCACGACGATGCCGGCGTCGGCGAACTGCCGCACGGCGTCGAGGGCGCCGGGCAGCTCGGGCGCGATGGTGACCTGCCGGATGGTTCCGCGCCCGGCGTCGATGAGGCCCTGGATGGTCTGCGGGTCGGGCTGGCGCAAGAACTCGGGGGCGTGCGCGCCGCGGCGGCCGATCGCCAGGAACGGGCCCTCGAGGTGCGCGCCGACGATCGTCGGATCGGCCTCGGCGAGGCCCGCGACGAGCGACAGCGACTCGCGCACGTCGACGAGCGGATTGGCGACGAGCGAGATGACCGACCGGGTCGTGCCGTGCGACCGGTGCACCGCGAGCGCCGTGGCGATCTCCTCCGCACCGTTGTCGAAGGCGGCTCCGCCGCCGCCGTGCCCGTGCAGGTCGATGAAGCCCGGCGTCAGGGTGCGGCCGTGCAGGTCGATCGTGGTCGTGGCGGGAGCCGGAGCATCCACCCCCGTCAGCCCGGCGGCGGCGATGCGATCGCCGTCGATCAGCACCCAGCCGTCTCGCCGACCGTCGGCGTCGAGCAGGCTCGCGTTCGTCAGCAGCGTCGGCACGGCAGACCCCCTAGGTGAAGATGATCGTGCGCTGCCCGTCGAGCAGCACGCGGTCTTCGGCGAACCAGCGCACGGCCTGGCTGAGCGTGCGACTCTCGATGTCGCGGCCGATCACGACGAGCTCATCGGGCGAGCGGGAGTGGTCGACGCGCGTAACGTTCTGCTCGATGATCGGCCCCTCGTCGAGATCGCTCGTGACGAAGTGCGCCGTCGCGCCGATGAGCTTGACCCCGCGGGCGTGCGCCCGCGCGTAGGGGTTCGCACCCTTGAAGCCGGGCAGGAAAGAGTGGTGGATGTTGATGGCGCGACCCTCGAGCGCCGCGCACAGCTCGGGCGAGAAGATCTGCATGTAGCGGGCGAGCACGACGAGCTCGATGTCGTGCTGCTCGACGACCTCGAGAATGCGGGCCTCCATGGCGGCCTTCTCATCGGCCGTCGTGACCGGGCGCGACTCGAACGGCACGTCGTAGAACGCGGCGAGCTCGCTGAGGTCGGGATGGTTGCCGAGCACGAGGGGTATCTCGATCGGCAGGTGCCCGCTGCGCTGGCGGAACAGGAGGTCGTTGAGACAGTGCGCGGCCTTCGAGACGAGCACGAGGGTGCGCAGCGGCCGGCCGACGGCGTCGATGCGGCACAGCATGCCGTAGCGGTCGATCACGGGCTGCAGTGCGGCGAGCAGCTCGTCGCGGTCGGCACGCGTCTCGGTCTGCAGTCGCAGGAAGAAGCGGCCCGAGCCGAGGCTCGAGAACTGCTGCAGCTCGGTGATGTTGCCCTCGGCCGCGACGATGGCGCCCGTGACGGCGTGCACGATGCCGGGGCGGTCGTCGCAGACGAGCGTCACGATCCAGTGGTGGGGGGTCTCGCTCACGCGTCCAGCCTATTCGCCGGGGCGCGGCGCCCCCGCGCGGCTACGCTGAGCGCGTGCGCCTGCCCTGGTCATCGCTGCTGCTGCTGTCGGCCGGCATCTTCGTGGCGGTCACGAGCGAATTCTTGCCGATTGGGCTGCTGCCCCAGCTGCGCGACGAGCTCGGCATCACCGAGGCCCAGGTGGGGATGCTCATCACGGTCTTCGCAGGAACCGTCGTCGTCGCGACCGCGCCGCTGACGCACCTGACGCGAGCGGTGCCGCGCAAGCGTCTTCTCATCGTGCTGCTGGCCATCTTCGCCGTGGCCAACCTCGTCGCCGCACTCGCCCCCAGCTACGCGGTGCTCGTGGTCGCTCGCGTCATCGGAGGTGCCGCCCACGGAGTGTTCTGGGCGGTCGTGTCGCCGTATGCCGCGCGGCTCGTGCCGCCGGAACGCCTCGCGAGCGCGGTCGCGATCGCGACGTCCGGTGCGACCGTGGCGACCGTCGCGGGCGTGCCGCTCGGAACGCTGTTGGGGTCAGTCGTCGGCTGGCGCGCGTCGTTCGCCGTCATCGCCGGACTCGTCGTGGTGATCGCGGCGCTCATCGTCGCCGTGCTGCCGCCGGTCGAGCACCGCACCCACGCACGCGACGCCGTCGTCGGCCGACCGGCACGCGATGCGACGCTCGCCCCCGTGCTCGTGCTCTGCACCACGGTCGTCCTCGTCACCCTCGGGCACGCCACCTTCTACACGTACATCGCGGCCTGGGTCATCGACGTCGCGGGATTCGAGGGCAGTGCCGTGGCGGGCGTCCTGCTGCTCTTCGGTGCTGCGGGCGCCATCGGCGTCGCGGTCGCCGGCGTGCTCGGCGACCGCTTCCCGCGCGCGCTCCTGCCCGTGCTGCTCGTCGGCGTGGGGCTCTCGGTCGCGGGCCTCGCGGCGCTCGCCGCGCATCCGTTCGCGGTCATCGTGCTGATCGTGCTGTGGAGCGCGTTCTTGGGCGGGGTGCCGGTCATCTTCCAGGCGCGCCTGCTGCAGACCGCATCCCCCGCCCTGCTCGACATCGCGGCGGCGTGGCTGACGGTCGCGTTCAACATCGGTATCGGCGGGGGCGCGCTGCTCGGAGGGTTCGTCATCGGTGCGTGGTCGCTCGCCGCGCTGCCGCTCGTCACTGTCGCGCTGCTGCTCGCGGCGATCGGGCTCGTCGCCGTCGTCGGCGGGCTCGCCCGCCCGTCACGCCATCAGATCTCGACGGAGTCTGCCGCCTCCTGAACCTCGCGCTCGGCCTCCTCATCGGTGGGCCAGACGTACTCGTCGATCACGACAACGAGCGCGACGATGCCGTTGACGATCCAGGTGAGCGCGAGCGGCGTCATGCCGGGTACGAGCGGCGCGAGGGCCCAGAGCACCGTGAGCGCCGCCATGCCGAGCAGGTGCGAGCGCAGCCACGGCCGCCCGATCGAGCGCTTGAACAGCAGGTTGCCGAGCAGGTAGAGGGCCGCGGCCCCCACGACGATCGCGTTCGTGGCGGCATCGAGCGGGTCATCGGGATGCGCGAGCACGAGGTCGTCGCCGACCGCGAGCAGCACGACCCCGCCCACGAGCACCATGTGCAGGTAGGTGTAGGTGAGCCGCGCGATGCGACCCGTCTGCGCCGAGGCGCTGATGAAGCGGGTGCCGTGCTCGGCCCCGTGACTGAAGTACAGCAGCCAGAACAAGATCGTGCCGACGAAGGCGGCGAGCAGGGCGAGCACGCTCGACGTCGTGATCTCGGCGCGGCTGAAGAGCGTGCCGGTGACGATGATCGACTCGCCGAGGGCGAGGATCATGAACAGCCCCGCACGTTCTGCCATGTGGCCGCCGGCCACCTGCCAGCTCTCGATCGGCGAGGCCTTGATGCCCGGCACCCAGTAGCGCACGGCCGGCGCGGAGAGCTCGATGGCGAGAGCGATCGACCACAGCACGAGCTGCAGGTCACCGCCGATGAGCGCCCCGGAGATCCAGAAGGGCGCCGAGTAGACGAACCAGATCGTGATGCGCGTCAGGTTGAGCGCGGCCTGCGGTTCGCCGACGCGGCGATAGCTCACGACCACGAAGAGGGTGCGCCCGATTTGCATGACGAGATAGGCGAGGGCGAACTGCAGGCCTCGATCGTCGAAGGCGTAGGGGATCGCGGTGCTCAGCACGAGACCGGCGAGCATCAGGGCGATGAGCATCCACCGCACGGGGCCCTTCTCGGGGTTCATCCAGTTCGTGACCCACGTCGTGTAGATCCACACCCACCACACGGCCACGAGCATCACGAGGGTCTCGAGCGCGCCCCGAAAGGTCACGTGCTCGATGAGGTGGTGCGAGAGCTGCGTGACCGCGAACACGAAGACGAGGTCGAAGAACAGCTCGATGAACGCGACGCGGTCGGCGCCGGCCTCGCGGCTGCGGAACAGGCGGATTACGGGCAGGTAGCGGGTCACGGGCACTCCTGGTGGCTGGCGGTAGCGCTAGCGTAGATGTGGATGCTCCGCCCGGGCATCCCCGGACCCGTCGGCCCGTTACGCCGACCGCGAAAGCGCTTCTCGTCTCATGTCTTCTGCTGATCGCCCGTTCCCCTGGGTCGGGCTCGTCACCCTCGCCACCGCCATCTTCGTGCTCGTCACGAGCGAGTTCCTGCCGACGGGACTGCTGCCCGTCATGGCGCGCGACCTCGCCGTCACCGAGTCGCAGATCGGCCTGCTCATCACGATCTTCGCGGGCACCGTCGTGGTCTCGGCGGCCCCGCTCGCGGCGCTCACCCGGCACTACTCGCGCAAGAGCCTGCTGCTCGCCGTGCTCGCGGTCTTCGCGCTCGCGAACGTGCTCGCCGCGATCGCGCCGAGCTACGAGCTGCTCATCGGCGCCCGGGTGCTCGGTGGGCTTGCGCACGGCCTGTTCTGGGCTATCGCGGGCGCCTACGCCGGGCACCTCGTGCCGCGGCACCAGCTCGCGCGTGCCGTCGCCGTCACGAGTGCGGGCGGCACGACGGCCTTCGTGCTCGGCGTGCCGCTCGGCACCGCGCTCGGCATCGCGCTCGGGTGGCGGGCCGCGTTCGGCGTCATCGCGGCCGTCGTGGTCGTGCTCGTCGTGCTCGTCATCCGGTTCCTGCCCGCCGTGGACCACCGCGTGACGCTCGCGACGGGCGAGATCAAGGTGCCCGTGCGGCGCGACCCCACGATGCCCTCCGTGCTCTTCATCTGCCTGCTCGTCGTCATCATCGTCACGGGCCACAACGTCTTCTACACCTACATCGCGCCGTTCGTGCTCGACACCGCGGGCTTCGCGCCCGAGGCGCTCAGCATCCTGCTCTTCCTCTACGGCGGCGCGGGTGCCATCGGCCTCGTGCTGGCGGGCGTGGTCGGCGGGCGGTACCTGCGGGGCGGGCTGTACGGGATGCTCGCGGGGGTCATCCTCGCCGTCAGCGTTCTGGCGCTCTTCGCCGGGGTTCCCGTGGTCGTCGTCATCGCGTTCGTCGTGTGGGGCGCAGCATTCGGCGGCCTGCCGACGCTGCTGCAGACGCGCCTGCTGCAGGTGGCCTCGCCCAACGTGCGCGACGTCGGCGCGGCGCTGCTGACGACCTCGTTCAACATCGGCATCGGCGGCGGGGCCGCGATCGGCGCCGTGCTGTTCTCGTTCTCGGGCACGACCTGGCTGCCGTGGGTCGAGGCGGGCGCGCTCGCGCTCGCGATCCTCGCCCTCATCATCATGGAGGCGCGGCGGCGGGCGCGCGGCGTGCCGCTCGTGACCCGTCCGATCGCGATCGTCGAGGCCGAGTCGCCGTAGGCGTCGCTACCCGCGCGACTACCCGCGCGACTTTCCTCCGCGGCGCACCCGCAGTGCGGTGTCGAGCGCGGCCGTGGCCACGAGCAGGGCCGTGGCACTGAGCGACACGAGCACGGGTGATGCGATGAGGGCGAGGGGGGCCAGGGCGAGCATCCCGAGGCCGGCGACGGCCGCGACGAGCACGCCCGGCGCGCCCACGATACGGCGGAAGATCGCGCAGCCCAGCAGGTACAGCGCCGGTCCGCCGACGATGCTGACGATCGCGATCGTCGACCAGGTGTCGGGTTTTCCGACGACGAGCTTGTCGGCGACGCCCGTCAGCACGATGCCGCCGATGATGACGACGTGCGCGTAGGCGTAGGCGGACCGCGCGATCGCGCCCGTCTTCGCGCCTTTTTCCAAGCGCCGCTCGCCCCACCACTCGCCCTGGTCGAAGTAGAACCACCACATGGCCGCGGCCGAGAGGAACGCACTGACGAGCGCCAGCGAACGCTCGACGGTCAGCTCTTCGGCGACGAAGGCGAAGCCCGTGACGAGGAAGGTCTCGCCGAGCGCGATGATGACGAAGAGGGATGCCCGCTCGGCGATGTGCGCCGCCGAGAGGTCCCAACGCTCCATGTCGCCGCGGCCCAGCACGGGCGTGCGGTACGACACGGCCGCGCCGAGGTAGTCGATGACGACGGCGAACACCCAGAGCACGACGAGGGCGGTGCCGCCGAGCAGAGCGCCGGCGATCCAGGCGACGCCGCTCAGCGCGAACCACGCGGCCATGCGCCGGAAGTCTGCGTTCGCGGCCCGATCGTGGTGTGCGGTCGCCGCGATCATCGCGAGCGTGCGCCCCACTTGCAGGCCGACGTAGGCGAGGGCGAAGACGAGCGCGCGCTCGCCCGAGGCCTCCTGCAGCGAGAGCGACACGACGAGGCCGACGAAGGCGAGCGCGATGAGCATCGCCCGCACTTCGAGCCGCTGCGGGTCGAGCCAGTTCGTCGTCCAGGTGGTCTGCATCCAGAGCCACCACATCGCCAGCAGCAGTACGACCGCGACAACCCCTGAGGGCACCGAGTCGACGTGTGCGACGACGTCGCTCAGTTGCGTGAGCGCGAAGACGAACACGAGGTCGAAGAACAGCTCGACGAAGCTCACCCGGTCGGCGCGCTCCGAGCCCGACCCGCTCGACGGGCGCAGCAGATTGACGCGCAGGCCCGAGTTCGCTCGATTCGACATGATCGGCACAGCGTAGAGCCGTAGAATGTGAGCTGTCGCGACTGGCGTTCGGATGGGTCACCATCAGGGAGCGACCGACACGGTGTGGGGCCGTACGCCTGGGCCCCCAGCAGAATCCCGCCGGCTGCGCCCGGCAGACCCTCGAAGGAGAACTCCCGTGTCCGACAAACTCCCCTCCTCGTTCAACGACGCCCTCACCGACGTCGACCCCGAGATCGCTGCGGTGCTCGAGCAGGAGCTCGGCCGGCAGCGCGGCACGCTCGAGATGATCGCGAGCGAGAACTTCGTCTCGCGCGCCATCCTCGAAGCCCAGGGCTCGGTGCTGACCAACAAGTACGCCGAGGGCTACCCCGGCAAGCGCTACTACGGCGGCTGCGAGTTCGTCGACATCGCCGAGAACCTCGCCATCGAGCGGGCCAAGGCGCTGTTCGGCGCGGAGTTCGCCAACGTGCAGCCCCACTCGGGCGCCCAGGCGAGCGCGGCCGTGCTGCACGCCCTCGCGATGCCCGGCGACACGATCCTCGGCCTCGAGCTCGCCCACGGCGGCCACCTGACGCACGGCATGAAGCTCAACTTCTCGGGCAAGGTCTACAACGCCACGAGCTACGGCGTCGACCCTGAGACGATGCTCGTCGACATGGACGTCGTGCGCGCCAAGGCGCTCGAGGTCAAGCCGACCGTCATCATCGCCGGCTGGTCTGCGTACTCGCGCCAGCTCGACTTCGCCGCCTTCCGCGCGATCGCCGACGAGGTCGGCGCCAAGCTCTGGGTCGACATGGCGCACTTCGCGGGCCTCGTCGCCGCGGGCCTGCACCCCTCGCCGCTTCCGCACGCGCACGTCGTCAGCTCGACGGTGCACAAGACCCTTGGCGGCCCGCGCTCGGGCATCATCCTCAGCAACGACGAGTCGCTCTTCAAGAAGCTCAACTCGGCCGTGTTCCCGGGGCAGCAGGGCGGGCCGCTCATGCACGTCATCGCGGCGAAGGCCGTGGCGTTCAAGCTCGCCGCGACGCCGGAGTTCGTCGAGCGACAGGAGCGCACCATCCGCGGCGCCCAGATCCTCGCCGCGCGGCTGACGCAGGACGACGCGATCGCCGGCGGCGTCAACGTGCTGACGGGGGGCACGGATGTCCACCTCGCGCTCGTCGACCTGCGCGAGTCGCCCCTCAACGGCCTCGAAGCCGAAGACCTGCTGCACCACGTCGGCATCACGGTGAACCGCAACGGTGTGCCGTTCGACCCGCGCCCGCCGATGGTGACGAGCGGTGTGCGCATCGGAACCCCCGCGCTCGCCACGCGCGGCTTCGCCGACGCCGAGTTCACCGAGGTGGCCGACATCATCGCCCACACCCTCATGCCGAACCCCGACGTCGCGGCCCTGCAGTCGCGCGTCGCGGCGCTGACCGACGCGTTCCCGCTCTACCCGGGGCTGTAGTCGTGGCGGAGTCGCACTCCACCGCCCAGCGCCTCGACGGCACGGCCACGGCCGCGGCCATCAAGGCCGAGCTCACCGAGCGCGTCACAGCGCTGCGTGAGCGTGGCATCGTGCCCGGTCTCGCGACCGTGCTCGTCGGCGACGACCCCGGCTCGCAGTGGTACGTGGCCGGCAAGCACCGCGACTGCGCCGAGGTCGGCATCGCGTCGATCCGCCGTGATCTGCCGGCGACGACGACGCAGGCCGAGCTCGAATCCGTCATCGACGAGCTGAACGCCGACCCGGCGGTGACGGGGTTCATCGTGCAGTTGCCGCTGCCGAAGCACCTCGACACCGACGCGATTCTCGAGCGCGTGCATCCCGATAAAGATGCCGACGGGCTGCACCCCACCAACCTCGGGCGCCTCGTGCTGCGCGTCGACCGCCCGATCGACACCCCGCTGCCGTGCACGCCGCGCGGCGTCATCGAGCTCGTCGAACGGCACGGGCTGTCGTGGGCGGGCAAGGATGTCGTCGTGATCGGGCGCGGCGTCACCGTCGGGCGCGCGATCGGCTCGCTGCTCACGCGGCGCGAGTACAACGCTACCGTCACGCTCACCCACACGGGCACGACCGATCTCGCGGCGCACCTGCGGCGGGCCGACGTCATCGTCGCGGCCGCGGGCGTGCCGGGCATCGTTCGCGCCGCCGACGTGAAGCCCGGCGCGATCGTGCTCGACGTCGGCGTCTCGCGGCTCGTCGACCCCGACACGGGCGTCTCGCGCATCGCGGGCGACGTGGCCGACGACGTCGCGACGGTCGCGTCGTGGATCTCGCCCAACCCCGGCGGGGTCGGCCCCATGACGCGCGCGCTGCTGCTCGCGAACGTCGTCGAGACCGCGGAGCGCCAGGCCCGCTAGACCGTCAGCGGGTGCGGCCGGTAGCCTGGTCGCATGGAGCTGTGACGCAGTCGAAGTCCCGCGCCCGAGGCTGAGCCCGGCGGGAATCCTGCGAACCCCGGCGGTACTCCATGTCTCCGACCCTGTCCACTGCGCTCATTTCCTCTGGCGACCGCGCGCCCCTCATCGCGCGCGGCGTCACCCGAATCCTCGGCGGCCGCGCCGTGCTGCGCGACGTCGACCTCATCGTGCCCGCGGGCGCGCGCGTCGGCCTGATCGGCGAGAACGGCGCGGGCAAGTCGACCCTGCTCCGCCTGCTCGCCGGGGTCGACGAGCCCGACGCGGGCGAGATCGTGCGCCCCGCGCGGCTCGGCTGGCTGCCGCAAGAGGTGCCGTTCGATTCGGGGATGCCCGTCTCGAGCATCCTCGACACCGCCGACGCGCCGCTGCTCGCCCTCGAGCGCACGATCGAGGCGACGGCGGCGCTGCTCGGCACCGACCCGGGGGTGGACGCCGCCTACAGCGCCGCGCTCGACGAGGCCGAGCGGGTCGAGCTGTGGAGCCGGCACGCGCGCCGCGATGCCCTGCTCGACGCGTTCGGGGTGGCGGGTATCCCGTTCGCGACGCCGCTCGGTGAGATCTCGGGCGGGCAACGCAGCCGCCTCGCGCTCGCCGCCCTGCTGCTGAGCTGCCCCGAGGCGCTCGTGCTCGACGAGCCGAGCAACCACCTCGACGACCGCGCGGTCGACGCGCTGCGCGAGCAGCTGCTCGGCTGGCGCGGCCCCGTGCTGCTCGCGAGCCACGACCGCGCGCTGCTCGACGAGGTCGCCACCGAGCTCGTCGACCTCGATCCGAGTCGTCGCGCGGCGACCGGCGAGAACGGGGGAGGCCAGGCCGTGCGGTACGGCGGCGGCTTCAGCGACTACCTGGCCGAGCGCGAGCGGGAACGGCAGCGCTGGCAACGCCAGCACGGGCTCGAGCAGCGCGAGCTGAGCCGGTTGCGCGGCGAGGTCGCGGTCGGGGCGCGCGCGATCGACACGGGCGGGCGCCCGCCGCGCGACAACGACAAGTTCATCCGCCACTTCAAGGGCGCCCGTGTCGAGGCCGAGGTCGCCCGCCGGGTGCGCGACGCCGAGCGGCGCCTCGCCGAGCTCGAGGCCGCTCAGGTCGCGCCGCCCCCCGAGCCGCTGCGCTTCGCGGGGCTCCCGCCGGGCACGGCCGCGCTCGAGGGCGACGACCCGCTCGTCGCCCTCGAGTCGGCCGCGGTCGACCGCCGGCTCGCCCCCGTGACGCTCGCGCTGCGGGCCGGCGATCGGATGCTCGTGACCGGCCCCAACGGATCGGGCAAGTCGACGCTGCTCGCCGTGCTCGCGGCGAGCATCCCGCTCGATGCTGGCCGGCGCACAGCGAAACCGCGCCTGCGCGTGGGCGTGCTCGCGCAAGACACGCGCCTGGCCGAGCCGCACCGCACCCCGCGCGAGCTCTACGAACGAGCGCTCGGGGCGGGCCGGGCCGCGGCGGTGCCCCTGGCGAGCCTGGGCCTGCTCGGCCCGCGCGACCTCGACCGCCCGGTCGGGGTGCTCTCGGTCGGCCAGCAACGCCGGGTCGAGCTCGCCCTCGTGCTCGGGCGGCCGCCGCACCTCCTGCTGCTCGACGAGCCGACGAACCATCTCTCGCTGCGGCTCGCGACCGAGCTGGAGGACGCGCTCGGCACCCACCCGGGTGCGGTCGTCGTCGCGAGCCACGACCGCTGGCTGCGGCGTCGCTGGTCGGGCACCGTGCTCGCGCTGGGGGGCTAGCGTCGCCCGGCGACGAGCCGCAGGCGCACGGGCTGTCCGGGGCGCAGTTGGGCGAGGCGGTCGAGTGCCGAATCCACAACCACGGCGATGACGGGGTATCCGCCCGTCACGGGGTGGTCGGGGCCGAGCACGGTGGGCGCGCCGTCGGGCGACACCTGGATGCTCCCGCGCAGCATCCCCTCACTGGCGAGCTCGACCCCGACGAGGTCGGGCACCCGGGCGAGCGCGGGCCCCTCGAGGCGCACCCCGGTGCGGTCGCTGCGCGCCGAGGTGGTCCACTCGCTCGTCAGCAGCAGCTCCCACGCCGCGGCGTCGAACCAGTCGTGGCGGGGCCCGGGGCGCACCCCGAGCTCGACGGTCCCGTCGGGCGGCGGATCCACCGGCACGAGGTCGCCGAGTGGCACGGGCGACGCGGGTTCGGGGCCGAGCGGCAGCACGTCGCCCGCGCGCACCGGCTCGGGGCCGAGCGCGGCGAGCGTGTCGCGGGCGCGCGAGCCGAGCACCGCGGGCAGGTCGAGTCCACCGCGCAGGGCGACCGTCGACCGCAGGCCGCGCGTCACCGCGCCGAGGTGCAGCTCGGCCGCCGCATCCGCCCGTACCGCCGTGTGTGGCTCGACGGGCGTGCGTCGACCATCGGTGACGAGCACGGCGTCGCTCCACGCGCCCGTGACGGCCACCCACGTTCCGGCGGGCAGGGCCAGGCGAAGGCCGCCGAGCAGGCACTCGAAGGCCGCGGCGCCCTCGTCGTTGCCGACGAGCCGGTTGGCGAGCCGGTGCGCCGCGCGATCGAAGGCACCCGACGCGCTCACGCCGAGGTGCGCGAGTCCGGGTCGACCGAGGTCCTGCACGAGCGCGCGCGCTCCCGGGTCGAGAACCTGCACCGCGCTCACGAGCGCACCGCCGTGAAGCGCACCCGTGCGCCCGGGGCGACGAGGGCCGGATCGACCCGGTCGGCATCCCACAGCACCGCGTCAGTGCGGCCGATCAGCTGCCAGCCGCCGGGGGAGCAGCGGGGGTAGATGCCGCAGTACTCGGCGGCGAGGGCGACCGCGCCGGCCGGCACCGAGGGCCGTGACGTCGCGCGCCGCGGTACGGGCGGCAGTGCGGCGCCCGCAGGCACGAGGTACGGGAACCCGGGAGCGAATCCGATGAACGCGCACACCCACTCGGTCGCCGCGTGACGTTCGACGACGGCTGCCGGCGAGCACCCCCAGGCCTCGGCGACGACGTCGAGATCGTCGCCGTTGTAGACGACCGGCAGGGTCACCAGGCCGCCGACGGTGGCCATCGCGACGGCGTCGGGCTCGTGCGCCGCGAGCCAGTGCTCGGCTGCTCCGAGACCGAGCACGGCGGGGTCGAGGCGCACGAGCACCGTGCGTGCGGCGGGGACCAGCTCGACGATGCCGCCGGGAGCCTCGGCGCTCCAGCGGGCGTGGGCCGCGCGCGCACTCTCGAGCGAGGCGAATTCGGCGAGCAGCGCCCGGTCGCCGCAGGGCAGCAGCCTCATACGACGGCCGCGACCTCGACACCGGCGGCGTCGAGCGCGGCGCGCACGGCGCGGGCGATCGCGACGGCACCCGGGGTGTCGCCGTGCACGCACAGCGATTCGGGGTGCACGGTCAGCTCGGTGCCGTCGATCGCCACGACGACTCCCTCGACGACCATCCGCACGGCCCGCTCGGCAACCTGCTCGGGGTCGGTCAGCAGGGCGCCGGAGAGCCCCCGGGGCGCGAGCGTGCCGTCGGCCAGGTATCCGCGATCGACGAAGGCTTCGGGCACGAAGCGCACGTCGACGGCGCGGCAGGCCGTCTCGATCGCCGAGCCGGGCAGGCCCAGCACGGGAAGACCGAGACCGCGTGCGACATCGGCGACCACCTCGGCCACTTCGAGGTCGACGGCGATGCGGTTGTAGAGGGCCCCGTGCGGCTTGAGCGAGCGCACGGCCGCACCCGCATGCGCGGCGATGCCTGCGAGCGCCGAGACCTGGTACAGCACGTCGGCGTGCAGGTGCTCCGCCGGCACCTCCATGTCGCGCCGGCCGAATCCGGCGAGGTCGCGGTATGCCGGATGCGCCGTGATCGCGACGCCGTGCCTCGCCGCGGCGCGGCACGACGCGAGCATGGTCGCGGGGTCTCCTGCGTGAAAGCCGCAGGCAAGGTTCGCGCTCGTGACGAGCGGGAACATCGCCGCGTCGTCGCCCATCGTCCACGCGCCGAACGATTCGCCCAGGTCGCTGTTGAGGTCGACGGTCACCATGCCGAGAGCCTACGACGCGCGCCCCCGCGATCGCCCCCGTCGAGGACTGGCCGCCGGGCGAGCCCTCGGCCATAATGCGAGAGACTCTCCATACGCCCGAATGGAGTTCAGGAAGGGGTTGCCCGTGCCCTTGGGCCTGCCCCCGCACCTCGCGGCACGCACGACGAGCACGGCCATCGCTCGAGCGGGCCACGCCGCGGCCGCCGTCTGCCTCACGGCCGTCGGGCTCGTCGTCGTGTCGATCCAGGCCTACCTGCCGCAGGTCATCCTCTGGCCGGCGCTCGTCGTGCTCATCCCCATGATCGTGCTGCTCGTGCTGCTCGAACGCAGCCCGTCGTCGTTCATCGCGGTGTGCTACCTCGTGATCGGCGGGCTCTGCGTCACCTGGTACTCGCTCATCGCCTCGACGCAGCTCGACACGCCCGTGGCGAACGACGACTTCACGATCGTGCTGCTCAAGCTCGCCCTCATCCTCGTGATCGGCGTCGGGCCGAGTCTCGGCGTCTCGATGGTCTGGACGACGGTCGCCTACGTCGTCGGGGAGCTCGCCTCGGTCGCGGCCTTGGTCATGCTGGGCGCACCGTGGCGGTTCGACACCATCTCGTTCGCCGCCTGGTTCATCGTCATCGGCCTGCTCGCGGTGCTGCGCATCGACCGTCTCACCGGCCGCGACTCGCAGTCTGAGATCTACCGCGCGGCGCGCGACGAGATGCTGGCGGATGTTCGCCGCGTGTTCGAACAGCGGGCCACGGCCCTCCTGCACGACACCGTGCTCAATCAGCTCGCGGTCATCACGGCGACGACGGGCGATCTCTCGCCGGCCGTGCGCGCCGCCATCCGCGCCGACCTCGAGTCGATCGTCGGCCAGGAGTGGTTCGACGTGGCGTCGGTCGATGACGCCCGCGACGCGGGCCACGAGTCCTCCAGCCCGGCGAGCGGTCGCGCCGAGCGGCTTCGGGCGATCATCGACGACGCCGCGGGCACCGAGGTGCGGGTCGAGATCTCGGGTGATGCGGCCGTGCTCGAGGGCCTCGACCCCGAGGGCTTCGACGAGTTCAGCCGCGCCATCGGTCAATGCATCGCCAACGTGCGCCGGCACGCCGGCACGCCGACGGCCGACGTCGTGCTGGGGGGCGCAGCCGACGAGGTCTCGGCGATGGTGATCGACGGAGGCCGGGGGTTCGCGCTCGACGCCCGCACCGATGGCCGCCTCGGAGTCGGTACGAGCATCGTCGGGCGGCTCGAGACGATCGGCGGCTCGGCGACCGTCTGGTCGCAGCCCGGCAAGGGCACCTCGGTGCTGCTGCGCGTTCCCGCGGCGCGCGCCGACGGCGCTCGGCGGGTGCGCGCATGAACCTCGACCCGCCCATCCCGTCCGCCGAGGTCACGCTCGACCGGCTCGACCCGCTCTCGGCGGCCGCCGCGCGGCCCGTCACCACCGGAGCCGCCCTGCTCGCACTCGCCCTTCCCCTGGTGACGCTCGTCACCCGCAGCGACGAGGTCACCCAGCCGCTGTGGTTCGTGGTGGCCTACGCGGCGCTCATCGCCGCGGTGTCGCTCCTGCTGCATCGCTCCCGAGTGGCGACGCCCGCGTGGATGCGGCCGTCGGCCCAGTGGTTCCAGGTGCTGCTGATGATCGTGCTCATCGCGAGTGCCGCGTCGACGGCGGGGGCCAACGCACTCATTCGCGACGATTGGGCGCCGCTCGTCGTGGGCGTGCTGCTCGTCGCGAGCACCCCCTATCGACCGGCGCGCGAGATCCTGTTCTGGACGATCGTCCACACGCTGCTGAGCGCCGCTCTCGGCGTGGTGCAGGCCCCTGCCTCGGTCACCGACGTGCCCGAGTTCACCCTCGCGGTCTCCGGATCGTTCAGCGTCGCGGTCATGGGGTTCGCGGCGGCCGCCTACGCGCGCTCGCTCAACAGCTCGACCCAGCTCTGGCACGAGCGCGCGTGGCAGTCCGCCGCCGCCGCGGCGCTCGAGCACCGCAGCGGCGTGGCGCGCTCAGTGCAGCAGCGTCGCATCTCGCTGCTCAACCGCGAGGTGGTGCCGTACCTTCAGCGGGTCGTCGCGGCGGAGAGCATCGGTGACGACGACCGTGACGAGGCGCGCCGCATCGCACGCAGCATCCGGGGCCTGCTCGTGCGCGATGTCGAGAAGACCTGGGCCCAGCTCATGCTCGACGACCTGGTCGGGCGCCACCCGCGGCTCAACATCACCGTGATCGCCGACGACCCCGACGACCTCGGCCGGCACGCCGTGCTCGAGCGGCGCACCCTGCTGCGCGCGCTCGCGGCTGTCAGCCTCGAGCGCCTTGCGGCCTCACGACTCGAGCTGGGGCTGCGCCGCGGCCCCGAGGGCGGCCTCGTCGTGCGCTGGGCCGTCGACACCCCGAAGGCGATGCCGGATGCCCGCCGCGAGCTGCGCGCCATGCTCGAGCTCATCCGGGGGCTCACCCTGCGCTCCTCGGTTCACGAGCAGCCGGGCCGACTGGTCCTAGAGTTTGAGTATGGATACTGACGCGCGCTCCGGATCCCGGGTGCGGCTGGCGATCCTGGACGACCACGAGCTGCTGCTCGACAGCCTCTCGTCGTGGATCGCGACGCGCGCGCCCGACTTCGACCTCGTGCTCACCGCCCCCACGTGGTTCGAGCTCGTGCAGAGCGATCAGTTCCCCACCGACCTCGTGCTGCTCGACTTCCAGCTGCAGGAGCCCGTCTCGATCGAGGCCCGCGTGCGCACCTGCCGCGCCGCCGGTGCGAAGGTCATCGTGCTCACGAGCCTCGACACGGTCGAGGCGCGCGACCGCGCCTTCGACGCGGGGGCGTCGGCCTTCCTCTCCAAGGCCATGCCGCTCGGCGAGGTCATGGAGACCGCTCGGCGCGTCATGGGCATGGAATCGACGGGTGAGCCCGTGCGCGACTGGCGGCCCCTGCCCAAGGGGGCGCAGCATCCCGCCCGCCCGAAGCTCTCGACGAGCGAGCGCGAGGCTCTCGCGCTGTACGCGAGCGGATACAGCATGGCCGAAGTGGCCAGCCAGATGAACGTGCAGTACGAGACCGCGAAGACCTACCTGCGGCGCGTGCGCGAGAAGTACTCCCGGGCAGGGCGCCCGGCGAGCACCAAGGCCGACCTCATCCGACGAGCGGCAGAAGACGGACACCTGCAGTAATGGCCAAGCTCTACTTCCGATACGGCGCCATGAATAGCGGCAAGAGCACCTCGCTGCTGCAGGCCGCGTACAACTACGAGGAGCGCGACCAGACGGTCGTGCTCGCGAAGCCGCGCATCGACACGAAGGGCGATCAGACGATCGTCTCGCGGCTCGGCGTGACGCGCCCGGTCGACTTCACGATCGACGCCGCCGACGACGTCTACGCGCGCTTCCAGGCCCAGCGCGCGGCGATCCTGCGCTCGACGGGCACCGACGTGGCGTGCCTGCTCGTCGATGAGGCGCAGTTCCTCACGATGCAGCAGGTCGACGATCTGCTGCGCATCGCGGTGCGCGAGGACGTTCCCGTCATCGCCTACGGCATCCGCACCGACTTCCAGACCGTGGCTTTCCCCGGCAGCCGTCGTCTGCTCGAGATCGCGCACTCGCTCGAAGAGCTCAAGACCATCTGCCGGTGCGGCCGCAAGGCCGTCTTCAACGGCCGGTCGATCGACGGCGTCTTCGTGTTCGACGGCGATCAGGTGGCCATCGATGGGGTCGATGTGACGTACGAGTCGCTGTGCGCCGCCTGCTATCTCGACGAATCCGGCGACAACCTCGCGTCGGGATGGCGTGCTCCCGTTCCCCTCGACGCGGTCGACCCGCTCGTGTCGGGATCGCTCGGCCCCGACCCCGACTTCAGCTAGCCCGCCGCCCGACCGGAGCAGCTCGCGTCGGGGGAGCGCTTGCGCTTCCCCGACCAATAAGTGCACGAATGACAAAAGGACCGCCGTTGGCGATCCTTTTGTCATTCGTCGGGGTAACAGGATTTGAACCTGCGGCCTCGTCGTCCCGAACGACGCGCGCTACCAAGCTGCGCCATACCCCGGTGCCGCCCCGGCGAGCCGGGGCAACCCGTCAAGAATAGCCGATGTCGTCGCCCACGAGTGTCACGAGCACCGCCTCGGGCGGGCACGCGAACCGCACGGGCGCGTAGATCGACGTGCCGATGCCCGCCGAGACGTTGAGGAACGAGGCCTCGTGGGCGTGGTGCCACATCGAGAGGCCGCGCGCGCGATCGCGCGGCAGGTCGCAATTGGTGATGAGGGCGCCGACGCCGGGCACGCAGACCTGGCCGCCGTGCGTGTGGCCGGCGAAGATCACGTCGGCCCGTTGCGTGGTGAAGGCGTCGAGCACACGCCGGTACGGCGCGTGCGTCACCCCGATCATGACGGCGGGGTCGTCGGTGTCGTCCTCGTCGAGCTCGCGCAGGGCATCCACGAGACCGGGCAGGCGATCGAGGCGGTCCCAGCCGCGGTGAGCGTCATTGGTGCCCATGAACTCGAGGATCGAGCCGTTGATGGTGAGCTGCGCCACCGCGTTGTTGAGCGACGACCAGCCGAGGCGGTCGCCCAGCAGCGCCTCGAGCGCGTCGATGTCGAGCGGCACCGCGGTCTCGGTCTGGCCCTTCGAGGGGCCGAGCAGGTAGCGCAGCGGGTTCTTCGGGGTCGGCGCGAAGTAGTCGTTCGACCCGTGCACGAACACTCCGGGCACGCCGTCGAAGGCCATGAGCGCCTCCGCGAGCGCCGGCAGGGCATCCACGTGCCCCAGATTGTCGCCCGTGTCGACGATGAGGTCGGGCTTGAGGGCCGCGAGCGAGCGCACCCAGGCGATCTTGTCGGACTGCCAGGGCGCCAGGTGCAGGTCGCTCAGGTGCAGCACGCGGATCGGGTCGGCGCCGGGCGCGAGCACGGGCACGACCTCGTGGCGCACGCGAAACGCGCGCCGCTCGATCGCGATGGCGTAGACGGCCGCGGCCGCCGCCACCCCGAGGGTGACGGCGGCCGCGGCACGAGCGCCTGAGGTCACGAACAGACGACTCTCGAGACGGTCAGCTGGATCGTTCGCTCGTACTTGATCTTCGCCCCGCCAGCGGGGTTCTGGGCCGTCACGATGCCGTCTTGACCCGGGTCTCCGTCCACAGGGATCACGACACAGGCCTCGCTGACGTTCGTGAAGCCGGCCGAGTTGAGCGCTGCCACGGCATCGTCGTACAGCTGGCCGACGACGTTGGGCAGCTCGACGAGGTTGCCGCGGCTGATCGACACCTTGACGATCGTGCCGCGCGCGAGCAGGGTGCCCGGCGAGAACGACATGGTCGCGACGCGCCCGGCCTCGAGCGCCGAGTCGACCTGGCCCGCGACCTCGAAGCGCAGCCCGAGACCCTCGAGCAGTGACTTGGCCTGCTCCTGCGTCATGCCGATGACGTCGCCCGGCAGCTTCACGCCCGAGCCGGCCAGCAGGTTCGCCGGCGGCGCCGGGAACCCGCCGCCGCCGTACTGGCGGTTGGCCTCGGCCATGATGCCGCGGAAGATGATGTGGCGGATTCCCGACCCTCCCGGGTAGTTCAGCATCGAGACCTGGCCCTTGACGTTGCCCACCCAGACGGCCGTCGCGACCTTGCGGGTCGAGCCGACCATCCACGTCTGGTTGAAGCTGTCGGTGGAGCCGGTCTTGCCGATGATCGGCACGCCGTCGCCGATGTTCGAGGCGGTCGCCGTGCCGCCCGTGATGACGGTGGCCATGGGGGCGGCGGTCGCCGCGGCGACCTCTGCCGTCATCGCACGGCGGCAGTCCTGCGTCTGCCCATCGAGCTCGACGCCGTCGCGGTCGACGATGCGGTCGACCGCGATGGGCTCGCAGAACACGCCGCCGTTCGCGATGCCGGCGAAGGCCGCGGCCATCGTCAACGGGGCGATGTTGTTCGTGCCCAGAACGGCCGAGGGGTTGGTCTCGAGCGGGTCGCCGTCGGCGCGGTGCACCCCGAGCGACTCGGCGGCCGCACGGATCTGGCACTGGTCGAGCTGCTCGGCGATCGAGGCGTAGGCCGAGTTGACCGAGTTGACCGTCGCGTTGAAGACGCTCATCGCGGCGCCACCGGCGCCACCCGAGTTCTTGAACTTCCAGGGGCCACCCCAGGGGCCGCCTCCGTCGTCGCACGTGTCGAGGAACGCGGCCTGGTTGAGCTCGAAGCGCGAGGCGTCGACGACCTCATTGAGTCCGCGGCCCTGCTTGAGCCACTCGACGAGGGCGAAGATCTTGTAGGTCGAGCCCACCTGGAAGCCGCTCGACCCGCCGTAGTCGCGGTCGGTCGCGTAGTTGACGGCGGTCTGGCCCTGCTTGGGGGTCTGCGAGTCGTTGAAGGGGCGGTTCTGCGCCATCGTGAGGATGCGGCCCGTTCCCACCTCGACCGAGGTCGCCACGCTGCCGATGTTGAGGATCGTGCTGCGGGTCGGCACGTTCTCACGCACCTTCTTCTGCGCTGCGGCCTGCAGCTTGAAGTTCAGGGTCGTGTAGATCTCATAGCCGCCGAGACGCCAGTTGTCGAGGCGCTCTTCTTCGGTCGCGCCGAGCGACTCGAGGTTCTTGATGTTCTTCACGACGTAGTCGCAGAACTGCTGAGCGTTGCGGTTGGCCGCGATGCAGCCGCTCTGGCGCTCCGACAGGTTCACGAACTCCTCGTCGACCGCGATCGCCAGGGCCTCGTCGCGCTCGGCCTCGGTGATGTACCCCTCCGAGGCCATCGTGCGGATGATGTAGTCCCGACGCTCCTGGTTGCTGGCGTAGTTGTCGGGCGTCTCGAGCGAGCGCTCGTTCGGGTACTGCACGATCGCGATGAGGCTCGCGGCCTGGGCGATCGTGAGGTCGATCGCGTCGACGCCGAAGTACTGCTGCGCGGCGGCCTGGATGCCGTACGTGTTGCCGCCGAAGTTGGCGAGGTTCAGGTAGGCGAGCAGGATCTCGTCTTTCGTGTACTCCTTCTCGAGCCCGATCGCGAGCTTGGCCTCTTTGAGCTTGCGCTCGAGCGACTGCTCCTGCGCCTCGGCGTAGAGCCGGTCACGGTCTTCCTCGGTCTCGGCCTTGAGCGACTCGTTGACGAAGATGTTCTTGACGAGCTGCATGGTGAGCGTCGATGCGCCCGACTGCACGCCACCCGAGGTGACGTTGCCGATCGCGGCGCGCACGATGCCCTGCAGGTCGACGCCGCCGTGGTCGTAGAAGCGGCGGTCCTCGCCGGCGACCGTGGCGTCTTTCACGAACTGCGAGACCTCGTCCCAGGCGACCTCTTCGCGGTCTTCCGCGAAGACGATCGCGATCTGGCGGTAGCCGTCAGCGGGGTCGTCGGTCTCTTGCGCGTAGAGAACGTTGCGCTGCGTCTGCTCGTTGATCTTGATGTATTCGGGCAGACCCTCGAAAATGCCGATGGTGTTGCTGGCGGCCATGCTCGAGACAGCGAGGGCCGGCGTGACCATGACGGTCACGAGAACGCCGGCGAGCGCGCTGAGCCCGAGCATCCCGCCGATGGCGCCGATGACTCCGGAAGCCTTCTGATTCTGGGCAGACATATGCTCAAGGGTACGCCACCCGGCTTATGACGACGCTGAATGGACACCGCAATGACCCAATGGGAGTACCTGACGACTCCGCTCATGATCCACACGACCCAGGCGATCCTCAACAACTGGGGCTCGGAAGGCTGGGAGCTCGTGCAGGTCGTGACGGGCCCCGAAGGCGGGCTCGTGGCCTACTTCAAGCGCCCGATCGCGGGGGTGACGGCATGAGCGCCATCGACGCGCGCCTCGCCGAGCTCGGCATCAGCATCCCGGCCGTGACGAAGCCCGTGGCCGCCTACGTGCCCGCCGTGACCAGCGGAAACCTGGTGTTCACGGCCGGCCAGCTGCCCTTCGTCGACGGCGCGCTGCCCGCCACCGGCAAGGTCGGGGCCGCCGTGACGCCCGAAGAGGCCGCCGGCTACGCGCGCACCGCGGTGCTCAACGCGCTCGCCGCCGCGCAGAGCGTCATCGGCTCGCTCGACCGCGTCACGCGCGTCGTCAAGGTCGTCGTGTTCGTAGCCTCGACGGCCGACTTCGCGGGTCAGCCCGCGGTCGCCAACGGCGCGTCGACCGTGCTCGGCGAGATCTTCGGCGAGGCGGGCGCGCACGCGCGCAGCGCCGTCGGCGTCGCGGTGCTGCCGCTGGATGCCCCCGTCGAGGTCGAGCTCATCCTCGAGTTCGCCTAGCCCGCGTCGGGCGGCCGCGCCCCAGGGTCCGCGGCTCGTGCTTCGCACGGAACCAGACACCTCGCACGGTGTGAAGCGTGCGAGGTGTCCGTTCCGGTACGAGGTGCGGGGTTCGTACTAGTCGAGCGTGCCGCGGATCGACTGCACGACGTTGACGTCGGTGAGCGTCGTCGTGTCGCCGATCTCGCGCCCCTCGGCGATGTCTTGCAGCAGTCGGCGCATGATCTTGCCCGAGCGCGTCTTGGGCAGCTCGGCGACCACGAAGATCTCGCGCGGCCGCGCGATCGCGCCGATCTGCTCGGTGACGTGCTGGCGCAGCAGGGTGCTCGCCTCGGTCGCGGTGACCGATGCGGCCTTCTTGGCGCGCAGGATGACGAAGGCGACCACGGCCTGGCCGGTGGTGTCATCGCTCGCGCCCACGACGGCCGCCTCGGCGACGATGGGGTGCGAGACGAGCGCCGACTCGATCTCCATCGTCGAGAGGCGGTGGCCCGAGACGTTCATGACGTCATCGACGCGGCCCAGCAGCTGCACGTCGCCGTCGGCGTCGAGGTGCGCGCCGTCGCCCGCGAAGTAGAGCGGACCGTTCGGCGCGTCGGCGAACTTCGACCAGTAGGTGTCGCGGAACCGGTCGGGGTCGCCCCAGATGCCGCGCAGCATGCTCGGCCACGGCTCGGTGATGACGAGCAGGCCGCCGGCCTCCTTGCCCACGTGCACGCTGGCCTCGTCGAGCACGTCGACGCTGATGCCGGGGATCGGCACCTGCGCCGAGCCGGGCTTCGCCACGGTGATGCCCGGCAGGGCGCTGATCATGATCGCACCCGTCTCGGTCTGCCACCAGGTGTCGACGATGGGGGTGAGGCCGCCGCCGATGATCTCGCGGTACCAGACCCACGCCTCGGGGTTGATGGGCTCGCCGACCGAGCCGAGCACGCGCAGGCTCGAGAGGTTGAAGGACTGGGGGATCTCGCGCCCGAGCTTCATGAACGATCGGATGGCCGTGGGCGCGGTGTAGAAGATGCTCACCTGGTACTTCTCGATGAGCTCCCACCATCGGCCCGGGTGCGGCGTGTCGGGAGTGCCCTCGTAGAGCACCTGCGTGGCGCCGTTGGCGAGCGGGCCGTAAACGACGTAGCTGTGGCCGGTGATCCAGCCGACGTCGGCCGTGCACCAGTAGACGTCGGTCTCGGGCTTCAGGTCGAACACGTTCTTGTGGGTGAACGCCGCCTGCGTCAGGTAGCCGCCGCTCGTGTGCAGGATTCCCTTGGGCTTGCCGGTCGTGCCGCTCGTGTACAGGATGAACAGCGGGTTCTCGGCCTCGAAGCCCTCGGCCTCGTGCGCGTCCGAAACGCCCTCGAGCTGCTCGTGCCACCACAGGTCGCGACCCTCGGTCCACTCGACCTCGTTGTCGCCGCGTCGCACGACGAGCACCCGCTCGACGCTCGACTCCGCGGCCGCGAGGGCCGAGTCGACGGCCTGCTTGAGCGGGAAGACCCGGCCCTTGCGCCAGCCGCCGTCGGCGGTGATGACGAGCGAGGCATCAGCATCCTCGACACGGGCCCTGATGCTCTCGGCACTGAAGCCGCCGAAGATGACGGAGTGGATCGCGCCCAGGCGCGCCACCGCGAGCATGGCGATGACAGCCTCGGGAATCACCGGCAGATAGATCACGACCCGGTCGCCGCGCGACACGCCGAGGGCGGCGAGCATGTTCGCCGCCCGCTTCACCTCGCGTGTGAGCTCGGCGTAGGTGAGTGTGCGCGTGTCGCCGGGCTCGCCCTCCCAATGAATGGCCACGCGGTCGCCGTTGCCCGCGAGCACGTGCCGGTCGAGGCAGTTGTACGCCACGTTGAGCTCGCCATCGGCGAACCAGCGCGCGAAGGGCGGGTTCGACCAGTCGAGGGTCTCGGTGAACGGGCGGTGCCAGTGCAGCTCGCGGGCGCGGTCGGCCCAGAATTCGAGGCGGTCGGCGCGCGCTTCGTCGTAGAGTTCGGGCTTCGCCACGGCCGCCGCGGCGAACTCGGGGCTCGGCGGGAAGCGGCGGTCTTCGTGCAGGAGGCTGTCGATCGAGGTTTCTGACATCGTCATCCTTGGTCGATGTGAAGCGGACTGGCCTGGTCTGCCGACTTCGGAACGGGGTATCAGGGTCATCCTAGGGCGATGCGTGCCGTCGCGGTCGTCTCGTGTCGTGCGACGACATGCGCCGCTCGGATGCGCGCCATCGTTCCCGTCGGACGCAATTCCGTACCCCATCGGGGGACATTTTCCTGAGTCCTCCCTATGGAGGACAAAACGGGGGGCGATTTCGCTTGACCTGACCATTCCGACGCATACACTTGAGGAGTCAGCAGCAAGCCTGACTTCAGTGACGCGAACGATTCCCCCCAATCACGTGTTGCTGCGGCGGCGCTCGATTCCCCCCAATGCGAGCGCCGCCCCTGACTTTTCGCATCACTGCTTCATCCGCGCCACAGCGTGACCGACGGCCCCTCACCACGAGGGGCCGTCGGCATTTTGCCCTCAGGATGCCCGCCGCGCGCCGCGCCGCCCGTCAGCTCGCGGCATCCTCGACCGGTGCAGCCCTTCGTGCCTCGCGACCCGCGCCTGCCGGCGACCGCGCCGCCGAGTGGGCAGGCCGGCACACCCTCGATCGAGTCATCGGCTGCGCCGCCGACCCTCCGGCACGATGCGTCGCGCGAGCGGCCCATCCCCGCTGCGGCGCGCAGCGCGCTCGGGCCGCTCGCCGCGATCGTCGCCGACCCCGCGGCGACCGACGTCTTCGTCACGGCCGACGGCCGCGTGCGGGTCGATACGGGCTCGGGCGCCGAGGCCGTACCCGGCCTGCGCTTCGAGCCCGCTGCTGCCCGCGAGCTCGCGGTCGGACTCATCGCCGTGGGAGGCCGTCACGTCGACGAGGCGACGCCGTGCGCCGACGTGCGCCTCGGCGACGGCATGCGCGTGCACGTGGCGCTGCCGCCGATCGCCTGGGCCGGCACGGCCATCTCGGTGCGCCTGCCCCGCGTCGAGCGGGTGACGCTCGCGACCGCGGGTCTCGACCCCTCGATCGAGTCCGCGCTGCGCGAAGCGCTCGAGCGCCGCCGCACGGTGCTGTTCACCGGGGCGACGGGCAGCGGCAAGACGACCCTGCTCGCCGCCTGGCTGAGCGAGGCGCTCACCACCGACCGCATCGTGATGATCGAAGACGTCGCCGAGGCTCCGATCGCGCATCCCCACGTCGTCTCACTCGAGTGCCGGCAGCCGAACATGGAGGGCGCGGGCGGGGTCGACCTCGCCCGGCTCGTGCGCGAGGCGCTGCGCATGCGCCCCGACCGGCTCGTCGTGGGGGAGTGCCGCGGCGCCGAGATCCGCGAGTTCCTCGCCGCGCTCAACACCGGCCACCGCGGAGGCGCCGGAACCCTGCACGCCAACTCGCTCGTCGACGTGCCGAGCCGGCTGGAGGCCATCGGCATGATCGCGGGGCTGGCGCCCGAGGCGCTCGCTCGCCAGGTGCTCAGTGGCATCGACCTCGTCGTGCACCTCGAGCGGGACCGGGCGGGAGGGCGACGCGCGGGGCTCGGCCGGTTCGGGCTCGACGCGCGCGAGCGACTGGTCGTCGAACCCGCCGGCGAACCGTCATGACCGTCGTCGACGAGTCGCGCCTTGCCGGCCACCTGCACCGGCTCGCCGTGCTCATCGCGGCGGGGCTCACTCCGCGTGCGGCGTGGAGCCACGCGGCCGGGTCCTCGCCCGAACCCGTGCTCGCGAGCGTCGTCTCGGCCATCGACGAGGGCGGGGGAATCCCGGATGCGCTCGACGCGGCGGGGAACGAGGGCGGCGACGCCTGGCGCTCGCTCGCGGCAGCCTGGCGCGTGGCCGCCGCGAGCGGTGCCCCGCTGGCCCCGGCTCTGCGAGGCTTCGCCGAGGGGCTGCGCGATCGCGAGGCGGCTCGCCGCGACATCCGGGTGGCCCTCGCCGGGCCCCGCGCGACCGCCCGCATCGTCATGGTGCTGCCGGCGGTCGCCGTGCTGCTCGGCCTGCTCATGGGCGTCGACCTCGCCGCGACGGTCGCGACGCCGCTCGGTGCCGGGGCGATCGGCGGCGGACTGCTGCTCATGCTCGTGGCGCGGCGGTGGATGCGGCGGCTGCTGCGCGCCGCCGAGCCGCCCCCGCCCACGGTCGGCCTCGCGCTCGACCTGCTCGCGGTCGCCGCCGGGGGCGGCGGCGCGCCGGAGGCGGCCGCCGCGCTCGTGCGCGCCGAGCTCGACCGCTCGGGCCTGCCGCTCGCGCAGCCCGACCCCCTCGACGACCTCGTGCGGCTCTCCCGCGCCGCGGGGGCACCCCTCGGTGAGCTCGCGCGGGCTGAGGCCACCGACGAGCGCGCCCGCGCACGAGCGGCGGCACGCGAGACCGCCGAGCAGCTCGCCGTGCGGCTCATGCTGCCGCTCGGCGCGTGCATCCTCCCCGCCTTCCTGCTGCTGGGGGTCGTGCCGATGCTTATCGGGCTGCTGTCCTCCACAGCGGGCGCATTCTGACTCGGCGGAGCCCGATCGACGATCGCCGCCCGCAGCGCGCCTCCGGTGCGACACACTGCTCGCGTTCGTGCCGACCGATCGCCCGCACGGCGGGCACGACCGAACGGAGCACCCCATGACCGCGTCGACCGCGTACACCGCGCCGAGCCCGAACCCCGACCCGCACGTCGACCCGCACGTGCCTCTGCTGCGGCGTCGGCACCGTCCGGCTCGCGCCCTCGTCGCGCGCATCTCGCGTCGGTGCGTCGACGACCGCGGTGCCGCGACCGCCGAGTACGCCATCGCGACCATGGCGGCCGTGGGCTTCGCCAGCCTGCTCGTCGTCATCATGCAGAGCGACGAAGTGCGGGGCATCCTCACCGACCTCGTGCGCACAGCGCTCACCGTCGGCGGGTGAGCGCGGCGGCCCGCTCGCGGCCGCGCCGCGCCGGCGGCGACCGCGGCTCGGTGACGGCAGAGATCGCCGTCGGGCTGCCGGCGGTGGTCATCGTGCTCGCTGCGTGCCTGGGCGGGCTCGGCCTCGCCACGACGCACCTGCGGGCGCAGGATGCCGCCGCCGACGCCGCCCGCCTGCTGGGCCGCGGCGAGCCTGCGTCGGCGGCCCAGCAGCACGTGGCGCGCTCGGTGCCCGGCGCCGCGCTCACGATCTCCCGACCCGCCGACCTCGTCTGCGCGCGCGTGGTCGTCGAGCAGCGGGTGCTGCTGGTGCCCGTGCGAGTGGCGGGATCGTCGTGCGCGCTCGACGGCGGGCGATGAGCGCGAGGCGCGCCGCGGCCCCCCGCGCGGCCCGCGGCGCAGCACCGGGCGCTGCCCCCGCGGGTGCCCGCGATGTCGATCCCGATCGCGGCGCGGGCTCGGTGCTCGTCGTCGCGCTCGTCTCGACCGTGCTCCTCGCCGGGCTGACCGTGCTCGGCGCGGCGCACGCGCTCGTGCGCGGCCAGCAGCTGTCGGCCGCGGCCGACGCCGCCGCGCTCGCGGCCGCCGACGTGCTGCTCGGCTGGGCTCCGGGCGAGCCGTGCGCCGCGGCGCAGCGGCTTGCCGACGCGCATGCCGTGCGGCTCGTCGAGTGCCGCGACGAGGGGCTCGCTGTCGTCGTGCGGGTCGAGACGAGCATCCTGAGCCTTGTCGTCGCGCGGTCCGCGCGTGCCGGTGCGCCGGAGGTCGGGTGGTAGCGCGCTCCTAATTCCTGTGTATGGTGTGCCTGATTGCGGCACACGGCTTCGCCACCGTGCCGCGGCACCGGCCGGGGTGCGGATGCGATCCCCCCGCCGCATTGACGGTCATATGTAGAGGAGCACCGTGCCACAGGGCAAGAAGCTGGTCATCGTCGAGTCGCCCGCGAAGGCGAAGACGATCGGCAAGTACCTCGGCGACGACTACGAGGTGCAGGCCTCGGTCGGCCACATTCGCGACCTCGTCGAGCCCAAGAACCTGCCGGCCGAGCTCAAGAAGGGGCCGCTCGGCAAGTTCTCCATCGACGTCGACAACGGCTTCGAGCCCTACTACGTCGTCTCCGACTCGAAGAAGAAGACCGTCGCCGACCTCAAGCGCGCGCTCAAGGAGGCTGACGAGCTCTGGCTCGCGACCGATGAAGACCGCGAGGGCGAGGCCATCGCGTGGCACCTGCTCGAGGTGCTCAAGCCGAAGGTTCCCGTCAAGCGCATGGTGTTCCACGAGATCACCGCCGAGGCGATCCAGCGCGCCGTCGACAACACGCGCGAGCTCGACACGGCGCTCGTCGACGCGCAAGAGACGCGGCGCATCCTCGACCGCCTCTACGGCTACGAGGTGAGCCCCGTGCTGTGGCGCAAGGTGGGCCCGGGCCTGAGCGCCGGCCGCGTGCAGTCGGCCGCGACGCGCCTGGTCGTCGACCGCGAGCGCGAGCGCCTCGCCTTCATCACCGCGAGCTACTGGGACCTCGACACGACGCTCTCGCCCCTCGGCGGCGAGACGCCCTTCACCGCCCGCCTGGCGCGCCTCGACGGCAAGAAGGTGGCCTCGGGCCGCGACTTCACCGACCGCGGCGAGCTCAAGGGGTCGGAGACGGTCGCGCTCGACGAGGCGCTCACCACCTCGCTCGCCGAGGCGCTGCGCGATCCGGCCATCGCGGTGACCGTCACGAGCGTCGAGTCGAAGCCCTACACGCGTCGACCCGCCGCGCCGTTCACGACCTCGACCCTGCAGCAGGAGGCCGGGCGCAAGCTGCGCTTCACCGCCCGGCAGACCATGTCGGTGGCGCAGTCGCTCTACGAGAACGGCTACATCACCTACATGCGCACCGACTCGACCACGCTCTCGCAGCAGGCGGTGGATGCGGCGCGCTCGCAGGCGGCCGCCCTCTACGGCGCCGACAGCATCCCCGAGACCCCCCGCGTCTACGCGAGCAAGTCGAAGAACGCGCAGGAGGCGCACGAGGCCGTGCGCCCCGCGGGCGACGTGTTCCGCACGCCGAGCGAGCTCGAGGGCACGCTGCGCGGCAACGACTGGAAGCTGTACGACCTCATCTGGAAGCGCACCGTCGCGAGCCAGATGGCGGATGCCCGGGGCCAGACGGCGTCGGTCAGCATCCAGGCCGGCCCGACCTCCGGCTCGGCGACCCCCGCCGGAGCGATCGCCGAGTTCGCGGCGAGCGGCACCGTCATCACGTTCCGCGGGTTCCTCGCCGCGTACGAGGAGGGGCAGGACGAGGCGCGCGACACCGACGAGAAGGCCGAGCCCGCCGAGGCCAAACTGCCGCCGCTCACCGTCGGGCAGTCGCTGAGCGTCGTCGATGTCGAGGCGAAGGGCCACGAGACGAGCCCGCCCGCGCGCTACACCGAGGCGAGCCTCGTGAAAGCGCTCGAAGAGCGCGGCATCGGCCGCCCGAGCACCTACGCGGCGATCATCTCGACGATCGTCGACCGCGGCTATGTCACGCCGCGCGGTTCGGCCCTCGTGCCGAACTGGATCGCCTTCTCGGTCGTGCGCCTGCTCGAGGAGAACTTCAGCGACCTCGTCGAGTACGACTTCACGGCCGAGATGGAGGCCGATCTCGACCGCATCGCCAACGGCGAAGCCGACCGCACCGAGTGGCTGAAAGGCTTCTACTTCGGCGACGCGCACCAGCCTGGCCTGCGGCCGGTCATCGACAACCTCGGCGACATCGACGCCAAGACGCTCAACTCGATGCCGCTCACCGACACCATCACGCTGCGCATCGGCAAGTACGGCCCCTACCTCGAGGTCATCGACCCCGCGGCCGAGGCCGCGGCCGACGGCACCCCGGCGACCCCGCGACGCGTCAACCTGCCGCAAGAGCTCGCTCCCGACGAGCTGACCCCGGCGAAGGCGCAGGAATTGGTGGATGCTCCCGTCGTGGGCGACCGCGTGCTGGGCATCAACCCCGAGAACGGCAAGCGCGTCGTGGCGAAAGACGGCCGTTTCGGCCCCTACGTGACCGAGCTGGACCCGGAGCCCGAGGTGAGCCCGGAGGAGGCCGCCGCGGCGGCTGCTGCTGCGGCGCTCGCCGCAGAGCCCGTGGTCGACCCGGCCACGGGCGAAGTGCTGCCGTCGCCGAAGAAGCGCGCGGCCCCGAAGAAGAAGGCGCCCGTCGAGAAGCCGCGCACGGCATCCCTGTTCAAAGACATGGACCCGGCGACGGTCGACTTCGAGACGGCGATGAAGCTGCTGAGCCTGCCCCGCGTGGTCGGCGACGACCCCGAGAGCGGCGAGCCCATCACGGCGCAGAACGGCCGCTACGGCCCGTACCTGAAGAAGGGCACCGACACGCGCTCGCTCGATGCCGAGGCGCAGATCTTCGAGATCGACCTGGCGGGCGCGCTCGCCAAGTTCGCCGAGCCCAAGTACGGCGCGCGCAAGGCCTCGAGCGCGCTCAAGGAGTTCGACGCCGACCCCGTGAGCGGCAAGCCGATCAAGCTGAAGGACGGCCGCTTCGGCCCGTACGTGACCGACGGCGAGACGAACGCCACGGTGCCCCGCGGCGAAGACCCGATGGAGATCGACTTCGATCGCGCCGTGCAGCTCATCGCCGACAAGCGCGCGAAGGGGCCGGCGAAGAAGCCCGTCAAGCGCGCGCCCGCGGCCGGGGCGAAGACGGCGGCGAAGACGGCGGCGAAGAAGGCTCCCGCGAAGAAGGCCGCGGCGCCCAAGAAGGCGTCGTGACCGGGCTCTTCATCACCCTCGAGGGCGGTGACGGGTCGGGCAAGAGCACCCAGATGGGTGCGCTGACCGAGTGGCTGCAGGGGCACGATCGCACCGTCGTGCAGGCGCGCGAGCCGGGCGGCACCGACCTGGGGCTCGAGCTGCGCGAGATCGTGCTGCACCGCCGCGGACACATCGCGCCGCGCGCCGAGGCGCTGCTGTACGCGGCCGATCGCGCACACCATGTGGCGACCGTCGTGCGCCCGGCGCTCGAGCGCGGCGACATCGTCATCCAAGACCGCTACCTCGACTCGTCGGTGGCGTACCAGGGCGCGGGCCGCGTGCTCGACCCGGACGAGGTGCGCGACCTCTCGCTGTGGGCCACCGAGGGTCTGCTGCCGCACCTCACCGTGCTGCTCGACCTCGACCCCGCCGTCGGCCGCGAGCGCCTCGACGCGAGCCGCACTCGCTACGACCGCCTCGAAGCGGAGGAGGCCGCCTTCCACGAGCGCGTGCGGAACGCCTACCTCGCGCTCGCCGCGGCCGAACCTGAGCGGTTTCTCGTGCTCGATGCGACCCGGCCGGTCGACGAGCTGCAGGCGGGCATCCGCGACCGGGTGTCGGCCCTGCTCGACTAGGGTGGCGCCATGACCGCCTGGGACGAGCTGACCGGTCAGGAGGCCGCGATCGCGGCGCTGCAGGATGCCGCTGCCGACCCGCAGGCGATGACCCACTCCTGGCTCATCACGGGCCCTCCGGGCTCGGGGCGCTCGAACCTCGCCTTCGCCTTCGCCACAGCGCTGCTGCAGGGCGGGCAGTCTGACGACGAGGCCCGGCGCACGGCCGCGCAGGTCGCCGCCCGCACGCATCCCGACCTCGCCGTGCTCGCGACCGACCGCGTGATCATCTCGATCGACGAAGTGCGGCACCTGGTGGCGCAGAGCCAGTTCTCGCCGAGCACGGCCCGCTACCGCGTCATCGTCATCGAAGACGCCGATCGCATGACCGAGCGCACTTCGAACGTGCTGCTCAAGGCGCTCGAAGAGCCCCCGCCGCGCACCGTCTGGATCCTGTGCGCGCCGAGCGCGGCCGACCTTATCCCGACGATCCGCTCGCGTGTGCGCACGGTGCGCCTGCGCGTGCCGAGCGTCACCGAGGTCGCCGAGTTGCTGGTGCGCCGCGACGGCGTCGAGCCAGCGCTCGCCGAGCGCGCGGCGCGCGAGTCGCAGACGCACATCGGCATGGCGCTGCGCCTGGCGACGGATGCCGAGGCGCGCGAGCGCCGCGCTCGCACAATCGCGCTGGCACTCGGCGTGCAGAGCGTGAGCGGCGCCGTGCTCGCCGCCGAGCAGCTGGTCGCGGTCGCGACCGATGACGCGAAGGCGCTGACGGCCGAGCGCGAGGAGGAGGAGCGGGCCGCGGCGCTGCGCTCGCTCGGCATCGAGCCGGGGGCGGCGGTGCCCGCGGGTCTGCGCGCGAGCCTCAAGGCCCTCGAAGAGGACCAGAAGCGCCGCGCGACGCGCTCGGTGCGCGACGGCATCGACCGCGTGCTCGTCGACCTCATGTCGCTCTACCGCGACCTCGCGATGCTGCAGCTCGGTGCGGGGGTCGAGCTCGTGAACGAGGCGGTGCGACCCGAGCTCGAGGTCGCCGCGCGCGCGGGCAGCGCCGCGCTGTCGCTCGCCGCGCTCGACGCGATCGCGCTGGCCCGCCGACGCATCGAGGGCAACACGCCCCCGGCGCTCGCCCTCGAGGCGATGCTCATCGCGGCGAGCGGACGGGTGCCAGCGCTAGGCTCCCCCTCGTGACCCGTCGCACCGCGCCTCGTACGGCCGCCCTCGTCTCATTGATCCTCGTGCCCGCCCTGCTGCTGAGCGGCTGTGTGCCGAGCTGGCTGCAGGGCCTCGTCGGCGGGGGCACCGTCTCGACGCCGACCGGCGAGGAGGTCGCCGACGAGCTTCGTCCGTACTACACCCAGATACTGACCTGGACGGGGTGCGGTGGGGGTGCCGAGTGCGCCACCGCGATCGCGCCGCTCGACTGGGACAACCCCGGCGAGGGCGACGACGTCGAGCTCGCGCTCGTGCGCCACCCGGCCACGGAGCAGGCGCAGGGCTCGCTCTTCATCAACCCCGGGGGTCCCGGCGCGTCGGGCTTCGACTTCGTGCGCGACAGCGTCGACTTCGCGGTGAGCGCCGACCTCCAGCGCGAGTTCGACATTGTCGGTTGGGATCCGCGCGGGGTCGGCCGGTCGAGCGCCGTCACCTGCTACACCGACCCGGCCGATCTCGATCAGTTCATCTTCGGGATTCCCGAGGCCACGTTCGGCACGCCCGAGTGGGAGGCCGAGGTCATCGACAGCTCGATCGCGTTCGCCGAGGCCTGCGCCGAGAACACGGGCCCGCTGCTCGAGTTCGTCGACACCAACAGCACAGTGCGCGATCTCGACATGATGCGGGCGATCGTGGGGGATGCGCAGCTCAACTTCTTCGGATACTCCTACGGCACCGACATCGGTGCGCGCTACGCCGACCGGTTCCCCGAGAAGGTTGGGCGTCTCGTGCTCGACGGTGCCACCGATCCGACGACGACGACCTTTGAGGTCGTGCTCGCGCAGTCAGAAGGTTTCGAGCAGGCCCTGCGCGCCTACCTCGAGGCGTGTCCCGAGCTCGGGGCCTGCCCGTTCCCCGGCTCGCTCGATGACAGCCTGACGCTCATCCGCGACCTTTACGACCGCCTCAACACGACGCCGATCGAGGCCGAGGACGGGCGGTTCTTCGACGGCGCAGTGCTCGACATCGCGATCGCGACGGCGCTCTACGACGAGGGCTCGTGGTCGTTCCTCAGCCAGATGTTCACCGAACTGCGCACGGGCGTCGTCGAGACGGGCTTCCTCCTGGCCGACTTCTACTACGGGCGCGAGAACGGCGAGTACATCGACAACTCGCTCGAGGCCTTCATCGCCATCAACTGCCTCGACTATCCCGTCGAGACCGACCGCGCCGTGATCGCCGAACAGAACGAGCAGATCCGCGCGGTCGCCCCGACGACCGGCGACCCGTCGCCGCTCGGCGACGTGCTGTGCGCCAACTGGCCGCACCAGTTCGAGGGCGAGCTCGGGCCGGTGAGCGGTGCGGGGGCGGCCCCGATCCTCGTCGTCGGCACGACGGGAGACCCTGCGACGCCCTACCAGTGGGCTGAGGCGCTGGCCGAGCAGCTCGAGAGCGGCGTGCTGCTCACGTGGGTGGGCGAAGGCCACATCGCCTACGACGAAGGCGACCCGTGCATCAACGACATCGTCGACGAGTACTTCCTCACCGGCGCGGTTCCCGTCGACGGGCTCGTCTGCGAGGGCTGATCGTGCGGTCTGCGCGGCCAGGCGGAATCGGCTAAGCTTTCACCTCGTGTCACGGCCTCGGCCGTGTCCGCCGCCTTAGCTCAGTCGGCAGAGCGTCTCACTCGTAATGAGAAGGTCGTGGGTTCGATTCCCACAGGCGGCTCCGTGATCAACCTGAACCGCTCCGTCTTGTCCTGGTGCGCTCGCGCTGCGCGCGACGGGGTTCGATTCCCACAGGCGGCTGCACTCCTCTCCATCCGGCTCGAGCGTCGAGAACGGAGCACTCATGACGGTTGACGGCCCGGCTTCGGCCACCACTGTCTTGCGCCGCACGGTGCTTCTCGTCGCGGTCATCAACCTCGCCTACTTCGGCATCGAGGTCGTCGTCGCTGTGGCGATCGGCTCGGTCGCGCTGCTTGCCGACAGTGTCGATTTTCTGGAGGACACGGCGGTCAACGTGCTCATCGCCCTCGCGCTCGGCTGGTCGCTCGCTGCGCGGGCGCGAGTGGGTCGGGTGCTCGCGATCGTCATCCTTCTGCCGGCCATCGCCGTGGTCGTGCAGCTCGTGCTCAAGGTCGGCGACCCTCAGGCGCCCGCGGCCCTGCCGCTCATGCTGGCAGCCGCCGGGGCCGCCGTCGTCAACCTGGTGTGCGCCCTGCTGCTCGCGCGCATCCGCGCCGCCGGCGGCTCGATGGTCGGGGCGGCCTGGCTCGCGGCGCGCAACGACGTGGTCATCAACCTCGCGATCGTCGCGATGGGGGTGATCACGCTGTGGATCGGCACCGGCTGGCCCGACATCGTGCTCGGCACGCTCATCGTCGTGCTCAACGGTCGTGCGGCCCTCGAGGTGTGGCGGCTCGCGGGCGAGGAGTCGCTCGCCGCCCGCGCGCTCGAGGGCGATGACCTCGACGACGACTGAGGCGCTTCACCGGATGCGGACCTTTGTGAATGCCGTTCGCGACGTTCCGCATCCGCGGAAGGCACCCGCGACGAGCACCCTCCCGCCGGTCGACGCGAGGCGGGGCAGTCGCGAGCGCGTGGGATGCTGGGAACGATGAGCACACCGCCCCCGCCGAGTCACGACGACGACGCGAACGACGAGCACGCCTCGCACCCCGAGCACGCCTCGCACCCCGAGCGCGGCTCGCACCCCGAGCACGGCTCGCGCGCCGCGACCGCGCTCGCGATCGCCGCGACGCTGGCGGCCGGCGTCGGCGTCGCGACGCAGAGCCGCATCAACGGCGAGCTCGGGCAGCTGCTCGACGACGGATACACCGCGGCGCTCATCTCGTTCGGCAGCGGCTGGGTGATCCTGCTCACGATCCTCGCTCTCGCACCCCGCGGCCGCGCCGGCATCTCGCGGGTCATGACCGAGGTGCGCCACGGCCGCCTCGCGTGGTGGATGCTGCTGGGCGGCTTGGCCGGCGGCTACTTCGTGCTGGCGCAGGGCCTTGTCGCCGGGATGCTCGGCGTCGCGATCTTCACGATCGCGATCGTCACCGGCCAGACCGTGACGGGGTTGACCCTCGACGCGACCGGCTTCGCGGGAGCCCGCCGCACGGCGATCGCACCCGCCCGCGTGATCGGCGCCGCCCTCACGGTCGCGGCGGTCGCCGTCGCGGTCGTGCCACGACTCGGCGGCGAGGGGTTCCCGATCGCGGCGGTCGTGCTGCCCGTGCTCGCGGGGGTCGCCGTCGCCTTCCAGCAGGGCCTCAACGGCCGCGTTCGGGCCGAGGCGCGGTCGGCGCTCGCCGCGACCACCATCAACTTCACGGTCGGAACCGCGGCGCTCGCCGGCGCGACGCTCGTGCATCTGCTCGTCGCGGGGCTGCCCGAAGCACTGCCGACCAACCCGCTGCTCTACCTCGGTGGCGCGGTCGGGGCGATCTTCATCGCCATCCAGACGGTGACGGTCGGCCGTATCGGCGTTCTCGTTCTCGGGCTGTGCCTGGTGGCAGGGCAGCTTGCGGCGTCGCTGGTCTTCGACGCCGTGGCGCCGCTGGGGCCCGCATCGACGACGGCCACCGCGATCGCCGTCGTGCTCGCGTTCGCCGGCGTGCTCGTGGCGAGCATCCGGTGGCGACGCCGGGGTGGCGGCGCTAGTCGGCCGTCGGCGTGAAGTCGAGCGCGAGAGAGTTCATGCAGTAGCGGTCGCCCGTGGGCGTGCCGAAGCCATCGGGGAAGACGTGGCCGAGGTGCGAGCCGCAGTTCGCGCAGCGCACCTCGGTGCGCACCATGCCGAGCGAGGTGTCTTCGATGAGCTCGACGGCCTCGGGGCGCACCGACTCGTAGAAGCTCGGCCAGCCGCAGCCCGAGTCGAACTTCGTTCCGGCGACGAAGAGCTCGGCGTTGCACGCGCCGCAGGTGTAGATGCCGGCACGGCTCTCATCGAGCAACTCGCCCGTCCAGGCGCGCTCGGTGCCCGCCTGGCGCAGCACCTGGTAGCGCTCCTCGCCGAGCTCGTCGAGCCACTCCTGCTCGGTCTTCTCGACCGCGTACGCCTTGCCGTCGGTTGCCGGGTTCTGGCCCATGATCCCTCTTCTCCTCGCCCGCAGGCGGTTGATCTCCCCCCATTAAACTCCTCATCGTGGCCGACGCTTCCCCGATCCAGCGAACCTGGAGTCAGCTGACCCGCGACGAGTTCTTCGAGCTGGCCCGCTTGCGCACCGAGGTGTTCTTCCTCGAGCAGCGCATCGACGAGCCCGAACTCGACGATCGCGACCGCGACGAGTCGACCGAGCACGTGTGGATCGCCGATGAGCACGGCCCCGCCGCGTACCTGCGGGTCGTCGTCGACGACACCCCGCACCCGGGCAATCAGGATGCCCGCCGCCTCATCGGCCGCGTCGTCACCCGCGCCGACCGCCGCGGCGAGGGCCTGGCGCGCCGACTGCTCGAGCACGTCATCGAGCGACACGGGCACGAGCCGCTGGCCCTGCACGCGCAGACCTATGTGCAGCCGCTCTACGCCGCCGTCGGCTTCGCGGCCTATGGCGAGGAGTACCTCGAGGCGGGCATCCCGCACATCGGCATGCACCGCCCCGCCCAGCCGGCACCGACGGCCGACCCCGTACGCTGAGCGCACCATGATCGCTGCGTTCGCCCTTGCCGCCGCCCTCGCGGTTGCCCCCGCGGCCGGCTGCACGGCCGAAACGGGGGCCTTCTCGTGGGGGTTCAAGGAGTCGTTCCGCGCCTACATCAGCGGCTCGATCGCGAACGGCGAGTGGAGCACCGAGGGCGGCATCGACTACGCGACCCCGGCGTTCTTCAGCGAGCGGCTCGCGGGCGAGGTGGCGCTCGACCCTCTCGCCGGCACGCTCGCGGTCGAGGGGGCGCTGCGCTTCACGGGCCACGACGGCATTCTCGACACCACGATCGCGAACCCGCGCCTCGTTGTCGAGAGCGCCGACCGCCTCGTCGTGGTCGTCGACATCCGCGGCACGACGCAAGACTTCGTCCCCATCGACTCCGCCGCCGTGCCGTTCCTGACGGGCGACCTGACGCTCGCCACGTGGAGCGCCGAGGGCGGCACGCTGCGGCTCGACGGCGTTCCGCTGACGCTCACGCCCGAGGGCGCGGAGGCTTTCGGAACCTACCCGGCGGGCGAGGCCTTCGACCCGATCACGCTCGAGGTGCAGACGACGGACGCGTGCGCCGAGGCCGCGGTCGCGGCGCGGGCCGGGGCGCCGGTCGCCCAGGGGGCGATCATCGCGGGGGCCGTGCTGCTCGGGGTCGCGATCTCGATCGCCGTGCATCTCGTGCTGCGAGCACGACGCCGGTCGCGTCTTCCCGAGCCGCCGCCGCCCGCGGTGCCATGATGGAGGCGTGACCTCCACCGCTGAGCGGTACCGGCGGTTCGCCCGCGAGCAGGCGGACCGCTCGCGCTTCGCCGTCTGGGCCGAGACCGTGGCGGCCGACGACGACTGCCTGGCCCTCATCGACACCCTCGCCGAACTCGACCGCGAGCCGGCGATCGTGCTGTGGGCCGCGCAGGCCTCCGGTCTGGGAGCCCACGGCGATATCCGCGCCTGGCTCGAGGGCGAGTGGGATGCGGTGGCCGAACTCGCCCACGCCCGCCAGCGTGCGCTCGCCGCGGCTCACATGCCGGGCGCGTAGATCGCGCGGGCGAGCGCGTCGAGCACTGCGGGGGTGCGGGGCCCGAAGCTCAGCACCTCGCCGTCGGCCATGTCGACGAAGCGGCGGGCCTCGCCCGCGCGCGTCAGCGCGACCGCGGGCTTCTCGGCGAGCAGCCCGTCGACGCCGCCGACGCTCTCGAGCCCGCCGGTCATGACGAGGATGAGGTCGGGGTCGGCCGCGACGAGAGCCTCGTCGGTCATGGGCCGCAGGCCCGTCCAGCCGATCTCGCCCGCCACGTCGATGCCGCCGAGCCCCTCGATGAGCTCGTCAGCACCCGACTCCTCGCCGAACAGGTAGTAGATGCCCGAGGCCCCGCGCAGGTAGAGGAACAGGATGCGCACGCGATCGGCCGGGTTCTCGGGGCGGATCGACTCGATGGCGGTGAGCACCTCGGCAAGCTCCTGCTCGAGGCGCTCGGCGAGCAGCTCGCCGGTCGCGGGCGAGCCCAGGGCGGCCGACACCTGCCGGGCGAGCTCGGCGGGGGCGCCGAGGCCCGGTTCGGCATCCACGTAGACGACGGTCACGCCCGCATCGCGCAGCTGCAGCACGACGTCGGTCGGCCCGACGGTGCCGTCGGTGATGACGAGCGTGGGTCGCAGGGCCAGCACCGCTTCGCTGCTGATCGCGTGCCCGCTGCTCGTGACGACGGGCAGGCCGTCGGCCTCGGGGAACGTCGTCGAGATGTCGCGGCCGACGACGGCGTCGCCGAAGCCGAGGGCGAAGACCGTCGCGGCGATCGAGCCGGCGATGTCGAGCGGCAGGATGCGGCTCGCGTCGGCGACGACGACCTCGCGGTCGCCGTCGAGGTCGCGCGAGACGACGGTGGCCGGCAGCGACTGCGCGGGATCGACCGCGACGGGCTCGATGCGCGACGACTCGATGAGGGCGGTGGAGGGGCCCGTGAGGGTGCGCGGCGAGTCGCTCACGGTCAGCTCGCTGAGCGGCACGCGCGGTCCGCTCGGCGCCGTCGGCTCGGCGGTCGCCTGCGGGGCGGCGACGGCGCATCCACCGAGCAGGGCGAGCGCGGCGAGCATCGCGGCGAGTCCGGCCGCGCGAGCGGGGCGGGAGCGGGGTCGAGGCGTCATGGGTCCGGTCGGTCGAGGGCTGCGAGGCCGGGCGGTGCGGGCGCCGGCAGTGAGGCGAGCCTATTCCGCGCGGCTGTGCACCCGATGAGGCGTGCGCGGGGCACGCGAGCGAGCCTGCCGCAGCAACCGCGAGCCGTCCAGGGTCGAAGGTCCCCGGCCTCTAGCCTGAGTGAGTGATGGATGCTCCCTCCGACCTGCTCGACGAGCGCGCGCAACGCGTGCTCGAGTTCGAGCGCGCGTGGTGGGGGCACAGCGGTGCGAAGGAGCTCGGCATCCGTCGCGAGTTCGGCTGGACGGCGGCCCGGTATTATCAGGTCCTGAACGCCGTGATCGACACCGATGTCGCCGTGCGGTATGACCCCGTTCTCGTGGGCCGGCTGCGCGAGGTGCGCGAGGATCGCGCCGAACGGCGGCGCACTCGACGTGCGGGCGCCACCGGCGCCGCCTGAGTCTCCTGCACCAGCTGAGTCTCCTCCACCACCCCTCGCGGAAGGCGTCCCCCCGATGGCCGAGTACACCCCGGATCGCTTCGACGAGGTCTCCGACTCGCTGAGCCGCGTCGGCGCCCACCGCGCGGCGCCCGCGCGCGGTCGCGCCTGGATCGTCGTGGCCTGGGCCGCGCTCGCCAGCGGCGCTCTCATCGTGGCGGGACTCTACGGCCTCTCGCTCATCAGCGACCGCGTCACGTTCGAGCTGCCCGGCCTGGGCACGGCAGAGCCGATGCCCACCCCGACCGAGACGCCCTCGGCGCCTCCCACGGTCGAGCCCATCACCGACCCGGCGCTCGCCGAGCTGCCCGCGGGCTTCACGATCACGGTGCTCAACGGCACCGAGGTCGACGGCCTGGGTCGTGCCGCCCGCGACCTGCTGACGCCCCCCGGCTGGCGCGTCGGCACCGTGACGTCGGCCGCGCAGTCCGACCTGGCCGAGACGGTGGTCTACTACAGCGACCCGACGCTCGAGGGTGTCGCCGCGGGCATGGTCGAGCTGCTCGGCGCGGGGGTGTGGGAGCTCTCGGACGCCTTCCCCGGTGCCCCGATCACGATCGCCGTCGGCGCCGACTTCGCGGCGATCGCGGCGCCGTAGGAGCGCCGCGTTACACGCACGTTTCCGCTCGGTAAAAAGGTCGTTCCCGGCCGCGTCGGGGTGCGCTCGCGCGGGTAGTCTCGCGGCATTCCCGCAATGCAAGGAGCACCAGCAATGCCCAACGGCACCGTCAAATGGTTCAACGCCGAGAAAGGCTTCGGCTTCATCACCCTCGAGAGCGGCGACAGCGACGTCTTCGTGCACTACTCGGCGATCGACATGCCCGGCTACAAGGTTCTCGAAGAGGGCCAGGCCGTCACCTTCGAGATCGGCACGGGCACGAAAGGGCCGCAGGCCGAAGGCGTGCGCGTCGCCTGACCGTCGCTCGACCCGTGGGTTAGGGTGACCCCCATGAGCAGGGGAGCCGCGCGCGGACTCGTCGCGATGCTGGGCGTCGCGGCGGTGCTCGGCGCGGCGGGCTGCACGGCGACCGAGCCTCCCATGCCCACCCCGACCCCGAGCCCCTCGTACGTGTCGACCTACGTGCCGCCGCCCGAGTACGGCATCGCGCCCCTCACGGGCGAGCAGATCGAGGTGGGCGCGCTCACGGCCCCGTCGCTCGCCGCCAAGGTCGACAACCACCCCTCAGCACGGCCGCAGGTCGGGCTCGACCGCACCGACATCGTGTTCGAAGAGCTCGTCGAGGGCGGGCTCACGCGATACGTCGCCGTCTGGCACTCCGACGTGCCCTCGGTCATCGGCCCGGTTCGGTCGATCCGCCCGATGGACCCCGAGATCATTTCGCCCCTCGGCGGAATCGTGGCCTACTCGGGTGGGCAGCAGCGCTTCGTGCAGCTCATGCGCTCGGCCCCCGTCTACAACGCCATCCACGGGCAGAGCGACACGGCATCGACCTTCTACCGCGGCGACAACGCGCCTGCCCCGCACAACGTGCTCGTCAAGGCGCCCGAACTCATCGCCCAGCACCTCGACCTCACGGCGCCCCGACAGCAGTTCGCCTTCGCCGAGAGCCTCGCCGCGGCGAGCGCGACGAAAGAGGGCCGCCCGACGAGCGCGATCTCGCTCGTGTTCGGCGGCTCGGCCACGCCCGTCTGGAAGTGGGGCGAAAACTCGCAGCGCTGGGTGCGCTTCATGACGGGCGGCGATCGCGATATGGCGGCCTCGGGCGAGCAACTGAGCGCCGTCAACGTCGTCGTGCTGCGGGTTCCCGTGCAGGTGATCAGCAGCATCCCGACCACGAAGCTCATCGGATCGGGCGAGGCGTGGGTCTCGAGCGGCGGCGCGACGATCAAGGCCACATGGTCGAAGCGGTCGCTCACGGCGCCTATCCGGCTGCTCGACGCCAACGGCGTCGCGGTGCGCCTCGCGCCCGGCAACACCTGGGTCGAGCTCGTGCCGCTCGCTGGCTCCGTCACGTTCTCCCGCCCCGCCCAGTAGCAGGCGGCGCGGCTTGCACTCGCCCTCTGCGAGTGCCAGAATCGTTTAGCACTCACGCTCTGTGAGTGCCAAGAGCTACCGTACGTGAAGCGTCCGGGAGGGACGAGAGACACATGGCTAAGATCATCGCTTTCGACGAGGAGGCCCGTCGCGGCCTCGAGCGCGGCCTCAACATCCTGGCTGACGCCGTCAAGGTCACGCTGGGCCCGCGCGGGCGCAACGTCGTCCTTGAGAAGAAGTGGGGCGCCCCCACCATCACCAACGACGGCGTCTCCATCGCCAAAGAGATCGAGCTCGACGACCCGTTCGAGAAGATCGGCGCAGAGCTCGTCAAGGAGGTCGCCAAGAAGACCGACGACGTCGCCGGTGACGGCACGACCACCTCGGTCGTGCTCGCCCAGGCGCTCGTGCGCGAGGGCCTGCGCAACGTCGCGGCCGGAGCCGACCCCATCAGCCTCAAGCGCGGCATCGAGAAGGCCACGCAGGCTGTCTCGGCCCAGCTGCTGAAGAACGCCAAGGAGGTCGAGACCAAGGAGGAGATCGCCGCCACCGCGAGCATCTCGGCCGCCGACCCCGAGATCGGCGCCCTGATCGCCGAGGCCATCGACAAGGTGGGCAAGGAGGGCGTCGTCACCGTCGAGGAGTCGAACACCTTCGGCACCGAGCTCGAGCTCACGGAGGGCATGCGCTTCGACAAGGGCTACCTGTCGGCGTACTTCGTGACCGACCCGGAGCGCCAGGAAGCGGTCTTCGAAGACCCCTACATCCTGATCGTCAACGGCAAGATCTCGGCGATCAAGGACCTGCTGCCCGTCGTCGACAAGGTGATCCAGAGCGGCAAGCAGCTGCTCATCATCGCCGAGGACGTCGAGGGCGAGGCCCTGGCCACGCTCGTCGTCAACAAGATCCGCGGCATCTTCAAGTCGGTCGCCGTCAAGGCTCCCGGCTTCGGTGACCGCCGCAAGGCCATGCTGCAGGACATCGCGATCCTCACGGGTGGCCAGGTCATCAGCGAGGAGGTCGGTCTCAAGCTCGAGAACGCGACCCTCGACCTGCTCGGCCGCGCCCGCAAGGTCGTCATCACCAAGGACGAGACCACGATCGTCGAGGGTGCCGGCGACGCCGAGGCCATCGCCGGTCGCGTCAAGCAGATCCGCGCCGAGATCGAGAACACCGACTCGGACTACGACCGCGAGAAGCTGCAGGAGCGCCTCGCCAAGCTCGCCGGCGGCGTCGCCGTCATCAAGGCGGGCGCGGCCACCGAGGTCGAGCTCAAGGAGCGCAAGCACCGCATCGAAGACGCCGTGCGCAACGCGAAGGCCGCCGTCGAGGAGGGCATCGTCGCCGGTGGTGGCGTCGCCCTCATCCAGGCCGGCAAGACGGCGTTCGAGTCGAAGGAGATGACCGACCTCGTCGGCGACGAGGCCACCGGTGCCAACATCGTCAAGGTCGCCATCGACGCTCCGCTCAAGCAGATCGCCCTCAACGCGGGCCTCGAGCCCGGTGTCGTCGCCGACAAGGTGCGCCACCTCGAGGTCGGCTTCGGCCTCAACGCGGCCACGGGCGAGTACGTCGACATGCTCGGTGCCGGCATCGCCGACCCGGTCAAGGTCACGCGCTCGGCGCTGCTCAACGCGGCCTCGATCGCCGGTCTCTTCCTCACCACGGAGGCCGTCGTCGCCGACAAGCCCGAGAAGCACGCTGCGCCCATGGGCGACCCGAGCGGCGGCATGGACTTCTAGTCCGACGCGCTCGCAGAGCACACGAAGGGCGGCTTCCCCGAGGGGGAGCCGCCCTTCGGCGTCTCAGCGCTGGAACATGCGTGCGGCCTGCTGCTCGACCTCGGCGTAGCCCTGCCCCGCGTGGGCGAGCGCCTCGGTCATGCCCGCGAGCGCCTGCTCGACGCGCTGGTAGGCGCTCGTCCACTCGCCGAGCAGTCCTTGGAACGCCGTCGCGGCGGCGCCGCTCCACGTGCCCTGCAACCCCGAAAGGGTGCTCTGCAGCGCCGCGGCCTCGGCCTGGAACCGCCCGATCGAGGCGCGCGCCGTGCTCGTGGCCGTGAAGACCGCCTCGCTGTCGACCTGGTAGCGCGTCATGGTGCTCTCCTTCCGCGCCGGGGCGGTCGCCCGGCGTCGCGGGGAAGGCTAGGCCCCGGCGGGGGAGCGGGGGCCGGCGTGCTGCTCGAGCGCAGCATCCGTCGCCGCGTGCTCGGTGGGGAGGAGCGGCGAGGCGCTCGCGAGCGGCAGCGCCACGCGGAAGGTCGCCCCGCCACCGGGAGTGTCGAGCACCTCGACGCGGCCCTGGTGCAGCGCCACGATCGAGGCCACGATCGCGAGCCCGAGGCCCGAGCCGCCCGTATCGCGCGCGCGCGAGGAATCGGCGCGGAAGAAGCGCTCGAAGATCTTCTCCTTGAGCTGCGGGGGGATTCCGTCGCCGTGATCGACCACGGCGATCGATGCCCGGCCGGCGGCGGGGTCGACGCCGACGACGAGCTCGATCGGCGATCCGTCCGGCGAGAAGCGCAGAGCGTTGCCGATGAGGTTGGTGATCACCTGCCTCAGCTTGTTTTCCTCGCCGATCACGACGGCCTCGACAGCGGGCGCGAGGGGCGCGGTCGTCGGGTCGGGCCCCGGGATGCTCGCCGCGGGCCGGCGCCCCCGCCGGCCGCGCAGCCGCGCGAACGCCGAGCCCGCGAGGCCCAGGCCGCTCGCGGCAGGGGCGCTGCCCGGCACGTCGTGCGTGAGCGCAGCATCCATCGCCACATCGTCGGACGGAGCCGCGTCGTCGATGACGACGGTCACGTCGCGGTCGGGCGAGCTGGCCATGGCGTCGAGGGCGGCGTCGCGCGCGAGCGGCACGAGGTCGACGCGCGCGAGCTCGAGCGGGCGCGACTCGTCGAGTCGTGCGAGCTCGAGCAGGTCGCTCACGAGCGCTCCCATGCGGATCGCTTCCTTCTCGATGCGCTCCATCGCCTGGGCGACGTCGTCGGGAGTCGCGAGGGCTCCCATGCGGTACAGCTCGGCGTAGCCGCGCACCGAGACGAGGGGGGTGCGCAGTTCGTGGCTCGCGTCGCCGACGAAGCGGCGCATCTGCGAGATCGTCGAGGCGCGATCGGCGAAGGCGCGGTCGATGCGGCTCAGCATGGTGTTGAGCGAGCGGTTGAGGCGGCCGACCTCGGTGTTGGGCGTCGCCCCGCCGAGGCGCTGGCTGAAGTCGCCGCTCGCGAAGCGGGCTGCCGTCGCCTCGACGTCGCGCAAGGGTGTGAAGGTCGAGGTGACGAGCATGCGCGTGAGGGCGGCGCTGAGGATGACGACGACGAGCCCGAAGCCCAGGAAGACAGAGGCGAACGAGCTGATGATGGCGTTGGCGTCGGCGAGGTCGGCGCCGATGAGCAGGGTCGCCGTGGTCGTCTCGCCGCTGTCGGCATCGGTCACCCGCAGCGGGAACGTAATGATGCGCCACTGCGTCGTGCGGTCGGTGCTCGTGATCGTGATGCCGCCGTCGAGCTCGTCGACGAACTCGGCGGTGAGGCGCGACACGTCGGGCGCTTGCGCCCGGCTGCTCTCGCTCACGTTGTCGTCGATGAGCACGGCGTCGGCGTCGACCGCCCCGAAGTAGAACGGGTTGGAGAAGATCGAGGGCGTCAGGTCGGTGAACGAGTCGAAGTCGTCGAGCGTGAAGCTATCGGGCGATCGCGGCAGCTCTTCTGACGCCTGGGTGATCTGCCGGTCGACCTCATCGACGAGCGTGCGCTGCAGCACCGTGAGCGTGCCGGTGCCGACGACGAGCAGCCCGAGGGTCACGACGAGCACCGTGACGCCGGTGATCTTCGAGCGCAGGGAGATGGACTCCCACCACTGGGTCAGCTGCTCGTGCATCGGCGACGCCGGTCTAGCGGGGCTCCGCTAGACCTTGGCGGCCTTCAGCATGTAGCCGAAGCCGCGCTTGGTCTGGATGAGCGGCTCGTCGGTGAAGGGGTCAAGCTTGCGGCGCAGGTACGAGATGTAGCTCTCGACGATGCCGGCGTCGCCGTTGAAGTCGTACTCCCACACGTGGTCGAGAATCTGGGCCTTCGACAGCACGCGGTTGGGGTTGAGCATGAGGTAGCGCAGCAGCTTGAACTCGGTCGGGCTCAGCTCGATGACCTCGTCGCCGATCGTCACCTCGTGCGTGTCCTGGTCCATCGTCAGTTCGCCCGTGCGGATGACGGCGTCGTCCTCTTCCTGCATGGTGCGGCGCAGGATGGCCTTGATGCGGGCGACGATCTCGTCGAGGCTGAAGGGCTTGGTGACGTAGTCGTCGCCGCCGACGGTCAGACCCATGATCTTGTCGTCGGTGTCGTCTTTCGCGGTGAGGAAGAGGATGGGGCTCGTGTAGCCGCTCGACCGCAGCCGCTTGGTCACGCCGAAGCCGTTGATGTCGGGCAGCATGACGTCGAGGATGATGAGGTCGGGCTCTTCTTCGAGCACCGCCGAGATGGCCTGCGCCCCGTTGCCGACGGCGCGCACGGCGAAGCCGGCGAAGCGCAGGCTCGTGGTGAGCAGGTCGCGAATGTTGGGCTCGTCGTCAACGATGAGAATCTTGGGTCCGTCAGCCATGGCCCCAGTATCTGGGCTTTCCGTGAAAGTTTCCTGAATGCGCTCGGCCTGTCGCGATATCGGTGCGGCCCGCTAGCGTTCGCCCATGCAGATTCTTCTCATCCCCGGCTTCTGGCTCGACGGCGACTCGTGGGGCCCGGTCACGCGCGATCTCGAGGCCGCGGGCCACACGGTGCACGCCCTGACCCTGCCCGGCAAGCGCCCCGGTGACACCGACCTGGCCGGCATCGGGCTGCGCGATCACGTGGATGCTGTGCTCGCGGTCGTCGACGGGCTGCCGGGCCACGTGGTGCTCGTCGGGCACTCCGGCGGCGGAACGATCGCGTGGGCCGTCGCCGACGCACGGCCGCAGCGCATCGCCCGCGTCGTCACGGTCGACGCGATCCCCATGCCCGCCGGCACGTGCATCAACGACGAGCTGCCCGTCGAGGGCGATGCCGTGCCGCTGCCCGACTGGTCGCTCTTCGAAGACGAAGATCTCGTCGATCTCGACGACGAACTGCGCGCCCACTTCCGAGCCATCGCGAAGCCGGAGCCCGTGGGCGTCGCGCACGAGCCGACGCGTCTCGACGACGAGGCGCGGTTCGCGGTGCCGGTGACGATCATCGCGTGCGAGTTCCCCGCCGCGCTGCTGCACCAGGCGATCGGCAACGAGCGCGAGTGGGCGGGCGAGCTCGCGCGCATGCAGCAGCTCGACATCATCGAGCTGCCCACCGGCCACTGGCCGCAATTCACGAAGCCGGCCGAGCTCGCGCGCAGCATCCTGACCGCCATTCAGCCGTAGCGGGTGCCGCTGGGCTCCGTGGCTTAGGCGGCCGTGGCGATCTGGTCGGCGTCGAGGATCGTGTAGCTGTAGCCCTGCTCGGCGAGGAAGCGCTGGCGGTTCTGCGCGAAGTCCTGATCGACGGTGTCGCGGGCGACGAGCGTGTAGAAGCTCGCCGGAATACCGCTCTGCTTCGGCCGCAGCAGCCGCCCGAGGCGCTGCGCCTCCTCCTGCCGCGAGCCGAACGAGCCCGACACCTGGATGGCGACCGTCGCCTCCGGCAGGTCGACCGAGAAGTTGGCGACCTTCGACACGACGAGCACGGGCGTGCGGCCGTCCCGGAACTCCTGGAACAGCCGTTCGCGCTCGTCGACCGGGGTCGCGCCCGTCAGCTGGGGCACGCCGAGCGCCTCGCTGAGCTCGTCGATCTGGTCGAGGTACTGCCCGATGATCAGGATGCGCTCGCCCTCGTGCTGCTTCACCAGGCGCTGCACGACCCCGAGCTTGGCCGGTGCCGTCGCCGCGAGCCGGTAGCGCTGGTCGTCGGCGCTCGCCGCGTACTCGAGCCGCTCGGTCGGGGGCAGGTCGATGCGCACCTCGAAGCAGCTCGCGGGCGAGATGTAGCCCTGCGCCTCGATCTCCTTCCACGGGGCGTCGAAGCGCTTGGGCCCGATGAGGCTGAAGACGTCGCCCTCGCGGCCGTCCTCCCGCACGAGCGTCGCCGTGAGGCCGAGGCGGCGGCGGGCCTGCAGCTCGGCCGTGAGCTTGAAGACGGGCGCCGGCAGCAGGTGTACCTCGTCGTAGACGATGAGGCCCCAGTCGAGGGCGTCAAGCAGGGCGAGGTGGGCGTACTCGCCCTTCCGCTTCGCGGTGAGGATCTGGTAGGTCGCGATCGTGACCGGCTTGACCTCCTTCACCTGCCCCGAGTACTCGCCGATCTCGTCCTCGGTGAGGCTCGTGCGGGCCAGCAGCTCGGCCCGCCACTGGCGCGCCGAGACCGTGTTGGTGACGAGGATGAGCGTGGTCGTGTCGGCCTGCGCCATCGCGCCGGCACCGACGAGGGTCTTGCCGGCGCCGCAGGGCAGCACCACGACCCCCGAGCCGCCGACGAAGAACTGGTCGATCGCCTGCTGCTGGTAGGGCCGTAGGCCCCACGCGGCGAGGTCGAGGTCGATCGGGTGCGGAGTGCCGGGCGTGTAGCCCGCAAGATCCTCCGCCGGCCAGCCGATCTTCACGAGCTCCTGCTTGATCTGGCCGCGCGCCCAGGGCGCGAGCTCGAACGCCGAGTAGTCGATGCGCCGGGTCAGCAGCGGGGCCACCTTCTTGTTGGCGGCGATCTCGGTGAGCACAGCGGCATCCGTCGACCGCAGCACGAGGGTGCCCTCCTCATTGCGCACGATGATCAGGCGGCCGTAGCGGCCCACCGTCTCAGTGATGTCGATCGACACCGACTGCGGCACGGGGAACTTGGCGTACTTCTCGAGCACGGCGAGCATCTCGTCGGCTTCGTGACCGGCGGCGCGCGCGTTCCATAGGCCGAGGCGCGTGATGCGGTAGGTGTGCACGTGCTCGGGCGCCCGCTCGAGCTCGGCGAAGACGGCGAGCGCGTGGCGGGCCTCATCGGCCTGCGGGTTGGCCACCTCGAGCAGCACGGTGCGGTCGCTCTGAACGATCAGGGGGCCCTCGGGATTCATAACGGGCCAGTCTAGGTGGCGCGGCTGAGAGCGCCCGCGCGCCCCCTACTCGAGCGGTTCGAGCGCCGTGATGCTCGACACCGGCAGCGTGCGCTCGATGTCGGCGGCCTTGTCGCGCCCGCGCACCCGGCCGGCGGCGATGCCCGTCGGCTCGAGGTCGAACGAGCGCTCGCTGCCGTCGGGCAGCCGCACGGTCGCGCGCAGCGACAGCTTGCCGCGCAGCGCGAGCTCCCACTGCCGGGCCACCCACGCCGAGTCGCCGTCGACACCCACCGTCGAACCGCTGCGGATGCGCGCGACCGCTGCCGCCACCGAGTCGTCGACGACCGTGGGCGCGGGGCGGCTGCGCGTGCGGCCGGGGCGCTCGGGGGTTGTCGTGCCCTCATCGGCCGCCGCCGGGTAGCGCGCGTCGATCAAGGTCCAGAGCACGACATCCGTATCGAAGCGGCTGACGGCGCGGTGCGGGCCCACGCGACGCAGAGCGAGGGATGCCGTGGCCGCGTCGACGAGGATCGTCTCGAGCAGCAGCGGCTCGTCGCTGCGCACCCCCGTGCGGGCGCCGAGCTCGGCCGCCTCGTCGGGCTCGAGCGCGCCGACGCGTACGGCGCCGTAGCGGCGAGCCGTCTCGTCGATGAGGTAGGCGAGCGGCTGCGGCACGCCCGTCAGCGAAATGCTCGCGAGAAACTGCGAGAGCCCCGCCGCGGTCTCGCCCATCGCGATGGCGCGCGTCACACTGTCGGCCGTGATGCGGTAGCGGCCCGCCAGCCCCGAGCTCTCGACCTCGGCCACTCGGCGCAGTCGCTCGTCGATAGCGCCCGCGAGGGGGCCGGGCGACACAATCGTGAGGTCGTGCTGCAGGTACACCTGCTCGACCTCGGCCGGTACGAGCGGGGCGAGCACGGCCGCGGCCGGCTCGGCGCCCTCTGCCACGAGCACGCGGCCGATGCTGCTCGGGCGCCCGTCGACCGCGATACCCAGCCGATCGGCCTGCAGGCCGCGGCGTCGCAACCGCGCCAGGAGCGCCTCGCCACCCGCCGGGTAGAGCCAGTCGAGGAAGTCGGCGAGCCCCGCACCCCAGCGCGAATCGGCGCGCTCGGCGAGCAGCGCCACGAGTTCGGCGGGCAGCGCCTCGCGCCAGGCCGCGGCGAGAGCGCTCCAGCGCGCCGCGAGCAGGCCGCGCCGCCACGTGTCGCCCGCCTCGGTCGGGCGCGTGAACCCCGCCTCGTCGTCGATGAGTCCCGCGAGCGCCGCCAGATCGGTCAGCGTCGCCACGTCGTCGAGCTCGCAGCCGGCCGCCGCCGCGAGCCGCTTGGCGTCGGGCAGCGAGAGTCCGCCGCGGGCCAGCAGCCGCGCGGGAGCATCGGCGAGCGCCAGCACCACCTCGGTCACGGCCGTCGTCGTCGTGAACGCCCGCTCGGCCGCGCCGCGGTCGAGAAAACGGCGGTCGGCGTCGTCCACGGGGGCGAGCACCGCGGGAGGTGCTGCCGAGCGCAGCTCGGCGGCGCTCGGCAGGCCGCGTGCGGGCCAGGCCGCGAGCTCGGCGGCGACCGCCGGCCACACGATCACGCGGGTTCCGTCGTGGTCGGCGAGCAGAGCATCCAGTGCCGGAGCCAGCGCCTGCAGCACCTCGTCGGGCGTGCGGTCGAGGCGGGCAGCGAGCTCGCCCGGCGTCGCGCCATCGGGGTGCTCGGCCGCCGTGGCCAGCGCCGCGAGGGCGCGCCGAGTGAGGCCCGACAGGGCGATGGCGAGTGCCGCCGGGTCGAGCAGCGCCTCGGCGAGGTCGAAGACATCGCGCAGGCTCGCCGGGGCGATCGCGCGCTCGCGGATGACGCGCGCGACGACCGCGTCGTCGAGATCGCGCAGTCGCACCGCGAGGGCGAGAGAGGCCGCGCTAGTTGCCGGCATCCTTGGCGGCTCGCCCCCGGCGCACGGCGCTGACGACGAGCAGCACGATGATGAGCACGAAGCCGATCGGCAGGCCGATGAGGGGCAGCACGGTGACGGCGGGCCAGATTCCCGACGTGAAGTCGTCGCGTTCGAGGCCCATGCCGGTGGCGACGATGAGAGCGATGAACGCCGCCAGGCTCAGCACGATGATGCCCGCCACCATGTAGGCGAGCACGCGTTCGACGCGGTTGCTCATCACGAACGATTCCTCGGGCACCCCTCCAGACTACGGGTCGGCACCGACCCCGATGTACCCCGCGTGCTGGGGGTGGGGTCGGCCGGGTACCCTTGGAGGTTGGATCAACTCTCGAGGAGTGCGCATGCCCACCGGCAAGGTCAAGTTCTACGACCAGGACAAGGGATTCGGCTTCATCGCCAGCGATGAGGGCGATGAGGTGTTCCTGCACGCCTCGGCGCTGCCCGAAGGCGCCGTCGTCAAGGCGGGCACCAAGCTCGAGTTCGGCATCGCCGACGGCAAGCGCGGTGCCCAGGCCCTCTCCGTGCGCATCCTGGATGCGAAGCCCTCGCTCGCCCGCGCCAACCGCAAGTCGGCCGATGACATGGCGATCATCGTCGAAGACCTCGTCAAGCTGCTCGACGGCATCGGCTCGAACCTCAAGCGAGGCCGCTACCCCGACGGCGACCACGGCAAGAAGATCGCGGCCGTGCTGCGCCGCGTCGCCGACGACCTGGAGGGCTAGGCCCCCGTGGCGCGCGCTTCGAAGAAGGCGGCCGCGACGGCCGTCGCGCCCGACGCCGCCGTGTCTGATGCCGCGGTGTCTGATGCCGCGGTGTTTGATGCCGCGGTGTCTGACGCCGCGGTGCTCGAGCCGATCGCCCGCCAGGCGCTCGGCGAAATCACGCGGCCGGCGAATGTCGGAGCCCTGCGCGACGTCGTCGTCGCCGACGATGTCGCCACCGTTCGCTTCGCCACCACCCAGGGCGGCTACCTCGGCTGGTTCTGGACGGTCTCGATCGCCGTCAACCCCGGCCTCGAGCCGAGCGTGCTCGAGACCGAGCTGATGCCCGCGGAAGGCGCTCTTCTCGCGCCCGAGTGGGTGCCGTGGGCCGACCGCCTCGAGGAGTACCTCGCGCAGCAGGCGCTCGAGGGCGCCGATGACGAGCTGGACGGCGACCTCGACGACGATGAGCTCGACGACGACGACGACCTCGACGACGACGACGATGACGACGACGACGAGGACGGCGTCGGCGATATCGACGGCGGCCACCTCGCTGATGATGAGGCGGATGCCCTCGACGACCACCACGACGAGCACGACCTGCACGGCGACGACGGCGACGACGTGTTCGACGGCGTCGACATCGACCTGCACCTCGACGACGAGCCGCCCGCGCCGTAGCCGCGCCGGGGCCGACTCTCTCGCGAGAGTTACCGTTCATGGCACGAGTCGTGAAACGTTCACCGACTCGTGCCACTTTCGGCGCCAACCAGTCCCGAGTTCGGAGTCCTGGGCTCTGACCGCGACAGGCGCTCCTCCACCGCGCTCGCGTCCGCTCACGAATGCGCTGGCCTAGCGTCAGCGGCCCGTTGTCTTCGGGGCGCCGTGGCACGGTGCGGCCATGAGCCCCCTCGAAACGCTGCCGAACTTCATCCGACTTCCAGAGCAGGTCGACCAAGGACTCCGGTCTCATGGCTACCGTTCCGTCAAGAGGGGCGAGTTGGTGCGACTCAGTCCCGGAACGTACGTCTCGTCAGCTGACTGGAGCGAGCTCGGACCCGACGCACAGTATCTCGCGCTCATCAGCGCTGCGCTCGACCGCATCCATGCAACCGAGGTGCTGTCGCACTGGTCGGCCGCCGCGCTCTGGCAGTTGCCGATCATCGGCCAATGGCCGACCACCGTTCACGTCACGGCTCCGGCCGATGCTGCTCGGCGCTCGACGACGATCTTGACCCGCCATCGCCGCGGGCTCATCGATCCCGCCACGAGCGTCGATCGAGTGCCTCTGACGTCGCTCGCCGAAACGGTCGTCGACATCGCCCGCGTTGCGTCGTTCTCGACGGCCCTGGCCATGGGGGATGCTGCGCTCCGGTACCACGATCAGCAGGCGCCATCACCGCCGAGCGCGCGAGCGTTTCGCCGCGAGCTGATGCGAGTCCTCGAGGGGACCGTCGAACGTCGAGGCGTCGCGCGGGCGCGACGAGTGATCGATGCCGTCGACGGGAGTGCCGACCGACCCGGTGAGTCGCTCTCGCGAGCAACGATGATCGAGGCGGGCGTGCCTCTACCGGAGCTGCAGCACCGCATCGTGAGTGCGAGCGGGAAGGTGTACTACCTCGACTTCTACTGGCCGCAGCAGAACATCGGGGCCGACTTCGACGGGCGCATCAAGTATTTCGACCCGGCCTTCAGGGGTGGACGCTCTGTCGAACAGGTCGTCTACGACGAGAAGGTGCGAGAAGACGACGTGCGGCTCGATCTGCGCGGCTACGGGCGTTGGGACTGGACGGTTGCGGGTTCGCACAGGCTCTTGGTCGAGCGACTTCGGCGCATCGGTCTGCGGTGGTGAGAGGGGCTCTCTGTGGCGTGAGTCGTGAAAGGTTTCGCGACTTGTGCCACGAATGACACCGCTCGCGGAGAAAGGGCGGGGGAAGGAGCGGGGAGCTGGGAGAGCAGCGCGGCTAGCGGCGGCGGGAGACGAGCAGGCCGGCGATGCCGAGCACGAGCCCGACGGCGATCGTCGTGAGCACGCGGGCGGGGTCGAACGGGGTGGGCGCGGCGAGCATCCCGAGCACGATCGCGAGGCCGATGAGCCAGCCGCCGAGGCCGATCGCGAACGCGAGCGCGTCGTTCGTGACCGCGGGCTCGGGCTGCGGCCGGCGCTCGTCGTGCGGAACGTAGAGCCTCATGCGGCTCAGTCTGGCAGGGTCGCGGCGCGCGGGCGAGCCGGGCGGGGTGCGGGGGCGAGCGGCGCGCGCGTGGTGCGCGGAGGTGCGGGCGACCGGGCTGGCGTGGTGCGGGATGCGCGGGATGCGCGGGGCGAGCGGCGCGGGCGACCGGGCGCGCACGGCGCGCGCCCGCGCGGCTCAGCTCGCGAGCGCCTCGAGCACGTAGTCGATGCTGCGCGTGAGCTGGCGCACGTCGTCGGGCTCGACGGCGACGAAGGTGGCGATGCGCAGCTGGTTGCGTCCGAGTTTGCGGTAGGGCTCGGTGTCGACGATGCCGTTGGCTCGCAGCACCGCGGCCACGCGCGCCGCGTCGACCGAGTCGTCGAAGTCGATCGTCACGACGACGGGCGAGCGGTGCGCGGGGTCGGCGACGTACGGCGTCGCGAGCGGGTGCGCCGAGGCCCAGTCGTAGAGGTGCCCCGAGCTCTCGGCGGTGCGGGCGCCGGCCCAGGCGAGGCCGCCCGAGGCGTTCATCCACCGCAGCTGGCTGTCGAGCAGCACGAGCGTCGCGAGGGCGGGCGTGTTGAGCGTCTGGTCGAGGCGCGAGTTGTCGATCGCCGCGGTGAGGGAGAGGAACGGCGGGATGTAGCGGTCGGTCGCGGCGATCGCGTACGCGCGCTCGATCGCCGCGGGGCTCATGAGCGCGATCCACAGCCCACCGTCGCCGGCGAAGTTCTTCTGCGGCGCGAAGTAGTAGACGTCGGTCTCGGCCACATCGAAATCGATGCCGCCGGCGGCGCTCGTGGCGTCGACGACAGTGAGCGCATCCGGAGCCGTGCCGAACCGCCGCACGGGCGCGCTCACGCCCGTCGAGGTCTCGTTGTGCGGATAGGCGTACACGTCGACGCCGTCGACGACCTCGAGCGAGCCGCGCGTGCCGCCAGGCGTCTGCACGACGTGCGGCGCCTCGAGCCAGGGCGCCGAGGCCGAGGCGACGAACTTGGATCCGAACTCGCCGAAGTCGAGGTGGGCGCTGCGGCGGGCGATGAGGCCGGCGGCCGCGACATCCCAGAACGCAGTCGAGCCGCCGTTGCCGAGCACGACCTCGTAGCCCTCGGGCAGCCGGAACAGGTCGGCGAGCCCGGCGCGCACGCTGCCGACGAGGTTCTTGACCGGCGCCTGGCGGTGCGAGGTGCCCAGGATGCTCGCCGCCGCCGCGAGGTCGGCCAGCTGCTCCTTCCGCACCTTGCTGGGTCCGCACCCGAAGCGTCCGTCGGAGGGCAGCAGCTCGGCGGGAATCGTGATGTCGGCCATGCCTCAATCGTACTGAGCGCCTGCCCGGCCGATCGCCGGGCGCGGAGGCGTGCATCCCCGTCGATTAGGCTAGGCAAGCCTGACTGCCACCCGTTTGCTCGAGCCCGAGAGGAGGAGCCGTGACCGACCTCGTCGACACGACCGAGATGTACTTGCGCACGATCCTCGACCTCGAGGAGGAGCAGATCGTGCCGCTGCGCGCGCGCATCAGCGAGCGTCTCGGGCACTCGGGCCCGACGGTGTCGCAGACGATCTCGCGCATGGAGCGCGACGGCCTCGTGCGCGTCGAAGGCGATCGGCACCTCGAACTGACGCCGGGCGGCCGTGAGAAGGCGGTGGCCGTGATGCGCAAGCACCGGCTGGCCGAGCGGCTGCTCGCCGACGTGATCGGTTTGGACTGGGCGTTCGTGCATGACGAGGCCTGCCGGTGGGAGCACGTGATGAGCGAGCAGGTTGAGCGCCGCATCATCGAACTGCTCGGCGAGCCGACGGAGTCGCCGTACGGCAACCCGATCCCGGGTCTTGAGCACCTCGGCGGCTCGGCCGCCGACGCCTTCCTCGACGGTGTCGTCTCGCTTGCCCATGCCGCGGCGGCCGGTGTGCGCACGGGCACCATTCGGCGCCTCGCCGAGCCCGTGCAGGTCGATCCCGATCTGCTCCACCAGCTGCGCGAAGCCGGTGTGGTGCCGGGTGCGGAGGCCCGCATCCGCCCCGAACCGAATGGCTATGTGAGCGTCGAGGTGATCGGCCAGGCGGAGGGGATCGACCTGCCCGCCGAGATCGCTCAGCACATCTACGTGGCTGAGTGACTCCTGACCACTAGATGTGGTTCTGCGCGTCGTTTTGTCACGACTCGGTAACGTCGCGTACACTCAACCAGTTGCTTGGCCACACCCAACCGGTCGGCGACTCTGACGCAGGACGCTTCGCACGCCCGTCTCCTGCATCGGACCGTGGATAACACGAAAGCGGACGGGCCACGCGATGTGAGTGGCGAAGCGCAGGAGGTTTCTCTCTTGGATCACAGCTCTACCTCGTGGAAGCGCTCGCTTCTGAACATCGGCGCCATGACCGCGGCAACCGCGATCGTCGCTACTCTGGCTCTTCCGGGCACCGCGATCGCGCCCCCGGCCAACGCCGAGTCGAACGCTAGCGCTGAGGCTGTTGCTCAGCTGCAGGCGACGGCGTCGCAGGAGATCGAGCTGACGGCCGAGGAGGCTGTCGTCGTCGACGCGACGCGCGCCGAGTTCGGTGCGACGGACCCTGCGGCCCTGCGTCGCGCGCAGCTCGCTGCCGAGCGCGCTGCCGCGGCTGCCGCCTGGCGTGGCCCGTCGGTCAGCGACTTCCTCGCCAACCCGCCGTACCCGAACTTCAGCCTCGACCGTGTCGTGCAGGTGGCGCTGCAGTACCAGGGTGTTCCGTACCGCTACGGCGGCGCGACCCCGGCCGGCTTCGACTGCTCGGGCTTCGTGCAGTATGTGTACGCGCAGTTCGGCGTGTCGCTGCCGCACTCGGTGAGCGGGCAGGATGCCGCGGGCACGCGCATCTCGCGGGCCGACGCCCGCCCCGGCGACATCGTCATCATGCCCGGGCACAACGGCATCTACATGGGCAACGGCACGTTCATCGACTCGCCGCGCGCCGGCGGCGTCGTGAGCGTGCGCCCGATCTGGACCGACAACTACTGGATCGTGCGCGTCGGCATCTGATTGTCACCGGATTGTCACCTCTTCTGGGTTAGCCTTGCCTCGTGGTGCCGCACGGGCACCCGAGGAGTGGCCATGAGTGAGCGACGCGACATCCAAACCGTGGATGCGCGCGCCGTCTTTCGCATAGCCGCCCGCGCCCGCTGGATCGCGCCCTGTCGCGGTCTGGCCGAAGTGAGCACTGCCGCCTGACGGCAGTGCTTTTTTTGTGCCCGAAGGGGCAGCGGCTCGGCCTCGCACCGTGAGATGCCACGACCCGGATAGAACGCCCGCAGGCCATGCGGGCCCGTTCGACAGGAGCCGTCAATGCGCACTCTCGTTCTCAACGCGGGCTACGAGCCCCTCGCCGTCGTGTCGTTCCGCCGAGCTCTCGTGCTCGTGATGAACGAGAAGGCGACGGTGCTCGCCTCCGATGGGGAGCATCCGGTGTTCGGCATCGACGGCCGGTGGGACCGCCCGAGCGTCATCGTGCTGCGCCGTTATGTGCGCGTGCCGCACTCGCGTCAAGTGCCGCTCACCCGCCGCGGCGTGCTGCGGCGCGACGGCAACCGCTGCGCCTACTGCGGCGGCAACGCCACGACCATCGACCACGTCATGCCGCGCTCGCGCGGGGGCGCCGACTCGTGGGAGAACCTCGTGGCGTGTTGCCTCAAGTGCAACAACATCAAGGGCGACCGCACGCCGGCCGAGATGCGCTGGCAACTGCGGGTGGTGCCGAAGGCACCGCACGGCACGGCCTGGCTGGTGCGCGGTATCGAGCGCCCGCTGCCCGATTGGAACGAGTACCTGGCGCCGCTCGCCGCATGATCGCGGGATGCGCGCCGTGCGCTGCGCCGCGCGTCGGGTGATTCGGCTCGGGGCCCGGAAGCCTCCCCACGCAATGTGACGTTCGCGGCATGTGCCGCGAGAGGCACACAGCTCATGACGGGTGCGGCAGTATGGCGACATGCGGATGCTGGAGTCGGAGAAAGCAGTTCTGAACGCTGCTGAGGCCGTGGCGCGCACACTCGGGTCGAGTGGAGATCACTCGGTTGCCGCAGCCGCGATGGACATCGACGGTCGCATCTACACCGGAGTGAATATGTACCACTTCACCGGCGGGCCCTGCGCGGAGTTAGTGGTTCTCGGGGCCGTCGCCGCCTCGGGCGGCAGGCCGATCATGACGATGGCAGCTGCTGGAGATGGCGGCCGCGGTCTCATCGCGCCGTGTGGACGTTGCCGGCAGGTGATGCTCGACACCCACCCGGACGCAATCGTGATCGTTCCGACGACTGCCGGCCCACAGCCGCGAACTCTTCGGGCCCTCCTCCCGGACACGTATCGCTTTCCGGACGCGATGCCCCCACGACTCGTTCGCTTCAACCGTCGCTATGCCGAAGCTATCCAGTCGGGGGCGAAGAGAATGACGATCCGATTCGATGACCCGCTCTCTGTCGGCCCTGCGACGCTGATCTTTGAAGACCACCCGGAGTTCCTGTCGCTAGCGGCACGCGTGGAGTCGGTTAAGTCAGTGCCGCTGAATGAATTGACCAGCGCGCACGCGGCGGCTGAAGGCGCCGACTCGGTGGATGACCTGCGTGACGGTCTCCGCAATCACTACCCAGGCTTGCCCGACGATGCGGTAGTCGACGTCGTCGAGTTTCACCTGCAGCTGCCCTGACGAGCGCGACGCATCCAATCTGGAATCTGACGGGCTCGTCGACCACAATGCGACCATGAGCGATGCGGATGACGCCGACGCGCGAGCGCGGTTCGAGAGCGCCCTGGCGACCGAGTACTTCGTGCTGCAGGGTGCCTCGGGCGCCACGATCTCCGAGAGCAGCAGCCGGTCGTCGCTCTACATGGTGTCGCTCTCGAGCAGCCTCATCGCACTCGGCTTCGTGCTGAACGCCTCGGCGGAGTCGTTCCTCGCCTTCGCGGCCGTGGTGCTGCCGGTGCTGTTTCTGCTCGGCACCTTCACGGTCGTGCGCCTCGTCGACACGAGCGTCGAGAACGTGCGGGTGCTGCAGCAGATGGCGCGCATCCGGAGGCATTTTGCCGGCATCTGGCCGCCCGGCGCGCACCTCTTCGGCGTGGTCGAGACCGAGGTGGGCGAGGCGAGCCGGTCGCTCGGGCTGCGGCGGGCGAACCGCCGCGCGGTCTTCTTCACGATGGCGACGGTCATCGGCGCGGTCAACGCCGTCGTCGGCGGGGCGATCGTCGTGCTCGTGCTCACGAGTCCGCTCGGGCTGCCGACGAGCGTCGCGGTGATCGCGGGCGTGATCGCGGCGGTCGCGCTCAGTGCGATCGCCGTGGGGTATCAGCTGGCGCGGTTCGCGCCGCTCTTCCCGCGCGAGAAGTCCTAATCCCGGGCGCCGAGCATGCCCCGCAGGGCGTCGACCTGGCGCTGCACGAAGTCGCGCGAGACCGCGGCCGTCGGCTCGGCCGCGTCGAAGCCGTGGTACGCGCCCGGGATGACGTGCAGCTCGGTCTGCACGCCCGCCGCCGCGAGCCGTCGCGCGTATTCCACATCTTCGGAGTGGAAGAGGTCGAGCGTGCCGACGCCGATCCACGTCGGCGGCAGGCCGCTGAGGTCGGTGCGGCGCGCCGGCACTGCGCGCTCGAGGGTCGCTGCGTCGAGGGGCGTCGCGGCGGGGCCGTTCGCGCCCGCGCCGAGGTACATGCCCCAGCCCAGGCGGTTGCTGGGGCCGTTCCAGAGGCGCAGCATGCGCGGGTGGGCGGCCGCGGGGGAGTCGGTGCGGTCATCCAGCATCGGATACGCCAGCACCTGCCCGGCCAGCGCGATATCGCCGCGGTCGCGGGCCATGAGGGCGAGGGATGCGGCGAGGCCGCCTCCGGCGCTCTCGCCGATCACGGCGATGCGTGTCGGGTCGACATCAGGCTGCGCGGCCAACCACTGCAGGGCGGCATAGGCATCGTCGAGCGGCGTCGGGTAGGGGTGCTCGGGCGGCATGCGGTAGTCGACGCTGATGGCCACCGCTCCGAGCTCGTCGGCGAGGCGCCGGCAGAGTGGGTCGCCCTGGGTGGCCGAGCCGATGATGAGGCCTCCGCCGTGCAGGTGCAGGATTCCCGGGCGGCGTTCGCCGGCATCCATCACTGCTGGCCGGTGCACGCGGATCGTGACCCCGTCGCCCAGGTCGATGAGTTCGCCACCCTTCGGCGGGCGGCCACGCCCGATACGAGTGAGCGCCCGCAGCAGTCGGCGGTTGCCCCGCGTGGCCGACGTGCGCGGCATGAACCGCGCGCGCGTGAGGTCGGGGTGGAAGGCGGGGGAGTCGTCGGTGACCATGCCCCGAATCTAGTTCGCGGCGGGGCTACCCTGGCGGCATGCCGGTGAGCCGCTTCGAAGCCCCGTTGACAGGCGGGCATCCGAACTCGCTCGGCAACACCGTGAGCGTCGTCGACGAGGTGCTGGCCGATCGGGCGCTGCTCGCCGAGCTCGTAGCCTGCTATCGCAGCGAGGATGCCGTGGTGCGGCTGCGCGTGTCGAGCGCGGTCAAGCGCGTGGCGCAGCAGCGGCCCGAGTGGGTGGCCGAGCACCTCGACGACTTACTCGGCTGGGTGGCCCAGATCGACCAGGCTTCGACCAAGTGGACGCTCTCGATTCTCTTCGTGCTGCTCGACGACCACATGACCCCGCCGCAGCGCGACGCGGCCATCGCCCTCATGCAGGCAAACCTGCACTACGACGACTGGATCGTGCAGAACACCACCGCCGACTCGCTCGCCCACTTCGCCCGGGAGCGCCCCGAGCTGGCCGCGTGGCTCGTGCCCGAGCTGCGCGCGCTGGCCACGAGCCGACTCAAGTCGGTGCGCGGTCGCGCGGCCAAGTTGCTCGCGTCGCTCGGCGCCCCCTAGCCACAACCCGGCGAATACACTGGATGCACCGCCTCTGTAGCTCAATGGAAGAGCAGTTCCGTCCTAAGGAAAGGGTTGGGGGTTCGAGTCCCTCCAGGGGCACTGGGGGCCGATTGCGGAAATGTCGGATCTCGATTGCGGAAATGTCGCGGTCTGACCTGCCGCGGCCCGCCACCGCAGGCGCTCGATGGCCCTTGAGGGGACAGGGTGCCGACATCTGGCGGACAGGCTCACCCGACGCTGTCTCGACCTACGACGGAAGGTGACTCGCGTGAGGGACACGGGCAAGACGTATCGACCCACCCTGTGTCCGATCAGGTGCGGCGCGGTCACCCGGCATATACGTCACGACGACGGACGATGGTCGCGGTCCGCGCGGTGCCGACAGTGACGATCTCTGATCTGCCGCCTCCGCTTCGCAGGGCTCAGAGCATCGATCCGAGATCTGAGCCGAGTGAAGGGTACGTGGCGGTCACAGACTTCAACTGCCTCGTCGTCAAGCCCAGCTTCATCGCCATGCCGAACGTGTTGATGAGCTCGGAGTATCCGTGCCCGAGAAGGTGAGCTCCGAGCACCATGTCTGTGGCCGTGTCAATCACGATCTTCGCCGCAGATTCCGTCTCCCCGACCCGGTAACTGGAGTACCAATCGCTGGTATCGGTGAAGCGGACGTGGACATCGAATCCCTGAGCGCGCGCCTCGTCTTCCAGTAGCCCGACCCGATTCAGTTCGGGGATGCTGAAGACGGTGGTAGGCACGCCGGTGTAGTCCGGCGCGGTGGTCGTGCCGCGGAGCATGTTGGACGCCGCAACTTTGCCTTCGAACACGGCGACTGGCGTGAGGGGGCGGCCTGCTGTGTCGGCGGCGTCCCCTGCGGCGAACACGGCCGGATTGGTGGGGCTCTGCAGGTGGTCTGCAACCGTCACGCCGCGCGAACCGTAGGCGACCTCGGCCGCCTCTAGATCCAGGTCGTCTAGCGCAGCGACTCGACCCGCGCCGTGAACCACCAGGTCCGCATCGATCGTCGATGTCGTTCCGTCGGTCGCAACGAGGACCACGAACCCCGCCTGCCGCGGCTCTACCCGGTCGACCGAGGTGTTTCGCAGAACGCTGATGCCCGCTTGCTCGCTGCGTCGCACCAGCCGCCGAACGAGTTCTTCGTCGAATCCGCGCAACGGTCTCGGGCCGTGGTCGAGGATGATGCACTCCGCGCCTGCTCGTGCGGCAATGTGAGCGAACTCGAAAGAGATGAAGCCCCCTCCGACGAACACGATCCGCTTCGGGAGCCTGTCGAGGTCGAGGAACGAAGTGCTATCGATGACATGCTCAGCGCCCGGGAACTCGAGTGTCCTGGGTCGCGCTCCGGTCGCAACCAGGAACTTCTTCGACGTGTACACCCTGTCGTCGATTCGGACCTCCTGCCGACCAACGAACTGCGCCTGTCCGTGCAGAGTCGCCACGTTGTTGCCGATCAGCTCCTCCTCCAGAGCTGCCGGGATTCGCTCTGTGAATCGGCGCTTACGTCGCACCAGATCCGACCAGTCGATGCTGGTCTCGCCGTCATGGGTGCCGTCGCCGTCGAGCAAGCGGGCGGCGTCGATGATCTCGGCGCCGCGGCGAAGGATCTTCTTTGGATCACACCCCCGCAGGGCGCACGTCCCGCCGTACGGCAACTCGTCTACGATCGCAACCCTCCATCCCTGCGCGGCGCACTTGTTGGCCGCCGAAGTCCCTGCCATCCCTGCGCCGATAACGATGAGGTCGTAGGCGTCGCTCATCGGTCGAACCGTCCTGCGGCATCGATGGCGGCGCGCAGTTGCTCGAGAGTAGGCGATCCGGCGAGCCCGCTCGGAGTCCGGTAAACGCGGCAGGCAAGGCCGGGCGTCGAGTCGGGTAGTTCGAACAGCGGTCTCCCGTCGATGAGGAAGGACGGCGATCCGTAGAAGCTCGAAGCATCCGCTTCGGCGGGAGTGGCGATTCGCTGCGTCCTGACTTCTAGGCTCGGGTTCTCACGCGCGAGCACCTGCAACAGCTCATCGGCTTTGGTCCAGTTGGGGCATCCGTCGAAGTACTGCAGCGTGATCTCCATGGCCCGACTGTAGACATTGCAGTGGAGTACAAGGTCAAGTGGTTCGATAGGACGCATGCGAATAGGTGACCTTGCCGAGGCTTCGGGAGTGAGCGCTCAGACGATCCGCTTCTACGAACGGGAGGGGCTCCTGCCTCCTCCTCACCGCGAGGCGAACGGGTACCGCCGCTACCAGGACGGCGCTGCCGCACGCATCCACTTCATACGTTCAGCGCAAGCTGCCGGGTTGTTGCTGAGCGAGATTTCGGATGTGCTCAAGCTACGCGAGTCAGGCCAGGCGCCCTGCTCTCACGTGGAGTCGCTCCTAGACGAAAAGCTCACTGCGGTGCGCGCCCGACTGCGCGAACTTGCTCAGATGGAGGATCAGCTCGTCGCGCTCATCGACTCCGGAAAGGACGTCGACCCGATGTCGTGCTCCGAAAGCGGCATCTGCGACATCATCCCCGTCAACTAGGGCCGTGAGCCGCTGGATGCGACACAGGCGAACGGGCCGCCCGCCCGGTGCGCTGGGTCTCTCCAGCCGGAACGGAACGAGAAGAGGTGGTCCGTGCCGTGACTCTAATGGGATATCGTCGAGCCTCCGGTGGGATGCGCCCGATGTTCGATTGCAGAAATAGGCCATCTCACGCCGGACCGGGGCGGTAGCTGGGTCATTCCGCAATCGCCCCACTGGTATTCCGGTCGGGTATTCCGCTCGGCGAAGCTCCTCGTCACGCCTGCGCTCGCCGAGCTCGTCTTCGCCCCTGCCTCTTGCGGGGAAGTCTGTCGTTGGCGAGGAGACCGATCTGGTCAGTCAAGCGTTCAATCACGCGCCTCGAAAAGCCTTTACGCTGATACCCCCCTGGGGTATACTGAGGTGAGAAGCCCCTGCGGGTAAGGAGAAGCAATGCAGCATCACGATCACCATGTCCACCCTTCGACAGCATCAGCGACCACGCCGGAGTCGAAGCTTGCGGTCTGTCCTGTGATGCCCAACACCGTGGTCGTGAAGAGCGACTCGGAGGAAGCGGGTCTCTACCGAGATTTCCAGGGGCAAAGGTATTGGCTGTGCTGCGAGGGATGCGTCCTCCGCTTTGACGCGGATCCGGAGAAGTTCGCGGCATCCGCTGAAACGCTCCCGTCTCCCCACGAAGTGATCCGACGACGAGCCGCGTCCGAAGAAGAGCACGCCCATAATGACCACACCCACCATGAGCATGGTGGGCATCAGTCCTCGGGCCACTCCGCGATGCAACACGGTGCGCACGCTGGCCACGGTGGTCACGCTGGTCACGGTGATCACGTGGGTCAGTTCCGACGTCTCTTCTGGATCATGTTGGTGCTCGCAGTACCAGTGGTTGGGCTCTCGAGCATGTTCGCCATGCTTCTTGGCTACGAACTCCCTGATTGGCCTTGGGTGACCTGGGTTTCGCCGCTGCTCGGTTCGGTCATCTATCTCTGGGGTGGTCGGCCCTTCCTGGTGGGAGCAGTCTCGGAGATTCGATCCCGCAAGCCTGGAATGATGCTGCTCATTGGACTTGCTATCACCGTGGCGTTCGTCGCGTCGCTCGGCGCAAGCCTTGGGCTGCTTGATCATCAGCTCGACTTTTGGTGGGAGCTTGCACTGCTGATCGTCATCATGCTCCTTGGCCACTGGATCGAAATGCGTTCCCTCGCGCAAACGACATCGGCGCTTGACTCGCTGGCTGCTTTGCTTCCTGACGAAGCGGAAGTCGTCGACGGAGATCAGTTCCGCACTGTCGCGCCGGCGGATCTGGAACTCGGCGACGTGGTGGTGGTCCGTCCTGGTGGTCGCGTTCCGGCTGACGGCCGAGTCGTTTCGGGTTCTGCGAGCATGGATGAGTCGATGATCACCGGTGAGTCGAAGACGGTGACACGGAGTGAAGGCGAGATTGTTGTCGCCGGCACGATCGCGACGGACTCATCGATTCGTGTTGAGATCACCGCGGTGGGCGAAGACACTGCGTTGGCTGGCATTCAGCGTCTGGTTACCGAGGCGCAGAATTCGACGTCGCGAGCACAGCGGATCGCAGACCGCGCTGCTGCGTGGTTGTTCTGGTTCGCGCTTGCCGCCGGAGTCGTCACTGCGGTCGTGTGGAGCCTTATTGGTCTTCCGGAGGATGCGGTCATTCGAACTGTGACGGTGCTGGTCATTGCCTGTCCGCATGCTCTCGGTCTTGCCATTCCGCTTGTTGTTTCGATCGCGACTGAGCGAGCAGCGCGCGGGGGTGTGCTCATTAAGGATCGCCTCGCCCTTGAAAGCATGCGGACGGTTGACACCATCCTGTTTGACAAGACGGGCACCCTCACCAAGGGTGAGCCGACCGTCACTTCAGTCGAAGCCACCGATGGGATCACGGAAGATCAGGTCGTCGCGCTCGCTGCCGCCGCCGAGTCTGACTCCGAACACCCGTTGGCTCGCGCAATCGTTGAGGCGGCGCGAAGTCGCGGCATCGACGTGCCAAGGGCGAGTGGCTTCACCTCTTCCCCAGCAGTTGGCGTGACCGCGCAAGTCGACGGTCAGAAAGTTCGCGTGGGCGGGCCACACCTCCTCACTGAGGAGAACGTGACAGAACTCGAAATCGCAGATGAGTGGCGCAAGGAGGGAGCAATCATCCTCCACGTCGTTTCGGACGGAAAAGTGGTCGGGGCGCTGCGCCTGGCTGACGCGATCAGAGACGAATCTCGAGAAGCAGTAGCGGCGTTGCACGCTCTTGGACGTCAGGTCGTGATGATCACTGGCGATGCGGAAGCGGTCGCTCATACGGTCGCGGCCGAGCTCGGCATCGATCGTGTCTTTGCTGGAGTTCGTCCCGAGCACAAGGCGGCAAAGGTGCGGGAGCTTCAGAACGAAGGTCGCTCGGTCGCGATGATCGGTGATGGCGTCAATGACGCTCCAGCCCTGGCACAAGCAGACGTCGGTATCGCCATTGGTGCAGGTACTGACGTCGCCATCGCTTCGGCCGGGGTGATCTTGGCAAGCTCTGACCCGCGATCGGTGCTGTCGGTGATTCAGCTCTCGAAGGCTTCCTACCGAAAGATGAAGCAGAACCTGTGGTGGGCAGCGGGCTACAACCTCCTCTCGGTGCCGCTTGCGGCTGGTGTGCTGGCGCCGATCGGGTTCGTGCTGCCGATGTCCATCGGGGCTGTCTTGATGTCGGTTTCGACCATCGTGGTCGCATTGAACGCGCAGTGGCTGAGACGCCTTGACCTGAAACCCGAGGCGAGCGTGAAGGCCATCTTGGGTTCGCTACCCGCGCAGAAGTCGGAGGTTGCGCATGTCAGCTGATCAGGGCACCCATGGCTACCTTGCCGATAAGGAGAAGTACCTTGTTCGGCTCAAGCGCATCGAGGGCCAGGCGCGTGGTGTTCACCGCATGGTGGATGAAGAGCAGTACTGCATCGACATCTTGACTCAGATCTCGGCCCTCACAAGCGCCTTACAAGGCGTGGCCGTGGGGCTCCTAGATGAACACCTGAAGCACTGTGTTAGTGATGCCGTTCGATCTGGTGGTGACGTTGCCGAAGCCAAACTTGAGGAGGCAGCCCAAGCAATCGCGCGGTTGGTGCGCTCCTAGAACGAGGTGAGGCGTCGCAGTGGTTCAGCCACTGCGACGCCTCGACTTGTTTTCAAGTCGAGTACTAACACCCACGAAAGTGGAAGGAGGATGACAGTGAAACAACGTATAGCAATCATTTCCGGGATCGTTGCGATTCTTGGAATAAGTGTCGCAGGAGCGCTCGCGTGGATGAACCGAGCAGAACCATTCAACGATCGAGACGTTGCCTTCGCCTCGAACATGGTGCCCCATCATGTGGGGGCCCTGGAAATGGCCGAAGTAATTCTTAGCAAAGAGGGAATTCCTGCGGAAGTTCAAGAGCTCGCGGCTCGGATTGAAGCTGCGCAGCAGCCAGAGATCAACCAGATGAACGACTGGCTTAAAGCGTGGGGCACCCCGACCATGGCCGGCGGTCATGGTGGTCACTCCATGATGATGAGCGGCATGATGAGCGAGGCAGACATGATGGCTCTCGAGGACGCCCAGGGCGTTGAAGCCGCACGGCTGTTCCTTGAAGGAATGATCATTCATCACAAAGGCGCGGTAGAGATGGCCCAAGTCGAGGTCGAAGGCGGCCGGTTCCCTGAGGCTGTCGCGCTCGCTCGTTCCATCATTGAGCAACAGACCGATGAGATCGCCGAGATGGAGAGCTTGCTTGCAAACCTGTAAAGCGCATCTCTTTCCTGTTGGCTACGCTCGACGCTCATGAACGTGTGGCACGTCGTCAGTGCGGCGGCCCTTGCAGTGCCGCCGCTCTTGTGGACGAGCATTCACGCTCTCTCTCAAGAGGCGCGTCTCTGGCGACCGGGTACCGGCAAGCGCACCCAGGTTGCCGGCCTCGGAGTGCGGATGTATGGGTTGGGCGAGACGGTCGTCGTGCTTCTCGCGGGCCTCGCCTCGAGCGAACGATTCTGGGGCGAGAAGTATGACGTGATTGGACAGCGCGCGCGGGTCGTGGCCATCGACCCGATCGGATTCGGTGCTTCGATTCACCATCCGGCGCTTCAGGAGACCGTCGATGCGGGGGTGCACGTCGATGCTGTACTCGAAGTGCTGCGGACCCTCGACCTACATACTCAGCCCGTCGTGTTCGTCGGCCACTCCATGGGCGCATCCCTGGCGCTCCGGGCGGGCGCGAGACACGCACCGACGAGGGCAGTCGTGGCATTCGATGCTCCCCTGTATCGTTCTGCTGAAGAGGCCAACGACCGCATCCGGCATATGGGCTGGTTCGAGGCGCTGCTCGCCCAAGGTCCGCTCGCCGAGCGGGTGTGCCAGTGGATGTGCCACAACCGCACGGTGGCTCGCGGGGTTGCGATCGCAATCAGCCCGCAGATCCCCGTGGCGGTCGCCCGGGACTCGGTCGAGCACACTTGGTCGGGGTACATCGCAGGCTTCGACTCGCTGGTGCGCGATTCTGGCTGGTCTGACGCGCTCGTCGATCTGGCTGCGCGCAACGTTCCAGTTCGCTTGGTTGACGGTGAGAAAGACCCGGTGCAAGTTCCCGGTCGTGCCGAAGAGCTCGAGCGCGCGCACCCGAACATCACCGCGACACGCCTGCCCGGCGGTCATCGTTTGCCCCTGAGCGACCCGGAGCGTTGTGCGTCGATCGTGAGCTCTGTTCTCAGCGAATACGCTATTTCGAGTGAGGGAGATGTGAGACCATACCCCCTGGAGGTATGAGAGATGCTTCGGCGCCTGGGGTACGTACTGCTGATCGCGACGTTCGCGGTCGTCGGTATCGCCATGGGCACTCATGGCTCGACCCCCGCCGGCCACTCCACTACCGTGACGAGCTCCGTCGCTGAATCTGCAGTGCCCCTGGAGCACGACCACTCTGCGCCTGTCGCTCCTCATCTCGACGCGAACTTCTCTGACGACGAAAACTCCACGTGCGTGGATTGCGCAGGCGATCACGCCGGGCTGTTGATGGCATGTGTGTTTTTGGCGCTCATTGTGGTCATCAGCCTGGTTCTCCCTCTCGTTGCTTTTCGTCATGGGCTGCTAGCGCCGGGAGTGTCGAGGGTCGACACCACACCCCGTGGGCTTGCTGATCCGCGCCCGCCTGAGCTCACGGAACTCTGCATTATTCGTCAGTGATTCGCCGCCGGATGACCGCGTAGCCACGCCGTCATCACTGCGACCGAATAACCAACACCGACGAAAGAAGTAGAACCATGAAGAAGCCATTCGGCATCCGCGCGCTCGCGTCTGGTGCCTTCGCCCTGATCACCGTGATGGGGCTCGCTGCATGCTCGACCACCACAGAGCCACCCGAGAGCTCCGGCGCCAACATGGCAGACGTCATGTTTGTGCAGATGATGATCCCCCACCACGAGGGAGCCATCGAGATGAGCGACATCCTGCTTGCCAAGTCGGGAGTCGATCCCGAGGTCGTAGAGCTGGCAGAGCAAATCAAGGCCGCCCAGGGCCCCGAGATTGAGCAGATGAAGCAGTGGCTCGACGACTGGGGCATGCCCGCCATGAGCGACAGCATGGACGGCATGGACCACGGCGGCATGGGCGGCATGGACGGCATGGCAGGCATGACCGAAGAGGACATGCAGGCACTCGAGGACGCCAGTGGGCCTGAAGCAGGTGACCTTTTCCTCGAGCAGATGATCGTCCACCACGAGGGCGCAATCGAGATGGCGGAGGACGTCCTTGATGATGGCGAGCACCCCGGTGTGCGTGAGCTGGCGGAAAACATCATCGCCAGCCAGACTGCGGAGATCGAGCTGATGCGCTCGATGCTCGACTCCTGATGCGGCGGATAGGAGTGGCGGCCGTGACAGCGGCCGCCGTCCTTTCCGTCGGTCTGGCGGGATGCACTTCCCCCACGACGGAGACCCCCATCGTCGTGTCGCACGTGCACGCGGTGGACTACGACCTGCAGCGCGAAAGTGCCTACGTCGCGACGCATGACGGAGTCCTCAGCGTGGCAGCGGACGGTTCGGTCGAACGCATCGGTCAATGGGCAGGCGATGTGATGGGGATGGCGCGCCTCGGCGACACCATCTACTTCTCCGGCCACCCGGCACCCGACGAGAATCTGCCGCCGAACATCGGCGTCTATGAACTCAGCGTGCCGACTGGGGAGTTCGCGCCGATCTCCCTTCTCGGGGAAGTAGATTTTCACAGCATGACGATCGCGCAGTCGTCTGACGGGATGGCGTTGGCCGGCATCGACTCGGCCACAGGTCAGGTCATGGTCAGTCGGGACGGTGCGCAGAGTTGGGCGGCAGGAATGCCGATCGGCGCGCGCTCCCTCAGCTGGGATTCGAACGCCGAGAGTCTCTACGCAACGACGGAGCAGGGTCTCCTCGTCAGCACCGACGACGGCATGACGTTCACCGCAACGGACAGTGCTCCGCTCTTGGTTCTGATCGCGTCCAGCCCGGCAGGCGTGTCAACTGAGGCATTCCTGGTCGGAATCGACGTCGACGGCTATGTTCACACCAGCCCCGACGGGGTGACGTGGATGCCGATCGGGCTGGCGCCACCCCTCACGGATGCCCTGGCCGTTGGCAACGATGGCTCGATCGTCGTGGCCGGAATCGAGGGCGTACACAGGTCTGAAGATCGCGGAGCGACCTGGACGATGATGGCGGAGTTCTGAACTGCGTGGGGTGCGGCAGAGCGCCGCACCCCACGTGCACCAGCGAACGGTGTCTAGTCAAATTGCGCGTGTGAAGCCGCATTCTCACCTCCGGTGGGCAGCCGGCCTGATGGGTACTCCACGCCGACGCAGGGCCCTCAAGATCGTGTGATTGTCGAATCCGAGCTGCTTGCCGATCACTCCACTTGACAGCCCCTGCTCGTAAAGTTCGGCCGCCTCGGAGATCTCGGCTGTGGTCATCCTGCGCGTTGCGTCGACGCCGTGTTCATTGAGGATACGAGCAACAGTTGACCGAGAGAGCTGTAGCTCTGCAGCGACGGTTCGAATGTTGCGGACCTCGCGGTAGCGACCGACAACAGCCTTAGCTCCGTGCGTTCGAAGTTGGCGGGCTCGCCGACGTGGTTCGGGGCGAGCATCCTGGTGCTCATTAGCTGTCGAGCGGAACAGCAGTTCTTGAGGTGAGGGAGCAGAGCGCGAGGGGTTCGAGTAAACCTGTAGCAGGGGCACCGCTATTCCGGTCGGATTTTCTGGTCGGCGGCAAGCCGGCCGACATCCACCATCTGACCTGATTGTTTTCTCCTAGGCGCGCTGCTCTGCTCCGCCGCCACCGTTGGGGTCTTTTCGAACTCGACCCACAATGCCGTGATCTCGGGCAACAACAGAGGCGAGAAGGTAACTTCAGCACGCGCTGTTTCGCCGTCCATGGGAGCCATGGTGCGAAGCACCAAACCGCCTTCGGAATGGTTCTTGAAGCCGAGCAAGCTGGCGGACTTCTTTGTGAACGTGACTGCCTCGTCGAAGGTGCTGAAGACGATCTGCGTCGCGTACTCCCGGCCGTAAGGTTCGTGCGGGGCGAACTTATCTGGGTCGCCCTGGCACGAGAATTGCGTCCAGAGGCCCCACTTCCAGAGCGCCTCCAACAAGTCCCGCATCCCGACATCGACCGCAATGTTTGCGATCTGGACCTGCGGGTGCGGCGGATCGAGGTCGGGCTCGAGGAGGTTTAGCGCGCCGACCCGCTCGTGAAGACGCCCCTTGTGGTAACCGACGAGGTATCCCTGCTTGAACTGGTCGCGGGCAAACTGCGAACGCTGGAGCTGTGCGAGCTCACGCCGAAAGCGCCAGTAGCCAAGCCACTCACTCAGGATCTTCTTCATCACAGAAACAGCATCGTTGATGCCACCGACATCGCCTTGAGCCGACGACTTTCGTGCTCGGGGCACCTTCAGCAGCTCAGTTCACCCGTAGCTTCCCCGATGCTTGCGAAATCCGATGGAATCGTCACAATTAAAGAAAAGTGAGGAAAATCAATGAAACTCTCGAGCCTGCACGTTCAGAACTACAAGGGCCTAAAGGAAGTTACCGTTCCCCTTTCGCAGTTCGGCTGTCTCATTGGTGAGAACAACTCCGGTAAGTCGTCAGTGCTCCAGGCGCTCCTTGTCTTCTTGCCCGGTAGTGCCAAAAAGCCTGCCGAAACTGACTTCTTTGACAAGTCGTTACCGATTCGGATTGAAGTCCAAATAGACGAGATCTCAGATATCGATCTATCCCGCATCTCGAACGATGCTCATCGCGCAAGCTTCAGTGCTGACGTTGTTGGGGGGAGTGTCAGGCTTGTGCGTTTGGTAGAGCCAGCGCCTGGCGGCAAGTCTCAACTCCTCATTTCGAGGCTGGGACCAAAGAACGAGAACTGGACGTCAGAAGTGCTTGACCCTGCCATGAGAAACAAGTCGGGCGAAGAGCTTCGTGAAACCGTCATTGGCCTCATTCCCGAGCTAGATGATGTGCTACCTCCCAAACCGACTCAGACTGCCATCAGGCAGGCTCGGGACGAACTGGTCGCAACGCTTTCGGACGACGAGTTGGTGTATCGCGACGAGCCTTTAGGCACCGGAATCGATGCGGGAATCAAGAACTTCCTGCCTGAGCCGATCTACATCGAGGCAGTCAAGGAAGTGTCAGACGAGGTCAAGACAACCGACTCGGCAACATTCGGGAAGTTGCTCGGTCTGCTCCTTGAGGAAGTGCAGAGCGAGTTCGAAGACGTGGAGAAGCAGTTCAAGGAGATTCAGCGCAAACTAAGCCGGGTTCTTGATGACAGCGGTGCTGTGGTTGATGATCGCATCGACCAAGTAAAGGCAGTTGAGGGGCTCATCAACAGTTTTGTTCGGCAGAGCTTTCCCGACGTGGATCTGACCATCTCGGTACCGGTCCCAAAGATGAAGACGATCCTGGCATCAGCCGAGATTTCCGCGAATGATGGCCATGACGGACCGATCATCACGAAAGGTGATGGCCTCAAGCGAGCAGTTGCCTTTGCTGTATTGCGGGCCTACACAAGCTTCCGTTCTTCGGGGATCTCAAGCGCGCGTCCCTCAGGGAGCTACTACTGGCTTCTATTCGAGGAGCCGGAGCTATACCTCTATCCACGTGCACAGAAGCAGCTTTTCTCTGCGCTTGAGGTGTTCGCCAGAGAGCATCCAGTGATGGTAACCACGCACTCCCCGCTCTTCTTCGATGCCAACGCGACGCAGTCGTTCACGAAGTTCGAAAAGGTTCGCCCGGGAGACGGGTCCGTTCCATTCACGAGGATTCGACCGATCGTGATCGATGACCTATCTACCAAGATGGCGTTTCAGATCATCTGCCACGAGAACAACAGCATCGGCTTCTTTGCCAAGCAAGTTGTCCTAGTTGAAGGGGACAGTGACGCTTTGCTTCTCCAGCACATCGCCAAGCTGCTGAATCCTGCTTGGGACGCGGTTGAACAGAACATTGCGTTCGCGCGCACTAATGGAAAAGGCAACATTCAGAACTACCGATCGTTCTTCAAGAAGTTCGGGATCCCGGTGCACGTGATCTGCGACCTAGATGCGCTCGTGGGCGGTTTCGACAAACTCGAAGCGGACCACAAGACGGCGGCCGTTCGTGCAGCGCTATTGCAGCTTGTGGATGCCCAGCTTTCACCAAGCTCGTCCGAGATGACCGAGGCCCAAGCGAAGAAGCTCGCCGGAAGTGGAGATGCGCGGGGTCTCTGGCGCCAGGTGGAGACGGCACGAGCTGCGCTCGATGGCACTGAACAGAGTGCATACGCGCTTCATGAGGCCATGGATCAGTTCTTCGCTTACCGAAACAAGTCCGATCGCCTCGTGGCGCTTATGGACTCAACCGGCGAAATCGACAGCAAGAAGCGTGAAGTACTCGATTTGCTTCGCCCGACGCGAACCCATGTTCTGGCGCTCGGTGCGATCGAGGACTACTACGCGAGCAGTTCGACATCTCGCGACAAGGTGAAGCAGGCAATCGAGTACTGTGCGGGCTGCCAATCACTTGAGCAATACCGGGAGGACCTCGGTACTAGAGCCGACTCCGTCGCGGATGAATTGGGAACAATCATGAAGGCAATCTTCGAGGAGGATCCGGCGTTGACTTTGTCACTAATGGATGCCGATGTGTGACTACCTCTGCCGCATTACCGGCTGAGCCTCGGTCGATTTCTTCGTCGCTTCGGATGCCCCAGTGATGTTGGAGTCGCCATTATCGTTAGCTGGCCAGTCTGAGTGCCTTCAACTCTGCGTGATCATCGGGCCCAGCTGCACACCGGTCATGATGCGCGACAGGCCTTCCTGGTAGATCCGCACGCCGCGCTCAACCCAGCCGGCGAAGTCTGAACCTTGCGCCGTCCTCAAGCGGCGTCCTCCTGTCTAGACGCCTTCGTAGCTGACGGACAGAGACGAAGGCGCTTCCGTTAGCCCGAAAGCAGGCATCGCCTGGATCTCGTTCCAGAACGTGTCTTCGTCGCCGGCGGCCATCCAGCGATCGAAAGACCCGAAGGCGCGCAGCGACTCGGTCGGCACGTACCGGAACGTGCAATGCAACTGGAAGATCACGTCGTCGTCCTCCTCGTCGTCCTCGCCCGGGTGCATGAGTTGCCTGACGAGGTCCAACTCGAAGAACTCTCCTGAACCCCAGTCGTAGGTGCCGTACTGGAAAAGAACCATGTCGCCGTCCTCTTCCTTGTTCACGTCTTCGACCGGGATCTCCGAAAAGTCCCGGAAGACCGCCAGGGCTTTACTGAGGTCAGCGCCCGAGGGGCTCGCCAGATTCACGCCCGCCGCCGTGAGCATCCCAGCAAGGGTCGACAGTGCTTCAGAACTCTTCATTCGGTCAGAATACTTCGAGCATCGCTCGTTAGGCCATGGCGTAGCAGAGGCCGCAGAACTACTCTGAGCTCATGCCGAAGGGTCGCCGGTCGAGTGGGTCGTTGCTGAGCATCCGTTCGCGAAATTCGCTGTTGTCGGTGGGCAGCTCGGGGTCGGTGCTGTCGGTGGGCAGCGTGGGGTCGGTGGGGTCGATCGGCTCGATTGGGTCGGCGTTCTCGGTGCTGTCGATCGGGTCGTTTCTGAGTTTCGCGGCGGTGCTGTCGGCCGTGTCGGTGGTGTCGATCATGGCGTTTCGCGGGAGCCGGTCGGTGATGGGCGCGCGCGGGCGGCACTAAGCGCGCAACCATGTCACACGCCCACAGCCCCGTAGCGCGCCTCGCGCTCTCGTTCGCGGCGACCGCGTCTCTCGCCGTGGCCACGGTGGTGGTGAGCGAGTCGTGGTTCTGGGCGAAGCTGCGGCCGGGCGACTCGGTGCTGGGGTTCGCGAGCACGGTCGTGGCCTACGGGCTCGCCGTGCAGGTGGTGCGCTTCGTGGCGCAGCGCTGGCGCGTGAGCGCGACGGGGCCGGGCGCGTGGCGGCGCATCCTGCTGCTCGGGGCGCTCTTCGGCTGGCTCGTCGAAGGAGGCATCGTGACGACCGTCATCGACGACCTGCCGCTCACCATCAGCTGGACGGGCCTCGCCTGGCACGCACTATTCACGGTGCTGGTGGGGTGGTGGTGGATTCCGCGAACCCTCGACCGCCCGGCGCGCGGCTCGGTGTGGCGGCTCGCGGCGGTGGGAGCATCCGTCGGCGCATGGGCCGCCTTCTGGCGCTTCGAAGAGGGCGCGACCAGCTCGATCGGCGAGTTCGCGGCCTACGTCGGCGTCACAACCGTCGCCTTCGCCGCGGGCCTCGCCGGCTGGTGGGCGCTGCGCCACCGTGCGGCACCCGGCCTGCCCGGAACCCTCACCGCCCTCCTGCTGCTCGCGGCGCTCGCCGTGCTCAACGCCATCGAAAACCCGCTGACGCTCGTCGGGCCGGCTCTCGTGGGGCTGGCAGTGCTGGCGCTCATTACGACCGCGCCGCGGCGTTTCGAATCTGCGCCGACGGATGCTGCGCCCGAGCCCCTCGCAGGCCCGACGCCCTGGCGTGCCCTGGGTCGCCTGGCGGTCATCCCGGTCGTGGCAACGCCCGTGTTCGCGCTGCTCACGTCGGCACCGGACCCGATCCCGACGGGCTGGCTCTTCTACGGCATCACCGTTCCGCTCGCGACGGTGTTGTTCGTCGTGGCGTGGGTCGGGGCTCGCCGCCGCACCACTGCGAACGCGAGAGAATGACAACCATGGCCCCTCGCGACGAGCGCACCACAACCCTGCGGTGGATCCGCGCCTGGCTGATCTTCTTCATCGTGGCGCTCGTGGTCAGCGGCATCACGGCGTTTCCGCTGGAGACAGAGTTGCGCTGGGGCTCCGATCTGCTGCGGGCCACGCCCATCCCGCAGCTCGCCCCCGAGTTCATGGCGTGGATCGACCGCATCCGCGACGCCCTAATCGCCACGAACGACGACTATCCGTTCCTCGCCTACGGCACCGACTGGCTCGCGTTCGCGCACCTCGTCATCGCGATCGCGTTCATCGGGCCGCTGCGCGACCCGGTGCGCAACATCTGGATCATCCAGTGGGGCATGATCTGCTGCGTCGCCGTCATTCCGTTGGCCCTGATCGCCGGCAGCGTGCGCGGCATTCCTTTCGGGTGGATGCTCATCGACATGTCGTTCGGAATCATCGGCATCATCCCGCTCCTCATCGTGCACCGGCTCATCCGCAAGCTCGCACGCCTGGACGCGACCACCGCCGCCGCGCCGTGATGACGGCACGTCGTTCTACGCTGAGCCCATGACCCCGAGCGCGCAGCCGTCTGTCGCCGACCTCGTGAGCGCGCTCGACGACCAGACGCGCGAGCAGGTGCAGCTGCTGCGCGACATCATCGGGTCGCTCGACCCAGACCTTACCGAGCACGTCAAGTGGAACGCCCCGAGCTACGTGCTCGACGGCGAAGACCGCATCACGATGAACCTGCGCAACAAGGAGGGCGTCGTGAAGCTCGTGCTGCACATGGGCGCCACGCGGCCGGAGGACAAGAAGGGTGCCCCCGTGCTCGTCGACGACGAGGGGCTCGTCGAGTGGGCCTCCGACATTCGCGGGCTGATCACCTTCGCCGACGCCGACGACATTCGCGCGAAAGAACCGGGGCTGCGGCGCGTGCTGACGAGCTGGCTCGCGATCGACCACCGAGCCCCCGCCGCGTAAGGGCGAGACCACACCCATGATGACGTCGATCGCAGAGCGCTACGGCCCGGTCATCCTGGTCACCCTGCTCGTGGGTGTGCCGCTCGGCGCTCTCGCCGTGGCCCTGCTCGTGCGGGCCCGCGTGCGCTCGGGCTGGTCGCGATCGTGGGCGCTGCGCGCGAGCATCAGCGAGATCGGGATGCTCGTGGGCACGGCCCCGTGGCTGTGGATGATCCTCACCCCGTCGGGTGGGGCCGGCGGGCTGCAGCTCGTGCCGCTGCGCGACTTGCTCGACGTGCTGCGCGGCGGCGACACGCTCGTGCAGCTCGTCGGCAACCTGCTGGCCTTCGCCGCGGTCGGGTTCTTCCTGCCGATTCGGCTACGGCTGGCGCGCGCTCGATGGGTGCCGGCGGTCGTCGTGCTCGTCGCCGCCGGGCTCTCGGTCATGGTCGAGACCCTGCAGTTCGTGCTGCAGGTCGGCCGGGTCTCGTCGATCGACGACGTGCTCATCAATGCGCTCGGTGCGGCTCTCGCCTCGCTGCTCTCGATCCGTTGGTGGCGCTCACGCCCCGACGAGACCGCTGAGAAAGAACCTTTTCCTCAGGTTGTCGATCGGTCGTGAGCCGCGCGTCATCTGAGTGAGAGCACGCAAGGAGCGGGCCTCAGAAAGAGACCCTCATGTCGATCGACATCAACCTGTTCGCCGTTCTCGGAGCCGCCGTCGCCGCCATGGTGGTGGGCTGGCTGTGGTTCGGCCTTCTCTTCCGCAAGCCCTGGACGCGCCTCGCGCAGCTCGATGAGCGCCCCGCGGCGAAGGATGCGGTGCAGTACCCGATCGCATTCGTGGTCAACCTGCTCGGCGCATTCGTGCTTGCCTACATCGGCTCGGCATCGCAGATCGCCAACCAGGTGAGCCTGCTCGAGGCCGCGCTCTACTCGGCCGTGTTCGGGTGGCTCGCGTTCTCGGCGGGTCGCGCGCTCATCACCACCGTCTTCGAGTCGCGCTCTGTGAAACTGCTTCTCATCAACACCGGGCACGACTTCGCTGTTCTCCTCACGATGGCGCTCGTCATCGGTCTCGTCGGCAACTGATCCCGTCCACCCCAGAAAGAGAGAAACGACAATGGAATTCATGATCCTCATCCACGGCGACGAGTCCTCCCCGCGCCTCGCCCCGGGCGACCCCGGCTTCGACGAGTTCATGGGCAGCTGGATGGCCTACAACCAGATGCTCATCGAGGGCGGCCACTGGGTCAGCGGCGCAAACCTCGCGCCGACGAGCTCGGCCACGACCCTGCGGTGCAGCCCCGGCCAGGCCCCCGAGATCGTCGACGGCCCGTTCGCCGAGACGAAGGAGCAGTTCGGCGGCTACTACCTGATCTCGGCCGAGAACCTCGACGAGGCCATCGCTCTCGCGAGCAAGCTGCCGATGGACTCGGGCTCGCTCGAGATTCGCCCCGTCGCGTTCCGGCCCGACGCGGCGTAACCGTCGCTGAGTGACCACAGCGTGACCACTTCGGCGGAGATCGCCGACGCCGTCACCCGGCTGGCGCGTGAGGAGAGCGGGCGCGTGCTCGCTCTCCTCACGCGACGCTTCACCAACCTCGACGCCGCTGATGATGCGGTTCAGGATGCCCTCATCACCGCCCTGACCGCGTGGCAGTCGGGCATTCCCGAAAGTCCGGCCGCGTGGCTCTACACGGTGGCCCGCAACACGTTGATCGACCAACTACGGCGAGACCGGACATCCCGTCGCCGCCTGCACGACGCCGCGCCCGAACTGACCGCGCACCACACGACCACCGAGCCGGAAGAGGAGGACGACCTGATCATGGATGCTTCTTCTCTCGGCGACGAACGGCTGCGACTTCTTCTGCTCTGCTGCCACCCGGCGCTCGACCGTGACACGCAGGTCGCACTGACCCTGCGCCTGGCGGGGGGATTGACCGCCGCCGAAGTCGCGGCCGCCTACCTGCTGCCCGAGGCCACGCTCACGCAGCGCGTCGTGCGGGCCAAGCGCAAGATTCGCGAGGCGGGCATGCCGCTCACGATTCCGGCGAATCTCGACGAGCGCGTGGACGCGCTGCTGCGGGTGCTCTATCTGATCTTCAACGAGGGGTACCTGTCGCGCGGCGCCGCGCACGTGACGCGGGTCGACCTCATGCTCGAGGCCATTCGGCTGACGCGCCAGGTGGTCGACGAGTTGCCCGCAAGTGCCGAGGCCGAAGGGCTGCTCGCCCTCGAGCTCTACCACCACGCCCGCTCGGGCACGCGGGTCGATGGGCTCGGCGAACTCGTGCTGCTCGAGCACCAAGACCGCACCGGCTGGAACCTCGACGTCATCACCGAAGCCAACGCCCGACTGCACAGCGCCATGACGCGCATGGCGCCGGGTCCCTACCAAGTGCAGGCGATCATCGCCGGCCACCACGCCAACGCGCGCACGGCCGCCGATACCGATTGGTCGGCGATCGCTGAGCTCTACGCGCAACTGGGGCGTATGGCCCCGAACCCCGTCGTTGACCTCAACCGTGCTGTGGCGATTGCGATGGCCGACGGTCCGCTCGCCGGCCTTGCGGTGCTCGACCGGCTCGCCGGCCTCGACGGTTACCACTTGTTCCACGCCACGCGCGGCGAGCTGCTCGCGCGCGCCGGTCGACCCGCGGCCGCCAGTTTCGAGCGGGCTCGGGAGCTCACGAGCAACGAGGCCGAGCGACGGCACCTCGCGCGTCGCGCGGCCGAGACGGCCGCCGCGGGCTAGCGCCCGCCGCCCCCGCCTCCTCCTCCGCCGCCACCCGAGAAGCCGCCCCCGAACGAGCCGCCCGAGAAGCTGCCGCCGCCGCTGCCCGACCACGACGAGCTCGACACCGGCGCGGTCGTCGTCGCGGTCATTCCCCGCACGGCCGACGTGAAGAGCGCCACCTCGAAGCCGTTGGTGCCGACGAACCAGTCAGGGGCCGTGTCGGTGGCGGCGACGCGCACCTCGAGCTCGCGCATCCACTGGTCTTCGACGCCCCAGACGACCGCCCACGGCAGCAGCTTCTCGTAGAGCTTCACGAGCTGCAGATTGTCTCCGACATCGATGCGCTCGGCACCCTGCGGGCTCTGCAGCACGCGCAGCCGCTCCTCTTCGGCGACCGTGAGGTAGAGCTTGAGGCCGTCGAGTTGGTCTTTCGCCGCCCGACCCTTCTCGGTGAGCTGCAGGGGCCGGATGGCGAGGCCGAAGGCCGCGAAGCCGGCAAGGAAGGCGACGAGCAGCGACACGAAGGCGAGCGGGCTGACGTTCAGGAACAGCCCCGTCGACACGACGATCGCGCCGAACGCGAGCGCCTGCAGCAGCCACTGCGCGGCGAGCATGAGCCAGCCGAAGCCGCGACCGGAGGGCGTGCGCCGGAAGCCCTGCGGCTCGAGCGACGACAACGCACTCGTCGACAGCGTGTCGAGCTTCACCGCGAGCGCCGAGTCGTACTCGCCGTAGGGGGTCAGGGCCCCCGCGACTCGATCGGTGCCGAAGATCGCGTCGAGGAGGGCGAGGTCGAGCGCGTCGGCCCGATCGTCGCCGAGGTACTGCAGCGTGTAGGGCGCCCCGCCCTCATCGACCGCGTACGCCAGGATGCGCAGATTCTTGCGGACGGCCAGGCGCACGACAGCGGCGGGAATGCCGCTCGCCGGTCGAGTGAGGAGGTGCGCCGACTGCACGATGTCGATGCCTTCGGGTTCGGAGTACTGCGCGATGATCGCTCCGCGACTCTTCGCACCCGTGCCCGCGCGCACGCGCGAGACGATCGCGGCGGCGAGTGCGCCCAGGCTCGCGAGGCCGACTCCGCCCGAGAGCAGGTGCATCCACCACGGCACGTCTTGCGGCTCGGGTGGGGGTGTTGGCTCGGGGGTGAGGAACGTGCCGGGTTCGAAACCGATGGCGACGGTCACCGTCTCGCGGGGGGCGAGGTCTGTCGCGCTCGCGGTGAACACGCCGCTCGCATCCTGAATCGTGCACTGCTCGTTCTCGCCGAAGGCGCCGACGTAGCAGGCCGCGTTGCCGGTGAGGGCCTCGGCCACGTCGGGGGCAAGGGTCACCGTCGCGCTCACGCGGCCGAAGGGCTGCTGCCAGGCGGTGCCATTGACATCCCAGTAGAACTCGTCGGACGCGGTGTCGTCGAACGAGCGCACGACGTTCTGCTGGGTGTAGCTGATGACATAGGTCTGCACGCCGCGCACGAAGTCGTCGGTGCCGAGCGCGAGCTCGATGAACTCGCCGGAGTACGCCGACTCGTAGGGCACCGGGTCGCCGTTCTCGTCGACGACACTGATGACCTGCGTGTTGAGCGGCACGCCGTCGTAGTCGTCGGGGATCGCCCGGATGATGCCGCGGTTCTGGTCGAACTCGGGGAAACGGGCGACGATCGTCTCGACGACCTGCAGGGTCGCGGTGCCGTCGGCCTCGCGGCTGAGCGTGTACTCGGCGTCGAACGAGTCGAAGGTGAAGTCGCTCGTGTCGGCCAGGGCTGCGCTCGGGGCGAGCGCGAGGGCGACGCCGGCTGCGAGCGTGAGGGCGAGGGCGAGCCGAGCGGGTGTGCGCATGCGGCCAACCCTAGCGACGCGCGCGCCGGGCTACCGCAGGCGCCAGGGCAGCACGACGTGCAGCAGGGGCAGTGCCGAGGCGCCGAGCAGCACCCAGCTGAGCACCTCATCACTGGGGCGTAGCAGGATGCCGCCGATGAGGAGCGCCGCGAAGAGGATCGCCGAGGTCGCGCGGCGCACGCTGCCATCGAGCACCCGCAGCCGCTGCTCGACTTCGGGGCTGCGGGTGGCGAGCTCGCCGCGGTCGAGGCGCGTGGCGAGAGCATCCACCCGTTGCGGCAGGCGCGCGAGCGCCGAGAGGATGGCGACGCCCTCGCGGCCGACCGAGCGCAGGGTCGAGGCGCCGCCGCCGTTGAGCAGGGTGCGGGCGAAGGGGTCGACGGCGTCCCACATGTTGAAGTCGCGGTTGAGTGCGCTCGTGACGCCCGAGATGAGCGAGATGGTGCGCACCAGCAGCAGGTAGTTCTCGGGCAGCTGGAACGGCAGGGTGCGCACGAGTTCGCTGAACTGCAGCGCGAACTGCTCGAGCTCGCGCGGGTCGATGCGCGTCAGCTCGGCCACGCCCATGCCGCCGAAGCGGTCGAAGAGGGCAGTGATGGCGCGCTCGAGCTCGACGGTGTCGGCGCTCGGCAGCAGCACGCCAAGCCGCTGGGTCGCGACGACCCAACCGCGGGCGTCGCGTGCGGCCACGGCGAAGATGAACTGCTGCAGGCCCGTGCGCAGCTCGTCGGTGATCTCGCCCATCATGCCGAAGTCGATGTAGGTGAGGGTGAAGCCGTGCTCGGCGCTCGGGGTGACGAAGATGTTGCCCGGGTGCGGGTCGGCGTGGAAGAAGCCGGCGACGAAGATCTGCTCGAAAGTCGCGCGCGCGAGCTCGGCGGCGACCGCGTTCGGGTCGATGCCCGCGGCCTGCAGCGCTGCCACGTCGGAGATCTTGATCGCGGTCACGTCGCTGAGGGTGAGCACGCGGCGCGCACTGCGCTCCCACACGACGACGGGGGTGCCGACGCGGGGGTCGTCGGCGAAGTCGCCCGCGAAGCGCTCGACGTTGATCGCCTCATGCACGTAGTCGATCTCTTCGAGGCTCGTCGTCGCGAACTCTTCGACGAGCGCGGGCGCGTCGGCCCGGCGGTTGACGAGCTTGACGCGCGAGAGCCAGCGGCCCACGCGACGCAGGGCGGCGAGGTCCACCTCGACGATCTGCTCGATGCCGGGCCGCAGCACCTTGACGACCACCTGCTCGAACCCGAGGTCGGCGGCGATGCCGGGGGAGAGCCGCGCGCGGTGCGCCTGGCCCAGCGAGGCCGCCGCGATCGGCTCGGTCTCGATGCTGGCGAAAGCGCGATCGAGCGGGATGCCGAGCTCGCGCTCGATCTGCTCGACGATGCGCGCGAACGACTCGGGAGCCACTTCGTCTTGCAGCCCCTCGAGCTCGCGCGTGATCTCGGGCGGCAGGATGTCGAGGCGCGACGACAGGAACTGCCCGACCTTGATCATGAGCCCGCCGAGGTCGGCGGCGAGGTCGTGGAACCGTCGCGCGAGCTTCTGCAGGCGACGGATGCGCCCGCGCGCCGCAAAGCGCGCCAGGCCGAACCGCGGCAGCACGAGCTCGAACCACCAGGCTTGCGCCAGGGCGCGCGCCGCGAAGCGCATGATGCGGCGGTAGCGGGCCGTCAGGGCCGGATCGGTCGTCGGAGCGCGGTTCGCGCCCTCGGTCGGCACGTTCTAGTCTTCGGCGAGGATGGCGTACAGCGCCTTGCGCGTCTGGTCGAGCAGGGCGGCGGCGCGCTCCTGCTGCTCGCGCGTGCCGCTCTGCGTCACCTGCGCGGCGGCCTGGGCGAGCTTCGCGCCCGCGCGCGGCACCGCCGCCGTGCGCTCGTTCCAGTGGTCGTTCCAGCGCCCGCTCATGCGGTCGGTGAAGTCGCTCATGCCCCAGTCAGGGCGCGACCAGCCCTCGCGCTCGGTGCCGTGCGGCTCGGCGCTCGCGGCGGCCGCGGCCTCGCGGCCCGCATCGGTGAGCGTGTAGACGGTGCGCTCGCCGTCGTGCTGGGTGCTGATGAGACCCTCGTCGGCGAGCTGCTGCAGCATCGGGTACACCTGGCTCGCGGTGGGCATCCAGGCGCCGCCGCTCGCGGCACCGATGGCCTGCATGATCTGGTGGCCGTTCTTCGCCTCGTGGGCGAGCGCGGTCAGGATGGCCGTGCGCAGGTCGGGGTGCGCCGAACCCGAGCCGCTGCTGCCGCGCGGCGTGAAGGCCTCGCGGAGGTTCTCGACGGCCTCACGAATGTCGAAGCCGGAGGAGGAGGATGAGCTGCGCATAGCGGTTCCCTTCACGCGATGGCGGGGGAGCGTCGAACGGCGTCCCTCACGCGCTCTCACAGTACGCACGCCACCTGGATGCGCGCCGACGGCCGCATCGGTGCGCGCTGACCGCCCCCTGAGTCGGGCTACTTCTTGGCCGGGCCCGGGTCGGCGAGCTTGCCGCGCAGGAGGAGCAGCGGCAGCAGCCATCCGCCGAGCGCCGTGATGAGCCACACGATGAGGCTCGCGAGCACCCACGTGTCGATGCCGGTGAGCGTGATGCCGCCGGGGAAGAAGCTCGCGAGCAGCAGCGCCACGAACGTCGAGACCAGCCCGATGCCGCCGAGCACGGCGGGCGCGTACTTGCGCGCCATGTTGACGATGAACGGGGTCAGGATGCTCTGCGCGAGCGCGAACACCGCGACGGCCACGATGAACCCCGAGAGCGAGAGCCCGAACCCGGGGAGGATCCACGAGGTGATGAGCAGGGCGAGCGCGGCCGTGCCGACGTAGATCGCGAGACGGATGAGGAACCGGAGCATGTCGGGCACCTTTCGACGGGGTGAGGGCAGGTGCGAACACGCTATACCCGGGCGACGCGCCCGCGTGCTACCGTTCGGCCAGTTGCCCCAGACCTCGGCAGCGGCTCATCTGCCCGCCGACCGCTGAGGACACTCCATGACTACCGAGCCCGCAACGACCGTTCCCCGCACCACCGAATCCCGCCCCGCGACGCAGCTCGACATCGTGCGGTCCGATGTCGCCCGACGCGTGCTCGCCGTGCTGCGACTCGCTACCGGCTTCATCTTCCTCTGGGCCTTCCTCGACAAGACCTTCGGGCTCGGCTACTCCACGCCCGCCGAGCGGGCCTGGGTGAATGGCGGCACGCCGAGCCAGGGCTTCCTGCTGGGCGACGCCGTCGTCGGGCCGCTCAAGCCGTTCTTCGCGGCGATCGCGAGCCCCGCATCCGACGTGCTGTTCATGCTCGCGGTGTTCGGCATCGGCCTCGCGGTCATGCTCGGCATCGGGCTGCGCGTGAGCGCCGTGATCGGGTCGTTCGTCTTGCTCGCCATGTACCTGGCCGAGTGGCCGATCGGCATGGATGCGGGCTCGACCAACCCGATCGTCAACTACCACGTCATCTACGCGCTGTCGCTCACCGTCATCGCCGTCACGCACGCGGGCGACACGTGGGGAGCGGGCCTGCCGTGGAAGCGACTCGCGCTCGTGCGGCAGGCCCGCTGGCTGATCTAGAGCATCTAGCCGCCGAAGGCCTCAACAAACAGGGCGCGCAGCTCGGGGGTGTCGGGGCCGCTGAGTCCGCATGCACTGATGGTGCCGTCGGTCGCCGTGACGAGGTAGCTGTCGCCGGCAGCAAAGGGCTCGAGTGAGAAGTCGGTGCTCGTTGTCAGCTCGTCGACCTGCGGCACCGTGATTCGGTCAGCGACGTCGCCCGCGAAACGCTCGGTCACCTCGAAGGTCACGATGTCGCCTTCGACGGTCAGTACCCGCGCGGCGAAGGCTTGCTCTTGAGCGAGCAGCCCTGCGGCGTCCACGGTCAGGCAGCTGCCGCTGGCGAGCCCGCCGCCCTCAGGCAGAGCGAGCGGCTCGACGGTCGGCGTGCCGCCGATCGCGAGTGGAACGGCGATCGCGGCGCCGATGGCGAGAGCCGCGGCGACTCCCGCGATCGGAATCCAGGTGCGGCGAGCGCTGCGCGCGGGCACCGAGGGGGTGGTGGTGTCGGTCATGATCTGCTCCATCCTGTGGTCGAGCCACGTCGGGGGGAGGGGAGCCAGATCGCGCGCCGGGTCGGCGCCGCGCAACTGGTCACGCAGCGAGCGGTCATCGTCGTGCATCGGTGCTCCCTTCCTCTGCTTCGACATGTCCGGCAGGCGGTGCGGATTTCATCAGTTCGGTCTTCAGGCGCGCTTTCGCCCGGTGCAGTCGGATCGCCGCGGCGTTCGCGCTGATGCCGAGCACGGTCGCCAGCTGCGGAGACTCGAGGCCGTCCCAGGCCCACAGCCGCAGCAGCTCGGCGTCGTCGCGGCGCAACCGGGTGAGGGCATCCCGCACCGCGATCGGATCGCCGCCGTCGAGCGTGTACTCGACCACCGACTCGGGCGGATCGAGCGCGATGATCTTGCCCACCAGCCGGGTTCGGCGCCGCTCGGCCCGCTGCGCGTTGGCGAGCAGGTTGCGGGCCACGACGATCGCCCAGGGCACCGCCTCGTCGCCGGCCGGCACCTCGTCGAGTCGACGCCAGCACACGAGCAGGGTCTCGTTGAGCACCTCGTCGGCCGTCGCGGCGTCGGTGCGGCGCGCCAGATAGCGCCGCACGGGCTCGACCACGAGCTCGGCGATCGTGCGGAAGCGCTGCTCGCGCACGGCATCGGTCACGGCTCTCACACTGCACCATGTCCGGCACCGCGCAGCGGATTTCAGCTCGTTCGGTCGAGTGCCGCATCGATCTCGTCGCGGCGCGCCCGCACGATCGCGTCGAACGCGGAACGCGGTAGCGGGCGGGCGTCGGTGAACGAGACAGCGCCCTTCGAGCGCGGCAGGTCGCCGAGCGCGTCCCCGAGCGCGGCGATCACCTGCCCGCTGAACGGATAGAGCGAGTAGCCCGACGCCGTGACCGCGACGGCGACGAGCCCTTTGCCGCGGTGCAGCAGTGCCGGCATGCCGTACGAGACGCCCTCGAGGGCGTCGGGGACGAGTTCGAGCGCGCGCGAGCGCCAGCCCTCGAGCACGGAGCGCGCGGGCTCGTCGAGCCCCGCGATGAGATCGGTGACGGGCTGCATCGCCCCATCGTGGCGCAGCCCCACGACCGTGTCACGCCTGAGCGTTCATCGAGAAGCACTTCTGCCGCGTGCCGCGCCTCGCTACAGTGAGCGGCACCAGCCCGCGAGCGGCGGCCCGAGCAGATGGAGCAACGATGGCCCAGACCACAGAACGCCTCGGACCGATCGACTACCTGGTCATCGAGTTTCCTGACGGCCACGTCACGGGGGCGGGCTTCCGCCGCATCGTCGAGCTGTCGGATGCCGCGCGCATCCTCGTGCTCGACATCGAGTTCCTCAGCAAGAGTGCCGACGGGCACGTGGTCACGGTGCCCGCCCACGACCTCGGCGAGATCGACGGCGTCGACATGGGATTCTTCGACGGCGCGGCCTCGTACCTGCTGGAAGACGACGACATCCACGAGATCGGCCAGGCGATGTCGCCCGGCAGCGTCGCCGTCGTCGTCATCTACGAAGAGCTGTCGATGATCTCGGCACTCCTCGCGTGGGAGAACGAGGGCGCCGTGCTGCTGGCCGAAGGGCCCATCGAGGTCGAGGCGCTCGTCGCCGCCATCGATTCCACTGAGCCCGACGCGACCGCGTCGTCGACGACCGAGAAGGACTGACCATGAGACTGCTCCGCACCGCCACCCACGCCGCCGTCGCCAGCTCGGTGCACAACAAGGTCTCGCGCCGCCAGCAGGCCCAGTGGGCTCAGCAGACCGCCGCGGCGCCGGCTGCGGCCGCTCCGGCCCCCGCGCCCGCTGCCGCGCCCGCCCCGCCGGCGAACGACATGGGCGCGAAACTCGAGCAGCTGAAGCAGCTCGGAGAATTGCGTGACGCGGGCATCCTGACGCCCGAAGAGTTCGAGGCGAAGAAGGCCGTGATCCTGGGCTGAGGCGCCTAGCTGCCGAGCAGCACGAACAGCAGCGTCGTGCCGCTCAGCGTGATGGCCACGAGGCCGATGATGAGCACCCAGGTGATGACCTTCATGCTGCGCAGCTTGCCGAGGAAGCCCACCGGGCGGTCGTCGTGATCAGACATGGGGCGAGCCTATCGGCGCGAGCGCGGGTCTCGGGGCTCAGCGCAGTTCGGCGAGGGCGCTGATGAGCTCGCCGACGGTGTGGCCGGCGTTCGAGGGGTGCCGCAGCGGGGCGGTCGGCACCACCGCGTAGTGGTTGCGCCGCCCGCGGCGCTCACGCTCGAGATATCCCGTGTCGACGAGGTCGCCGAGGATCGTCACGGTCGAGCGCGTCGAGATGCCGACCTCATCGGCCAGCTGCTGCACGGTGGCATCGGGGTTTTTCGCGACCTCGAGCAGCACGTGCGCATGGTGGGTCAGGAAGGTCCACGACGACATGCCGCCATTGTGTCAGGCATCGCAGAACCCGTGATCCTCAGCTGCCCGTATTGCGCGCCGAGAGAGCGAGCCACGCGAGAACGCGGTCGTCGACGCGATCGAGATCGAGCCCGCTGAGCTCTTCGATGCGGGCGATGCGGTTGCGCACGGTGTGGCGGTGCACGCCGAGGCGAGTCGCCGCTGCCTCCCAGCTGCCGTTCTCGCTGAGGAAGATCTCGAGCGTGGCGCGCAGTACGGGGTCGGCGTCGTCGAGCGGCACGAGCACATCGGTGAGGTCTCGCTGCGCCGCACCCGTCAGGTTGCTCAAGACGGTGCGCAGCACCGCCCCCTCGTCGAAGGCGACGAACGGCGCGCGACTGGCCATGCCGCTCGAAAGCGCCTGCACCGCTTGGCGGTGGCTGCGGTCGAGTTCGCCGAGTTCAGCCGCGCCGCCGACGCCGCATCGCACGGGCACCCCGTCACGCTCGTGGCCGAGCTCGACGCGGGCCCGCCAGACGTCGACCGCATCGGGCATCAGCACCGCGATGACGTCATCGCCCCGGGTCGTCGCGAGCGGCGGCAGCGCGCAGTCGTCGAGCCAGTCGAGCACGTGATTCTCGAGGCGCACGCCCCGTGATCGGGCTCGCACGACGCTCACGACGGCGTCGGTCGAGTGCAGCGACCACCGGCGTGCCACCCGACCGGCGAGAGCGGCATCGCTCGAGAGCAGGATGTCGATGGCGTCGGCGCGCGCGATCGGCTCGAGGCGCCCGTCAGCGCGGGGGAAGAAAACGTGCGTCAGCAGCTCGGCGGTGATGGAGGCGAGCTCGCGCGCGACCGCGATGTGCTGCGGCCGGGTCGCGACCACGAGGAAACCGCGCGGCGCGCTGTCGCCACCGATCGGGTGCACGCTGAGCCCCGTGTGACGGATCGCCCGGGTAGGGCCGAACGCAGCGCGCCGAGCGTCATCGCGGTGCACGACTCCGGCGCCGGCCGCGTCGACCACGGTGCCGTGGGCATCGAACAGCACCGACCAGCCGCGGACGAGACGAGAGAGCTCAGCCAGCGTCGCCGCCGAGCCGCCCCGCGTGCTCGCGAGCAGTAGCGTTCGCATCCCGCGGTTGACGTACCGCAGGCCTGCCTCACCCGTCCATTGCGCAGGGGGTTCCGGCACATCGATGCTCACGCAGATGACCCTACGCGGCCTGCGATTAACCGTTTCGGCGTGGTGTTCCCCTCACGCTGTCCACTTCGGTCATCGCGCGCCGGTCATCGGTCTCCGTACCGTTGCGGAATCCGCTCACCGCCCCATCAGGAGGACGCCCGTGAAGGCCGCCGTGTTCCGCAGCAGCGATCGATCGATCAGCATCGAGGACGTTCATCTCGCCGACCCCGGCCCCGGTGAGGTGCGCGTGCGCATCGCGGCGGCGGGGGTGTGCCACTCCGACCTGCACGTGCGGCGCGGTGAATGGCCCGTTCCGACCCCGCTCGTCATGGGGCACGAGGGCTCCGGCGTCATCACCGCCGTCGGACCGGGGGTGACGCACCTGGTCGAGGGCGACCACGTGGTGATGTCGTGGGTCGCCCCCTGCGGCAGCTGTCGGTACTGCCTGGCCGGGCACGAGGCGCGCTGCTCGCTCGTCGCCACCGTCGTCGCTCCCGGCGGCGTGCTGCACGACGGCACATCGCGGTTGAGCCTGGGCGACGAGATGGTGCACCACTACTTGGGAGTCTCGTCGTTCGCGGAGGAGGCCGTGGTTCCCGCATCCGGGGCCATCAAGGTTCGCGATGATGCGCCGCTCGATCTGATCGCGATCGTCGGATGCGCCGTCGCGACGGGGGTGGGAGCCGTCGTCAACACCGCGGCCGTCGAGCCCGGAGCGCATGTTGCCGTGATCGGGTGCGGTGGCGTCGGCCTCTCCGTCGTTCAAGGTGCGCGCCTGGCCGGCGCGGAGCGCATCGTCGCGATCGACGTGCGCATGGAGAAGACCGCGTTGGCGCGCCGCCTCGGGGCCACCGATGAGATCGACGCCTCGCAGGTCGATGCGGTGGAGGCCATCCGCGCCCTGCTTCCCGATGGCGTCGACTATGCCTTCGACGCCATCGGCACGACGTCGACCACCGAGCAGGCGATCCGGATGCTCGGCCTCGGTGGCGCGGCGGTCATCGTCGGCCTGCCGCCGGCCGGGGCCCGCGCGTCGTTCGAGCCGCTCGTTCTCGCCGAAGCGGATCAGCGCATCCTCGGCTCCAACTACGGCAGCGTGCGACCGGCGATCGACATTCCGGCCCTCGTCGACCGCGTCATGGACGGCGAACTGCTGCTCGAGCCCATGGTGAGCGGCCGACGCTCGCTCGACGAGGCGGTCGCCGCCCTCGATGATCTGCAGGCTGGCACCGCGCTGCGCACGCTGCTCATCCCCTGAAACCCCTCCTCCATCCAACCCCTCACGAAAGGCACAATGCTGTGACCGCGACATCCACCCCTCCTGCCGACGCCGGTCTTCGGCGCGGCGTCATGGGCTCGACCGAGCTCTTCGCGCAAGCCATCGCCAACATCGCTCCGAGTGCCGTCATCGCCTTCACGGCGGCGGCGATCTACCTCTCTGCGGGGAAGGGCACGTGGCTCTCGTTCCTGCTCGCGACGATCATCATCCTCGCGGTCGGGTACTCGATCCTGCAGTTCGCCAAGCGCCGCGCCTCTGCGGGGTCGCTCTACAACTACGCCGCGATCGGCCTCGGTCCGGTCGGGGCCTACGTCACCGGCGTCACGCTCGTCATCGGCTGCTTCTGCATCGCCGCGGCCTCGTTGAGCGGAAGCGTCTCGTACACGATGCTCACCCTGACCCAGATCGGTGTGCCGTTGGAGGGGCTCGTGGCGCAGATCGTGGTCGCTGCGGTGCTGGGGGGGCTCGCGGTCTTCTTCACCATCCGCGGCATCCGCATCTCGGCCCGTGTCTCGTTCGTGCTGGAGCTGCTCTCGATCGGCATCATCGTGCTGCTCTTCGTGCTGACCCTCGGCTACCTCGGCCCGGCGGCGTGGGATCCGAGCCAGTTCGACCTGTCGCAGACCAGCTTCTCGGGAGTCGCGGCCGGCATGGTGCTCGCGATTCTCGGTTTCGTCGGCTTCTCGAGCGCGGATGCCCTCGGTCGCGAGGCGAAGAACCCGTTCCGCGCGATTCCCCGCGCCATCATGTGGAGCGCACTCGGGGTGGGAGTGCTGTACATCTTCGGCGCCTACACCCAGGTCGCGGCGCTCGGCGATGGCCTCGGCGCCTCGGCGAGCCCGCTCGACGAAATCGCCGTGCTGATCGGCATGCCCTCGTGGTTCAACCCGATCCTCAATGCGGGCGTCGCGGCATCGTTCTTCGCGGTTGTCGTCGCTCCGCTGAACGTGATCGGCCGGATCCTGTACGTCATGGGCAAGGAGGGCGTCGTCGACGGCCGCCTCGGCCGCACGCACGATCGCTTCCAGACACCGCACCGGGCGCTGCTGATCTCCGGGGCCGCTGTGGTTCTCGTGCCCGCGGTATTCTACCTCGTCGGGGTCGACCCGATCAGCGTGCTGGTGTGGGTCAACACCTTCGGCACGTACGGCTACATGGTCGCGTACGCCGTGATCGCGATCGCGTCGATCGTCTACGTGCGCCGACTGGGCGTGACCAACCGTCTGCTGCCCGTCGCCGTGATCGTCGCCGTCGGCGGCATGGCGTACGTGTTCTGGTCGAACATCGTGCCCGTGCCCGCCTTCCCGTTCAACATCATCCCGTGGCTCTTCGCGCTGCTGTTCGGTCTCACGATGGTCTGGTACCTCTACCTGGCCCGTCGTCGACCGGAGGTCGTGAAGGCCATCGGCACGACCGAGACCGACCTGCTCGAGGGCGTCGGATAGCGCCTTGGGGAGAAACCGCGCACGGGCGGGGCGATCGGGTCGCCTCGCCCGTGCGTGTCTGTTCGGGGAGGTCGCCTCAGCGAGCGATGAGCACGTCGAGCGCCATGCCCGGGCAGGGAAAGCGCTCGAACGCGGCGAGGTCATCGCCCCGGATCGTGTCGCCCGTCTCACGCGCGGGGCTCGTCGAGAGCAGCACGCGTCCGACGCCGTTGACGATCGAGATGTCATCGCCGAACGCCGCCAGGCGCGGAGTGAGGTCGCGCTCGACGCGATCGATGAGCAGGTCGAGCGCCACGGCGCCGATGAACTCGCCGTCGATGTGCACGGGGGCCGCGACGGTGATCGTGTACTCGTCGCTGCACAGGTAGTCGACGTAGGGCCCGGCGACATGCGGCTGGCCCGTGGCGTGCGGCACGCGGTACCACTCGAGCTCGCTGTAGTCGATGTGCTCTTTGTTCACCGACTGCGAGGCGAGCACGAGCTGCGCCCGCTCGGGCCCCTGCCACCATGCGAGGTGACTGTTGGCGTCGGCGAGCGAGTCGAGCGCCGCGATGAAGCCCGAGCCGTACACGGGCAGGTCGACGGTGTCGAAGAGCCGCAGCGCCGAGGGCTCGACGACCTCGTCGAGTCGGTCGGTCGTGATGGGGCCGGTGCGTCGTATGGCCGCGATCTCGTCGGCGAGCGCGGTGTTCCAGGCGGCGAGGGCGGTGATGGCGCGGCCGAAGTACTCGGTCACGAGATCAACAGGATGCTCGGTCGTCGTGCGCGACGCGGGCGGGGCGGGGTGGATGCTCACGTGCTGCTCCTCTCGGTTCGGGGCGGGGTGGCCGCGGTCGACGCGTTCGGCGGCGCGACGGTCGCGATGGGGGCGGTGACGGCGCTCGCGTGCCGCTCACGGTAGGCGATGAGCCAGTCGATCGTGGCGCGCGTGCTGGCGCGGAGCGCCTGCACGGCGGCCTCAGCGTCGCCCGCACCGACGGCCCGCAGCACGTCGAGCAGGTGGGCTCGACTCTCGGTGCGGCTGGTCGGATCGGTGTCGATGAGCGCGAGCAGCGGCGAGAACTCGCCTTGCAGCTTCATCTGCTCGCGCGTGAGCCGCGCCGACTGGCTGAGGGCGGCGAGCTCGATGACCGCGTCGTCGGATGCGCGGCGCCAGGCCGCGAGGTCGCGATCGTCGCCGCGCTCGAGGCGCGCGACGATCATGGCGATCTCGGTGGCGTCTGCGCGACGGGCGGCGAGCTCGACGCAGGCGGCGGTGATCGCGAGGTAGTGCTGGGCGGCGTCGCGCAGGCTCACGCGCGAGCCGTCGAGCAGGGCCCGGGTGGCGAAGCGCACCGGGTCGGCGCTGTCGGCGATGAAGCTGCCGCCCGTGCGGCCGCGCCGCGTGACGATGAGGCCGCGCTCGCGCAAGGCCAGCAGGGCTTCACGGGCGGTGGCGGGGGCGACTCCGAACGCCGCGGCGAGTTCGGTCTCGGGCGGGAGGCGCTCGCCGGCGGCGAGCACGCCGCCCATGATCGCTTCTGCGATACGCCGCTCGACGAGGGCGGCGCGCCCTTCGTCGCCGATGGGCTGGAAGACGGCGCTGTGCAGCCGGGTGGGTCGGCCCGACCGGGGCGCGACGCTGCGGGTGCTCATAGCCCCATTGTCCGGCACAGACCCGAGAGCGTTACACCGCCGTTATGCGATCGAAATAAAAGATATGAAACTATACGTTTACAGTTATTGCACCGACCAACGATGTCTCGGAGGAATCCCGCCGCCATGTCCGCCCCCCACGCGACGACCGCCCCCAGCGCGCCCGACGCCGCGCCCTCCGATTCCGGCCGCGGCCACGGCGGTGTCGAGCTCACGTCCGTCACCAAGCGCTTCGGCGAGACCACCGCCGTCGACGACCTCACGCTCTCGGTCGAGTCGGGCGAGTTCTTCTCGATGCTCGGCCCCTCGGGCTCGGGCAAGACCACCGTGCTGCGCCTCATCGCCGGATTCGAAGAGGTCACGAGCGGCACCATCGCGATCGCGGGCACCGATGTGACGGGCGCCGCGCCCTTCGACCGCACGGTCAACACGGTCTTCCAGGACTACGCGCTCTTCCCGCACATGACGATCGCCGAGAACGTGGCCTACGGCCTGCGCGTGCGCAAGGTCGCCAAGGCCGAGCAGCAGGAGCGCGTCGCCACGGCACTCGAGCAGGTGCGCTTGAGCCACGTGGCCGACCGCCTGCCGCACCAGCTCTCGGGCGGCCAGCGCCAGCGCATCGCGCTCGCCCGCGCGCTCATCCTGCAGCCGCGCGTGCTGCTGCTCGACGAGCCGCTCGGCGCCCTCGACAAGCAGCTGCGCGAGCAGATGCAGATCGAGCTCAAGCAGATTCAGCGCGAGGTCGGCATCACCTTCATCTTCGTCACGCACGACCAGGAGGAGGCGCTCACCCTGAGCGACCGCATCGCCGTCTTCAACAACGGCCGCGTCGAGCAGGTCGGCACGCCGCGCGAGGTCTACGAGTACCCGCAGACCGCCTTCGTCGCGAGCTTCCTCGGCCTGTCGAACCTCATCGACGCCGCGCACGCCGAGCGCCTCACGGGCGTCGCGACCGCCATCAGCGTCCGCCCCGAGCGCGTTCGCCTCATGGATGCCCGCACCGAGCCCGCCGCCCACGAGACCTGCGTCGACGGCACGATCGTCGAGACGGTCTACACCGGCCCCACGACGCGGTACATCGTCGACACCGTCGACGGGCTCCGCGTCGTCGCCGAGCGCCATAACGACCACGCCCCGAGCGACACGGCGCCGTACCACCGCGGCGACGCCGTGCGCGCTGTCTGGGTCACCGAGCACGCCGCGATCGTGCCCTGACCCGCGCCCCGACGACCACCGACGCACCACCCCAGCACCACCACAGCACCACCACAGCACCACCCCCACATCAAGGAGGAAACATGCGACAGAAACTGATGGCGCTCTCGGCGATCACCGCCGTGTCGGCGCTGATGCTCGCCGGCTGCGCGGCCCCCGCCGCGAACGAGGGCTCAGGCGAGCTCGTCTTCGACGTGCCCGACGTGCCCATGCTCGAGGCGCTCGGCGAGGGCGAAGGCCAGGTCGACATCATCGCCTGGTCGGGCTTCGTCGAGCCGGCCTGGTCCGACACCTTCACCGAGGAGACCGGCTGCGTCGTGAACCGCAAGGTCGCGGGCACGAGCGACGAGATGGTGCAGCTCATGCGCACCGGCGACTACGACCTCGTCTCGGCCTCGGGCGACGCGAGCCTGCGCCTCATCGTCGGTGGCGACGTCGCCCCGATCAACCGCGACCTGCTGCCGAACTTCGGCGACGACATCGTTCCGGGCATGCAGGGCCAGCTGTACGACACGATCAACGGCAAGGTCTACGGCGTTCCGATCGGCCGCGGCGCCAACATCCTGCAGTACAACACCGAGGTCGTCACCGAGACGCCCGAGAGCTGGGACATCGTGTGGGAGGCCGACAGCCCCTACGCCGGCCAGATCACCGCGTACGACGCGCCGATCTACATCGCCGACGCCGCGGTGTACCTGATGTACCACCAGCCTGAGCTGGGCATCCAGAACCCCTACGCACTCGACGAGACGCAGCTCGCCGCCGCGGTCGACCTGCTCAAGCAGCAGAACGCGATCGTTGCCGAGTACTGGGCCGACCCGGTCGCGCAGATCACCTCGTTCCTCGGCGGCACGACCGTCGCGGGCACCTCGTGGGAGGTGCTGCGCAAGTTCACGGAGGACACCGAGAAGTTCGGCGGCACCCTGCCCGTCGAGGGCTCGACCGGCTGGTCGGACGCGTGGATGATCTCGAGCAAGTCGGACGCGCCGAACTGCGCCTACCTCTGGATGGACTACACGAGCGCGGCCGAAGTCAACGGCGCCATCGCCATGAACTTCGGTATGGCTCCCGCCAACGGTGCGTTCTGCGAGCTCAGCGACGAGGCGGCTGCTCACTGCGAGCAGTTCAACGCGCTCAACGAGGAGTACTTCGAGAACGTCTGGTACTGGACGACCCCGATCGAGCAGTGCATCGACGGCCGCACCGAGGTGCAGTGCACCTCGTTCCAGGACTGGACCAACGCCTGGGCGACCATCAAGGGCTAGACCCTGACCGCGGAGGGGCGGGGCCGACCGTCCCGCCCCTCCGCACCACCCGCTTCCACCCCCGCACGCGAGAAGGACACCCGTGACCACCACGACGACACCGGCGAGACCGAGCAAGCCGCTCTCGACGCTGCTCTACCGGCATCGCTGGATGCGCCTCGTCGGGCTGCTGAGCCTGCCGCTCACCTGGCTCATCGGCCTCTACATCGTCTCGCTCGCGCTGCTGCTCGTCACGGCCTTCTGGTACATCGACTCATTCACCTCGAAGGTGATCCCGGGCTTCACGCTCGACAACTTCGCGCTCGTCTTCAGCGAGCCCGCCTACATCACGACCTCGCTGCGCACGCTCGGCGTCGCGCTCGCCGTCACCGTGCTCAGCGCCGTGTTCGCGGTACCGCTGGGCATCTTCATGGCCAAGCTGGCCTCGCCGTGGATGCGCGCCGTGCTCGCCGTCGCCATCACGCTGCCGCTGTGGGCCGGCTACCTGGTCAAGATCCTCGCCATGCGCATCACCTTCACCGAGGAGGGCTTCTTCAACTGGCTCATGGCGCCGTTCGGCATCACGGGGCCCGGCTTCAGCATCGTCACGGTCGTGCTCACGCTCACCTACCTCTGGTTCCCCTACATGGCGCTGCCCGTCTACACGGCCATCCGGCAGATCCCCGTCAACCTCTTCGACGCCTCGGCCGACCTCGGCGCCCACGGGTTCACGACCATCCGCACGGTCGTGCTGCCGTTGCTCTGGCCCGCCCTCATCGCCGGCAGCGTCTTCACGTTCTCGCTGAGCCTCGGCGACTACATCGTGGCGCGCTTCGTCGGCGGGGCCAACGCGCAGATGATCGGCAGCATCATCGCCTCGAACATCAACCTGAACCCGCCCGTCGCCGCCGCGTTCTCGGTCATCCCGATCGCCTTCGTCGTCATCTACCTGCTGGTCACCCGGCGCACCGGCGCCCTCGAGAGGATGTGAGCGGCCCGTGCTGAGACTCACCCGCGGAACCAAGGTCGCCTTCGGCATCGTCGTGGCCATCGTGCTGCTGTTCATGTACGTGCCGCTGTTCCTCGTCATCATCAACTCGTTCAACATCGCGCCCATCGCGAGCTGGCCGATCACGGGCTTCACGCTCGACTGGTGGGTGCGGGCGTTCCAGAACGAGGCGCTGTGGACGGCCGTGACCAACTCGGCGATCGTCGCCGCCGGGGCCATGGTCATCGCCCTCGTGCTCGGCACGCTCGCGGCCTTCGCGCTGCAGCGCTACGACTTCTTCGGCAAGCACACCGTCAACCTGCTCATCGTGCTGCCGATCGCCCTGCCGGGCGTCGTGACCGGTGTGGCCTTCAGCAACTCGTTCAACAACGTGCTCGAGCCCGCCGGCATCCAGGTCGGCTACTTCGGCATGATCATCGCCCACGCGACCTTCTGCATCGTCATGGTCTTCAACAACGTGTTCGCCCGCCTGCGCCGCATGAACCCGAGCATGCAGGAGGCGTCGATGGACCTCGGGGCGAGCCTGTGGCAGACGTTCCGACTCGTCACGTTCCCGCAGTTCCGCACGGCGTTCGTGGCCGGCGGCCTGCTCGCGTTCGCGTTGAGCTTCGACGAGATCGTCGTCACGATCTTCACGGCCCCGGCGGGCGTCGAGACGCTGCCCCTGTGGATGTTCAACCAGATGGCCCGCCCCAACGAGGCGACGCAGGTCAACGTCATCGCGACGGTGCTGATCCTGCTGTCGTTCATCCCCGTCTACGTCTCTCAGCGCCTCACCCGCGCTGAGGAGGAGGAGCGCTAGGGGGCTAGCGCTGCTCTGCGGCGCCCGACGATCCGTCGCGCGCGCCGCCCCGCGCGGGTGCACTCTTCGGGTGAGTGCGCCCGCGCGCGTGGTCGTCAGCGACGACGCAGCAGGGCCCCGACTGCCGCCAGCGGACGGCGGTTCGCGGCGGCGACCACAGCATCCACGACCGCCCACGACATCTTCCCCTGCGACATCTGGGCGAGCCCGCGCAGGGGCAGCTCGTCGATGCTGCGCTCGATGAGGGCGAGCGAGGCGGGGTCGCGGCGGTCCTCCTCGCTCACCGGGGCCATGCGCACGACGGCACTCCGCAACGTGCGGCCGACGAGCGTACCGCCGATGTCGCCGAGCGTCGACTCGCGCGTGAAGGGGCGGGCGGGCGCAGGGGTGGGGATGGCGCGGCCCAGGCGCCGCGCCCACTGCTCATCGCTCGCCGCGATCGGAGCGGTCGACGGCGGCTCGGCCGAGTCGGATGCCGTGCCGAGCACCTCGATCGCCAGCACGGCCTCGATCGTCTCGCTCGAGCGCGCGACCTCGAGGTCGACCGGGCCGCGCGGCAGCGCCCAGTCGTGCACCCGCACATCCCAGTAGCGCAGCGCCTCGGCGGCCACCTCGACCTCGACCGAGCGGGTCTCGCCGGGGGCGAGCATCGCCCGGGCGAAGCCGACGAGCTCGCGGCGCGGCCGCAGCACGACCCCGGATCGGTCGCGGGCGTAGACCTGCACGAGCTCGGAGCGCGCGGTCGGCCCGGTGTTAGTCACCTCGACCGTGAGGGTCAGACGGCCGCCCTCGGCGAGCGTCGCGGCGCTCGCGCGCGCCTCGACCCACTCGCTCGACCCGTAGCCGAGGCCGTGCCCGAAGGCGAAGGCCGGTGAGACGCCCGCCGTCGTCGCGTGCCGGTAACCGACGAACAGCCCCTCGCGGTAGTGCACCTGCGCGTCGTCTCCGGGGAAGAAGGGATCGGCGGCGACATCGCTCTGCGCGGCCGGCCACGTCTCGGCGAGTCGGCCGGCGGGCTCGACGATGCCGAGCAGCGCGTCGGCCAGTGCGCCGCCGCTCGCCTGCCCGCCGAGGGAGCTCAGCAGGATCGCGGCGACATCGTCGCGCCACGGCAGCAGCACCGGCGCGCCGACGCTGAGGGCGACGACCGTGCGCGGGTTCACCGCCGCGACCGCCGCGACGAGCGCGTCGTGCTGCGCGGGCAGGGCGAGCGTGTCGCGGTCGAATCCCTCGCTCTCGGCGATGCCGGGCAGCCCGACCATGACGATCGCGATGTCGGCGTCGCGGGCGACCGCGACGGCCTCGTCGATGAGCGCGGCATCGGCCGCCGAGCGCACCGGTTCGTAGCCGGGGGCGTAGTCGACCACCACCCCCGCGGCCTCGAGCGCCTCGCGCGCGGTCGTCAGGCGCGTCGGCGTCACGAGCGAGCTGCCGCTGCCCTGGTAGCGCGGGTGCTCGGCGAACGCGCCGATGAGCGCGACGCGGGCGCCGGGCTGCAGGGGCAGAATCCCGTGATTCGTGAGCACGACCGAGCTCGACGCCGCCGCGCGGCGGGCGAGCGCGTCGTGGGGGTCGAGCAGCTCGGCCATCGTCGGGGCGGCGTGGGCACGGGCATCCTGCGCCTGCACGGCGAGGTCGATGACGCGCTGCGCCGACCGCGCGACGTCGGCGGGGTCGAGGGTGCCGGCGGCGAGGGCGGCGCGCATGGCGGGTTCGGTGCCCGCGCCGCCGGGCATCTCGAGATCCATGCCGGCGGTCACAGCGGCGGGCCGGTCGGCCGTCGCGCCCCAGTCGCTCACCACGACGCCGTCGAAGCCCCAGCGCTCGCGCAGCGTCTCGGTCAGCAGCCAGCGCGCATCGGTCGCATGGTCGCCGTTGATGCGGTTGTACGCGGCCATGACCATGCGCGGAGCGCTCGCGCGCACGGCGATCTCGAAGCCGCGGAGGTAGAGCTCGTGCAGCGTGCGCTCGTCGACGATCGCGTCGATCACGAAGCGGCGGTGCTCCTGATTGTTGACGGCGAAGTGCTTGAGGCACGCCCCGACGCCCGCGCTCTGGATGCCCCGCACGGCGCTCGCCGCCAGCAGCCCGCTCAGCAGCGGGTCTTCGCTCGAGTACTCGAAGTTGCGGCCGCACAGCGGGTGCCGCTTGATGTTCATGCCCGGACCGAGCACGACGTCGACGCCGAGCGCGCGCGCCTCGCGGCCCACGGCGGCACCGACCTCCTGCACGAGCCGCTCGTCCCAGCTGCTCGCGAGCGTCGCCGCGGGCGGGAAGCACGTGGCGGCGACGCTGCTCGCGAGCCCCAAGTGGTCGGTCGCTTCGAGCTGCGCGCGCAGGCCGTGCGGGCCGTCGGCCAGCATCGCCGCCGGGATGCCGTGCTCGGGCAGGGCGCGGGTACGCCAGAAGTCAGCTCCCGACAGCAGCGAGAGCTGCTCGTCGGTGCTCAGCGAGGTCGCGTCGATGCGGGTCGTCACGAACACGAGACTAGGTCGTGCTCGCCGACACGTGCACGCGTCGTACGCTGAGTGCGGCGCAAGGGAGCGCCGCGAGAGGAAGCCCGTGACGACCACCTCGACCCCGCCGGCCGCCGACGGCGCGACGCCCGCGGACGTGACGACTGCTGAGCGCGTGCGCATCCAGGGCCCGCTGCGCAGCCTGCTGCTCTGGTTCGTGCCCGGCACGCTCGGCATCTTCATTCTGTGGGGCGCGATCCCCACCGTGCTGCTGCCGCTGCAGGTCGAGCAGCTCGACCCGGCCAACAAGGTCGCCAACCTCGCGATCGTCACGACGATCGGCGCGCTCGCGGCCATGATCGCGCAGCCCGTCGCGGGCACGATCAGCGACCGAACGCGCAGTCGGTTCGGCAACCGGGCGCCCTACATCGTCGGCGGGGCCCTCGTCGGGGGGCTCGCGCTCGTCGCGCTCGGGCTCTCGAGCAGCATCCTCATGGTCGCCCTGTGCTGGACCCTCGTGCAGGTCTCGTTCAATGTCGTCCAGGGCCCCTACTCGGCGATGCTGCCCGATCGCGTGCCCGAGTCGGTGCGCGGTACCTTCGCGGCCGTCATCGGCGCGATGACGATGGTCGGCTCGCTCGGCGGCGTCATCCTCGCCTCGCTGCTCGCCGGCAGCATCCCTGGCGCCTACCTCGTGCTCGCGGGCGTCTCGGTCGTGCTGCTCACTCTCTTTGCCGTGTTCACCGGTCCGCGCGATAACCGCGCCGAGCCGCGCGCCGCGTTCCGGGTGCGCGACTTCCTGCTGACCTTCTGGGTCAACCCGATCGCGCATCCCGACTTCTTCTGGGCCTTCACGGGTCGACTGCTGCTCTACACGGGGTACTTCCTCGTCGTCGCGTACCAGCTCTACCTGCTGCAGGACTACATCGGGCTCGGCGATGAGGCCGTCGTGCTGCTGCCGCTCGTCTCCGCGGCGGCGCTGCCGACGCTCGTGCTCGCTGTGGCGATCTCAGGGCCCTGGAGTGACCACGTCGGGCGCCGCAAGCCCTTCGTCGTCGCCTCGTCGCTCATCGTGGGACTCGCGCAGGTCGTGCCATGGGTGTGGCCGACGTTCGAGGGCATGATCGTCTTCGCGCTGCTCGCCGGTCTCGGCTTCGGCGCCTTCCAGGCGGTCGACACGGCCCTCGTCTCGCAGGTGCTGCCCGACTCCCACGCGCACGCGAAAGACCTCGGAGTCGTCAACATCGCGGCGACGCTGCCCCAGACGATCGCCCCCGCCATCGCAGGTGCCGTCGTGCTGGCGTTCGGCTTCGTCGGCCTGTTCCCGGCCGCGATCACCCTGAGTGTGCTTGGGGCCCTCGCGGTGCTGCCGATTCGCTCGGTGCGCTGAGGTCGCCGCCCAGATCGCCGTCGAGCCAGTCGACCGTCGAGATGAGGGGGGCCGACAGCGTCGGGCGGGTGACCGAGGTGATGCGCACGTCATCCCACGCATTGCCCTCGCTGTCGTCTCGAGGTCCGTGCGGTCGGAATCGTCGGTGTTCGTGCAGTGACATGCGGTGTGCCTCCTAGATGTCGAGGTCGATGCTGGAGTTCCAGGGGCCTGCGGGCGTACCGGCCTCGAATGACAGGCTCCCGTGTCGCACCATCACATGAGTGGCCTCGGTGATCAGAACGTCGTATTGATCACCGCGACCACCATCGATGTGCACGAACGCCCCGCCCTGGCTGAGAGCGTTCATGATCTCGGCAATCAGGGTGGAGAGGTCGACATCCTCGGCGAGCGCGATGCGCTCGTTGTTGATCATCAGCAGTGCGGCGGTCATGGCAGAAGCCTTCCTTCGCGGTTCACGGTACGTGCGGTGCCGCGGTGTTCGACAGGCCTTGCTATTTGCGGTGGATGCGGCTACGTCGTCCTGCTCTCGCGGCGGTCAGTCGGCTGAGGATGGCGGAGGGTCGTCGACAAGGTTGACGCCACCTGTCGCCGACGACAGGATCAGCGCCTCGATCCACTCGCGGTTGATCTGGGGCGAGCGCGATCCGGAGTAGGTGATGTGCAACGGAACGCCGTTGTCGATCCACAGCGCATGCCGACCGCTGCCGCTGCTGGCTGGAAGCGCCCAGGTCAGGAAGAAGTTCTCGCCGCGGCGAAGCTTCGTGCTGATGACGATCTGCACGTGGGCGAGCAACCGATCATCGAAATCGAACTCTTCGTTGTGGTACCTCAGAATTCCCACGTGCGCCCCTCCTGCATCGCCACTGATTCAGCCAAGAGGGTGCCTCTGGCCGTCGGCGGTCGTTGCCTCACACTGACATGGCCCCCGTTCGGGGGGCAAGCGCGAGAGGGGGTCTTGACCCGACCTGGCGTAGTGCGGTAGGCGCTCGTATCACGTGTCGGAGAGCGTGGCAAGGGGTGGGGCTGACGGTTGCGCCTGTGGTTGTCTCATCCGGGCCCTGAACTGCGGGGTCAGCACCACAGAATCGACTGGGAGGTCGACATGGGCATCATCGGATGGATCATCCTCGGACTGATTGCAGGAGCCATCGCCAAGGCGATCCTGCCGGGCAGCCAGGGCGGCGGCTGGGTCATCACCCTCGTGCTCGGCGTCGTGGGCGCTCTGCTCGGCGGCTTCATCGGCAGCCAGCTCTTCGGTGTCGGGCTCGAGGGCTTCTTCGACATCACCACGTGGCTGCTCGCGATCGGCGGCGCGATCATCGTGCTGCTCATCTACGGCCTCGTGACGCGCGGGTCGCGCGCCACGCGCTAGAGACGACCTGAACGCCACGAAGGGCCGGACCCCGCGGGGACCGGCCCTTCGTCGTGCGTTCGGCGGCTACTCTTCGCCGGCGATGTGCTCGGGGTCGCTCGTGTCGATGAGGCCGATCGCCACGCCCGGGTGGATGAGCAGGTCGGCGGTCTTGAGCTGTCCGCGCCCGTGGTTGACCCGCAGCCAGCCCGCTTCGCCGGTCGCGAGGATCGCCTCGATCTCCACCTTCAGCTCGCTCGAGTTGCGCGGAACGATGTATTCCTCGCCGTCGTAGTGGATGGTGGTGCGCATCACGAATCCTCCTTGGCCGTGCTGGCGGGCGTCGTCGGTTCGGGCACCAGGTACAGCCCCGAGGGGGTGTTGGCGAGCAGCATGAGCTCGTCGATCCACTCGCGGTTGATCGCCGGCGGTCGGCTGCCGAAGAACTTGAATGAGATCGGGATGGTGGGGTGCATCCAGATGACGCTGCGCCCGTTGCCGATCGAGTGGTCGTCTTTCCAGCTGAAGTAGAAGGCCTCATTGCGGCGCAACTTGGCACCCATGACCATCTGCAGGTGCGCGAGCGTGCGGTCATCGAAGTCGGCCGACAAGGTCGAATCGTAGGTCAGTGTTCCCATCGTTCTGTGTCCCCCCACCCCTGCCTCGTCGTGCATCGGGTTGCGGGAAGTATGACAGGCGGCGCCGGATGACGGGGGTGAAGGCGCTCGATAGGCTCACCGCATGACCTGGCGCATGCCCGCGGAGACCGCTCCGCATGACCGCATCTGGATGGCCTTCCCCCGCGAGGGAGAGGTCATGGGAGACAGTTCGGCCGCCCGAGAGGCGACCTACGCCGCGTGGACGAGCGTGGCCCACGCCATCCTGCCGTTCGAGCCCGTGACGATGGTCGTCGACCCGAGTGAGCGCGAGCGCGCCCGGCGCATGCTGAGCGCCGAGATCGACGTCGTCGAGGCGCCGCTCGACGACTTCTGGATGCGCGACATCGGCCCCACGTTCGTCATCGACGACGAGACCGGTGAGCTCGGCGGCATCGACTGGATCTTCAACGCGTGGGGCGACCAGGGCGGCAGCTTCGCGCGCGACGCGCTCATCGCCGAGTTCGTGCTCGCCCGGGCGGGCGTCGAGCGCGTGCCCTCGCTGCTCGTCAACGAGGGCGGCGCCATCCACGTCGATGGCGAGGGCACCGTGATGGTGACCGAGACCGTGCAGCTCGACCCGGGCCGCAACCGCTACGCCACGAAAGAGCGTGTCGAAGCCGAGCTCGCTCGCACCTTGGGCACGACGCACACGATCTGGCTGCCGCGCGGGCTCACGCGCGACTACGAGCCGCTCGGCACACGCGGCCACGTCGACATGATCGCCACCTTCGCCGCGCCCGGCACCGTGCTCGTGCACGAGCAGCCGGATGCGAGCCACCCCGACCACGCCGTCATGCGCGAGGTGCGCGCGGTGCTCGAGCAGGCGACGGATGCCGCTGGCCGCAGCCTGCAGATCATCGACCTGCCCGCCCCGGCCCAGTTGACGGATGACGAGGGATTCGTCGACTGGAACTATGTCAATCACCTCACCGTCAACGGCGGCGTCATCGCGTGCGGCTACGACGACCCGGTGGCGGATGCTCGTGCCCGCGACTTGCTGGGCGCCGCGTACCCCGGCCGTGAGGTCGTGACGGTCGACGCCCGTGAAATTCTCGCGCGCGGCGGAGGGATTCACTGCATCACGCAGCAGCAGCCTGCTGCTCCGGCACGATGACCCGCATTCCGCTCGTCGAGACCTCGATCACGCAGCTCGCTACGGCGCTCGCTGCGGGCGAGGTGACGGCGGTGGAGCTCGTGCAGGGCTACCTCGACCGCATCGCGACCTACGACCGTGAGCCGTCGGCCGATGGCACGCGCCCCGCCCTCAACGCCGTGGTGGTCGACAACCCGGCTGCGCTCGACGAGGCGCGGGCGAGCGACGAACGGCGAGCATCCGGCGCCGCGCTCGGCCCGCTCGACGGAATCCCGTACCTCGCGAAAGACAGCTACATGGTGCGCGGCCTGACGGTCGCGAGTGGCTCGCCCGCCTTCGCCGACCTCGTGGCCCAGAACGACGCCTTCACGGTCGAGCGCTTGCGCGCGGCGGGTGCCATCTGCTTGGGGCTCACGAACATGCCGCCCATGGCCAACGGCGGAATGCAGCGCGGGCTCTACGGCCGCGCCGAGAACCCCTACAACCCCGCTTACCTGACGGCACCGTTCGGCTCGGGTTCGTCGAACGGCTCGGGCTCGGGCCTCGCGGCGAGCTTCGCGGCGTTCGCGCTCGCCGAAGAGACCTGGTCGAGCGGCCGCGGCCCCGCGAGCAATAACGGCCTGTGCTGCTACACGCCCAGCCGCGGCGTCATCTCGGTGCGGGGCAACTGGCCGCTCGTGCCGACGATGGACGTCGTCGTTCCGTACACGCGCACGATGGCCGAGCTGCTGCTCGTGCTCGACGCGGTCGTGGCCGACGATGGCGAGACCCGCGGAGACTTTTGGCGGGTGCAGCCGTGGGTGAGCATCCCGCCGTCATCGACTCTGCGGCCGGAGTCGTACCCCGCGCTCGCCGACCCGGCCGCGCTGCAGGGTGTGCGCCTCGGCGTGCCGCGCATGTATGTGGGCGACATGACAGTCGACGACCCGATCGAGACGCGGCCCACCGTGATCGCCCAGTGGCAGAAGGCGCGGGCCGATCTCGAGGCGGCGGGGGCGACCGTCGTCGAGGTCGACTTCCCGGTCGTCACGAATTACGAGAGCCGAGGGCGGGCGGATGACCGCTCGATGGTCGCGCGCGGCCTCGTTCCGCCGCACTTCGCCGACCACGAGCTCTACGAGCTGAGCATGTGGGGGTGGGAGGAGTTCCTCCAGGCCAACGGCGACCCCGCCCTGCACCGGCTCGCCGACGTGGATCCCGACCTGATCTTCCCGACCCCGCCCGGCTCGCTGCCCGGCCGGTACGACGACCACCTCAGCCGCTTCGCGCCCGAGGACGTTCCGCTCGAGGATTACGTGCACCGCGCCCGCGCGACGGGCGTGCCCGCGCTCGAGAGCATCCCCGACATCGCTGAGGGCGTGCGCGGGCTCGAAGAGGCGCGGCGCCTCGACCTCGAAGCGTGGATGGACGACCTCGGCCTCGACGCCGTCGTCTTCCCGGCAGTCGCCGACGTGGGGCCCGCCGACGCCGACGTGAACCCCGCGAGCGCCGAGCTCGCGTGGCGCAACGGCACCTGGGTCGCCAACGGCAACCTCGTGCCGCGGCACCTCGGCATCCCGTGCGTGCAAGTGCCCATGGGGCTCATGGCCGACATCGGCATGCCCATCGGGCTGACCTTCGCGGGCCGCGCGTACGACGACTCCCGGTTGCTCGCCTTCGCGGCGGCCTTCGAAGCCTCGGCCGACCGGCCCGGGTCCGCCCTCGGCGGCACGCGCGTGCCGCCGCCGCACACCCCGGAGCTGTGATGACCGAGAACACGCGCGACATCGACGAGGGCGTCGTCACCGACTTCTCGACCCGCATGAGCTACGGCTCGTACCTCGCGCTCGATGAGTTGCTGCAACTGCAGCGCCCGATCAGCGAGCCCGAGCACCACGACGAGCTGCTGTTCATCATCCAGCACCAGACGAGCGAGCTCTGGATGAAGCTGCTGCTGCACGAGGCCCGCTCGGCCCGGCAGTGCCTCATCGACGACGACCTCGGCGGCGCGCTCAAGCGCATCGCCCGCATCAAGCACATTCAAGAGGCGCTCATCCAGCAGTGGAGCGTGCTCGCGACGCTTACGCCCACCGAGTACGCCGAGTTCCGCGGCTTCCTCGCCAACTCCTCCGGCTTCCAGTCGCACCAGTACCGCGCGATCGAGTTCATCCTCGGCAACAAGCACGCCGGCATGCTGGCCGTCTTCGAGAGCGACCCGGCGGCGCATGCCGTGCTCGACGAGTTGCTGCACGAGCCGAGCCTGTACGACGAGTTCTTGCGCCACCTCTCGCGTCACGGCATCGCGATCCCCGCGAGCGTGCTCGAGCGCGATGTCACGAAGGCGCACGTCTTCACCCCCGAGCTCGTGCCGGTCTTCGTCGAGATCTACGAGGGCGCGCACGACGCCGACGCGTCGAACTGGCGCGTCTACGAGGCCTGCGAAGAGCTCGTCGACCTGGAGGACAACTTCCAGCTCTGGCGCTTCCGCCACCTGCGCACCGTGCGCCGCACGATCGGCTTCAAGCGCGGCACGGGCGGTTCGGCGGGCGTCGACTTCCTGCAGCGCGCGCTCGACCTCACGTTCTTCCCCGAGCTCTACGCGGTGCGCACCGAGATCGGCCAGTCGTGACCCCGAAGGCGATGGATGCTCCTCCCGCGACCTTCCGCGTCGCCGACGCCTGGCGCGGTGAGTGGATGGGCCCCAGCGTGTTCCGCCGTGGCGGGTCGACTCTGCACTACGTCGGGCCAGCGGACGCGGACGCCGCGGCCATCCCCTTGCCGGGCGTGCTGCTGCCCGGATTCACCGACCACCACGTGCACTTGCAGCTGCTGCCGGCGGACGCGCTCGAGGCGCTCGCCGCGGGTGGCCTCTCACGCGTGATCGACCTCGGGGGCGACCCCGACGCGCTCGCGGTTCTCGCTGAGCCCGACCCCTTCGCCGCGGCGCTCGAGTTCGCGGGGGCCTTCCTCACCGCGACGGGCGGCTACCCGAGCGATCGGGCGTGGGCGCCCGCGGGCTCGTGGCGCGCTGTCTCGTCGGCCGACGATGCCGAGCTCGCGGTGGCCGAGCAGGTCGCGGCAGGAGCATCCCGCATCAAGATCGCCCTCAACGCCGACGCCGGGCCCGTCTGGGACGACGCGCTGCTCGCCGAGGTCGTCGCCGAGATCCGCGCGGCCGGGCTGCCGGTCGTCGCGCACGTCGAGGGCGCGGGCCAGGCGGCACGCGCGATCGAGGCGGGCGTCGACGTGCTCGCCCACGCGCCGTTCACTGAAGCGCTAACGGAGTCGCTTATCGCGAAGGCCGTCGCGCAGGGGCAGCGCTGGGTGTCGACGCTCGCGATCCACAGGCCCGAGGACGACCGGCCTGTGACTACGGAGGAACAGGTTCCGGCGACTGATCGCGACATCGCGACGGCGAACGTGCGCCGGTTCCTCGCCGCCAGGGGAGAGCTGCTCTACGGCAGCGACCTCGGCAACGGTCCGCAGCCGCTCGGCGTGAACCCGCACGAGCTCGCGGCGCTCGCCGAGGCGGGCCTCGACGAGACGGCGGTGCTGCGCGCGCTCGTCGGCGGTTTCGGCCGCGGCCGCTGGAAGAAGCGCGTGACGTGGATGCCCGCGCGCCCGTCTTCCATCACCGACCTCGCCGACGCGGTGTCGCTGAGCGTCGGCGACCTCGAGGCCGCTGGTGCCTGAGCCTCGTTAGGGCGCGTACCGGACGTCGCTCTCGCAGAAGACGGTCGCCGCCGCGTCAGTGGTCGTGCACGCCCCGTCGATGAGCGCCCGGTCGCCGAGCGACTCGGTGAGGGTGAGCTCGTAGGCGACCTGATCGTTGCCCTGGCAGTTCGCGGCGAGGGGCTCCCCGGGGCTTACCGTCACCGTGATGATGACCTGCTCATCGGTGACCTGAACGCTCGGCTCGTTCACGGTTCCCGTCACGCCGTCGTTGCAGCCGAGGCGCGAGACGAGCATCGTTACGGTCGTCGTACTGTCATCGATCGTCTGCTGCGGCGCGAGCTCCCACACAGCAGTCGCACTGCCACCCGGAACGACGGCGGAGCACGCGGAGAGCATGACCACCGACAGGCTGAAACACAGAGCGCAGAGCAATCCGCGCACGATGTCGTCAGCCCTGGATGACCGGGGCGCCCCAGCCGTCGTAGTCGCCGTGGTGGGCGGCGACGACGGCGAAGACCTCTTCGACCATGCGGTCGGCGGTCTCAACGTCGACCGTGGCGATCTTGGCGACGCGCAGTGTGCCGCGGAACAGCATGCGCCGGGTCACCGTCGCGGCGTAGCCGAGGGCCTCGAGCGACGTGGCAGCCGCGCGCGCATCCTTGATGGCGGCGAAGTTGGCGAAGTGCTCGACCTCGCGCGGTTCATCGACGTTGTCGCGCATCTTGATGCGCTGACTGAACTGCTCGACGTTGCAGGTCAGGTGCGACTGCATATCTCCCACTCGCGCGATGCTAGACCCGTTTTCTATGGAACGCACATCGTGCACGTGTCGCGCTACTGCTCGAGCAGCGGCGTCGTGCGGTAGGTGATGAGCTCCTTCAGCACGATCGATGTCGCCGTTCGGCGGATTCCGGGGCACCGCAGGATGCGCTGGCCCACCGCGTAGAGGTCGTCGGTGTCGCGCGCGACCACCTGGCACAGCAGGTCGTTCTGCCCCGACGTGGCGACGCACTCGATGATCGTCGGAATCTCGCGCAGCGCGACCATCGCCTCGTCGAACCGGTCTTGATCGACCTCCGCCGTGACGATGGCCCGGATGCTGTACCCGAGCGCCTCGGGCGGCACCGTCACGCTCTGGGGTCGCAGGGTTCTGCCGTCGAAGAGCTGCGCGATGCGGCTCTGCACGGTGCCGCGCGCGAGCCGCAGCGACTCGGCGAGACCACCGACGGTCGCCCGCGGGTCGGCGTCGAGGGCGAGCACGATGCGCCGCGTGGTGGCGTCGAGGATGGTGGCTGATCTGACCATGATGCGCGCCACTTTACGCCGAAGTGTGGTCGAATCGACCAGTTTTTGACGCTGATCTTGTCGTGAGCATCCACCAGGGGCCACTGTTCTCGTCATGGTGACCAATGACGAGACCATCAGTGTCGGCCAGTACCTCGCCTCCCGCCTCGTGCAGTGCGGCGGATCGCACGCCTTCGGCATCCCCGGCGACTTCACGCTGAGCCTGCTCGACGAGCTGCTCAGCGTCAACGAGCACAGTGACGACCGCCTCACCTGGGTCGGCTCGAGTAACGAGCTCAACGCCGCCTACGCCGCCGACGGCTTCGCGCGCGTCGGCCGCACCATCGCGAGCGTCGTCACGACCTACGGCGTCGGCGAGCTCAGCGCCATCAACGGCATCGCGGGCGCCTTCGCTGAAGACGTGCCCGTCATCTCGATCGTCGGCATGCCCGCCACGGGCGCGCTCGGCAGCGGCGCCCTGCTGCACCACAGCTTGCTCGACGGCGACCACGAGCACTTCGTGCGCGCCTTCCGCGAGGTCACCGCGGCGCAGACGGTGCTCACCACCGAGACGGCGACCGCGGAAATTGACCGCGTGCTGACCGTCGCGCTCACCTCGAGCAAGCCCGTGTACCTCGGGGTGCCCACCGACGTCGCGGTCGCGCGGGTGAGCGCCGCCGGGTTGGCCGAGCCGATCCGGGCCCGCGGCAGCGAGCCGGGCGCCCTCGCCGCCTTCGAGCGTGCGCTCGCGCAGCGCTTCGCCGGGGAGACTGCAGTGACGGTGCTCGCCGGGCCGCGCATCCACCGCCGCGGAGTCGAGGGCCGGGTCGCCGCGCTCGCCGACCTGCCCGGGGTGCGCATCGCCAGCCAGGTGGGCTCGAAAGCCGTGATCGACGAAGACCACCCGGCGAGCCTCGGCACCTACATGGGCGCCATCACGCAGACCGAGCGCGCGCGCCGCGCCGTCGACGAGGCCGACCTGCTCGTCATGGTCGGCACGGTCGTGAGCGACTTCACGACGGGCTTCTTCACGCAGGCCTTCGACCCGACCGCGGCCGTCGAGCTCGCCCTCGACCACGCGCGCATCGGCTACGCCGTCTACCCCGAGGTGCGGCTCGACGACGCGCTCGAGGTGCTCGCGCGCGTGACCGCTGCGGCCGGCTTCGCGGCGGCCGAGGTCATCGAGGTGCCCGACCTTGCCGCACCCGCGGCGGCCGACGACGCAGCGTCGCTCGACCATGCGATCTTCTGGCACGAGCTGCAGGGCTGGCTGCCGCGCGAGACGACGGTCGTCGCCGAGGCCGGCACCTCGTTCTACGGCGCCCTCGACCTGCGGCTGCCCGAGCGCAGCGACCTGCTCGGCCAGCCCGTGTGGTCGTCGATCGGCTACACGATCCCCGCCATGCTCGGCGCGGGCCTCGCCCGCCGCGACCGTCGGCCCGTGCTCATCATCGGCGACGGCGCCGCGCAGCTGACGGTGCAAGAGCTCGGGCAGGTGTTCCACCACGGGCTCGCGCCGGTCATCCTGCTCATCGACAACGCCGGGTATACGGTCGAGCGCATGATCCAGAGCCCCGAGGCCGTCTACCAGGACATCGTGCCGTGGAACTGGCGGCTCATCCCCGCCGCGCTCGGCGGCTCGCGCGTGCGCGTTCTCGAGGCGACGACCGCGGGCGAGCTGCGCGCGGCCCTCGCCGTCGCCGGGTCGGCCGCGGATGACGCCCTGTTCGTGCGCGTGCAGCTGCCGCGCGACGACGCCCCGCGCCTGCTCGTCGAGCTCACACAGCGCCTCGCCACCCGACCCGCCGAGAGCGTCAAGGAGCTCGCATGACCATCGCCGCCCCTCTTCCCGACTTCACCCATGAGCGCGTCACGACCGTCACGGGCGCGCGCTCGGGCCTGCACCTGACCGTCGCGCTGCACTCGAGCGCGATCGGCCCCGCCCTCGGCGGCTGCCGTCTCTGGACCTACGAGCACTGGCTCGACGGCGTCGCCGACGCGATGCGGCTCGGCCAGGCCATGACGATGAAGAACGCGCTCGCCGACATCGGCGCGGGCGGCGGCAAAGCCGTCATCGCGCTGGCCCCCGGTGACGTTCTCGACGCGGCGCGGCGACGGGATGCCCTGCTCGACCTCGGCGACCTCGTCGAGTCGTTCGGCGGCGCGTACATCACGACCGAAGACGTGGGAGTCACCGAGCACGACATGCTGATCGTGCGCGAGCGGACCCAGCACGTCGTCGGCCTGCCCGCCGCCGATGGCGGCGCGGGGGAACCGGCCGCCGGTACGGCGCTCGGCGTGTTCGCCTCGATCGAGCAGGTGCTGTTCGCGGTGTTCGGCTCGGCCTCGGTCGAAGGCCGGTCGTTCGTGATCTCGGGACTCGGGCAGGTGGGCTCGCGCCTCGCGCGGCGCCTCGCCGAGGCGGGGGCCGTGCTCACCGTCACCGACATCAACCCGAGCGCCCTCGCGATCGCCGACCAGCTCGGCGCGACCTGGATCGACGCGGCCGACGCGGTGTCGACGCCCGCCGACGTGTTCGTGCCGGCGGGCCTCGGCGGAATCCTGACCGCGCCCGTGATCGCGCAGCTGCCCGTGCGCGCCGTCTGCGGGCCGGCCAACAACCCGCTGGCCGAGCGCAGTGGGGCCGACGCGCTCGCCGCGCGGGGCATCCTGTACGCCCCCGACTATGTCGTCAACGCCGGGGGAGTGATTCACCTCGCTCTCACCGAGCGCGGCGAGACTCCCGAGACCGTCGACGCGCGGCTGCGCGGCATCGGCGGCACCCTCGCTGAGGTGCTCGCGACGGCCGAGGCAGAGGGCATTACACCGCTGGACGCCGCCGACCGCATTGCCCTCGCCCGAGTCGCCGCCGCCCGCTGAGCTCCGCCGGGGTGTTGGATGAGCGCATGAGCGAGATCGACGACTACATCGCGGCAGCGCCCGAGGCCGCGCGCGAGCGCCTGCTCGCCGTGCGCGAGACGCTGCGGCGCTGCGTGCCGGGCGGCACCGAGGCGTTCCGGTACGGGATGCCCGCCGTCATGATCGACGCGCGCCACGGCCTGCACTATGCGAACTGGACGAAGCACCTCGCGTTGTACCCGATCTACCGGGGTGACGAGGCCTTCGAGGCAGTGGTCGGGCCGTATCGCGCGAAGACCGACTCGGTGCACTTCCCGCACGCACAGCCCCTGCCGCTCGACGTGATCGAGACCATCGCCCGCGCGCTCGACGCGCGCCGAACCCCCGGGTCGTGACCGCGACCCTGTGAAGTCAACCCCTGACGGGCGATCGAGCAGCAGCCATAGCGTGGCTGACCACCGACCGAACAGGGGAGACCACTATGGCCACCGTGAATTCCAGCATCGACATCGACGCACCCATCTCGACCGTCTACAACCAGTGGACTCAGTTCGAGAGCTTCCCCCAGTTCATGTCGGGGGTCGACTCGATCGTGCAGAAGAGCGACACCCTCACCGACTGGACCGTCTCGATCGCCGGCGTTACGCGCGAGTTCGAGGCGACGATCGTCGAGCAGCACCCCGACGAGCGCATCGCCTGGAACTCCAGCGTCGGCGAGGAGCACTCGGGTGTCGTCACGTTCCACCGCCTCGCGGCCGACACGACCCGCATCACCCTCCAGCTCACCTGGACCCCGCAGGGCATCGTCGAGAAGATCGGAGCCCTGCTGCAGGTCGACGACATCCAGATCGACCGCGACCTGAAGAAGTTCAAGCACCTCGTCGAAACGAACGGCTTCGAGACCGGCGCCTGGCGCGGCGACGTCGACCGCGCGCCCGACTCGACCGGCCGCTGACTGCCACCATCGCCTCGCTCGCGCCGAATAGGGTGACGAGCGAGGGGGTGGGGCGATGAGTTGGAACGATCGGCATCGCGCGCGCATCCTCGACGGCGCCGACTCGCGCGCCGCGACCGACGAGCTGCTCGGCGGGCTTCGCCGCGGCGGGTTCGGGGGCCGCGCTCTCGGGGCGTTCATCGCCGACGCGACGCTGCGCAGCATCCGCGAGGCCCGCAAGCGGCCTATCGCCCTCGCCGAGGCGACCGCCGTGCACGCGGGCATGGCCGCGCTCGCGCACCCGCACGGCCGTGTCTGGGTCGCCACGAGCTGGCTCATGACCGTCACGCATCTCGGGATGCTCGAAGAGCGCCGCACGATGGGCCTGCCCAATCTGCTCACGGTCGCCCGAGCCAATCTGCCGGCCGCCGCGGCGCGACTCGGGTCGGCCGTTCCGGTTCTGGCGCTGGCCACGGATTTCGTCGACGGCAAGCTCGCGCGCCGCACGGGCACGGTCACCCGCTTCGGCACGCAGGGCGACTACCTCGCCGACGCCGCGCTCTGGACCTGGTTCACCGTGACGCACGAGCGCAGCCGGGGATGGCAGCTCGCGACCTTCGCGGCGTGGGCGATCCCGGTCGCGGGGCTGACGGTGGCCAGCTTCGCGAAAGGCGGCATGGTCGACGTGCCGCGCTCGCGCTGGCTGCGCCCGGCCGCCGCGGTCGAGGTGCTCATCGGGGCGCGCGTGCTCGCCCGCCTGGTGGCTCGACGCCGCGGCTAGAGCGACGCGAGCACGAGCGCGGCCGAGGCCACGACGAGCCCGAGCACCTGCCAGCGCGTCATGAGCTCGCGCAGGAAGACGCGGCCGATGATCGCTGTGAAGACGGGGGCGGCAGGCGCGAGGATCGCGAGCAGCACGAGGTCGCCCGTCTGCAGCGCGAGCACGAGGAACAGGTTGCCGAGAATGTCGGCGGCCCCCGTGATCATCGGGAAGAGAACGTACCGGGTGCGGACGTGCGCGCCGACGGTGCGAGCGCCCTCGCGCCACAGCATCCACCCCAGCAGCACCATGGCGATCGTCGTGACGCCGAAGCGGGCGCCGACGATCGGCCACAGGCCGTCAGCTGCGGGGGCGGAGTTGATCGTGACGATGAAGCCCGTGAAGAGCGTGGCGGCGACCGCGGCGAGCAGCGGCCCGCGCAGGCTCGGCCGCACCCCGTCGACCGGCGGGCGGTAGGTGACGAGCAGGATGGCGACGAGCCCGAGGGCGAGCCCCGCCCCGCGCAGGGGGGTGATCGTGTCGCCCGTGATGACGCCCACGAGCACGAGCAGCGCCGTGCCGACGACGGCGAGCACCGCGCCCGCGATGCCGACGGGCCCGATCGCGAAGGCGCGATAGGCGACGGGCAGGCCGCTTCCGCCGAAGAGTCCGGCGAGGAACCCGATCCAGAATCCGGGCCAGCTCGGCGTGCCGGGCATGACGAGGGCGAGCAGCAGCGCGATGACGATCGTCGTCGGACCAGCGATCGCGACGACGATCGCGATGGGGAAGCGGCGCGCTGCGACCCCGCCCATGACGTTGCTCACCGAGATGAACAGCGCGTTGATGAGGATGAAGACGACCGCCATGGAGTGACCTTCGCGCAGAGGAGGATGGCCGCCGAACGAGCTCGGGAGTCGCCGTCGCCAGCCTACCGAGGGCGGCGCCGGCCGCCCCGCCCTGTACGGTTGCGCACGTGAGCACCCTCGACGCGGCCTTCGACATCCTGCAGTGCCCGAGCTGCGGCGAGCCGCTGAGCGCGGCCGACGGCGGCGCCTCGTGCGCCAACCGTCACCACTTCGACCGGGCCCGCCAGGGTTACCTGAGCCTGCGCGCCGCCCACAAGGGCAAGGGTGCTCCGGCGACGGGCGACACCCCCGAGATGCTCGAGGCGCGTGAGCGCTTCCAGGCCGAAGGCTTCCACGACGACATTCGCGCGGCCGTGCTCGCGGCCGTTCCGGCTGATGCGCGCGGCTGGCTCGCCGACCTCGGTGGCGGCACCGGCTGGCACGCGGCCTCGGTTCTGGATGCCCGCCCTGAGCTGCACGGCGTCGTCCTCGACGCCTCGGCCCCGGCGGTGCGCATCGCGGCCCGCGCGCACGAGCGGTTGGCCGGGGTGAGCGCCGATGTGTGGACGGGCGTGCCCCTGCGCGACGCGAGCGTCGACGTGGTGCTGCGCATCTTCGCGCCCGGCGCCGCGGGCGAGGTGCGGCGCATCCTCGCGCCGGGCGGCACCGCGGTGTTCGCCGTGCCGCACGCCGACCACATGCGCGAGCTGGGCCACGGCCTCAAGCTCATGAAGGTGCCGGCCGGCAAGGCGGAAGAGGTCGCGGCGAGCATCCCCGATGCGACCCTCGTGAGCTCGGTCGAGGTGCGCCAGCGCGTACAGCTGAGTGTCGAGCAGGCTCTCGACGCCGTGTTCATGGGGCCCAATGCCTTCCACCAAGACCGGGCGAAGGTCGAGAAGGTGCTGCTCGAGTGGCAGGCGCCCATCAGCGTGACGATCGCCGTGACCGTGGTGGCGCTGCGCCTCGAAGCCTGAGCTCTCTGAGGCACCGGCACGGGGGATTGCCCCCGCACGGTTCGGGGGTGGCTCGGATGCCGCCGCACGCGGCCGATCGCGAGGCTGGAGTCACCCCGGCGCGCCGTGCGCCGTGGCAGTCTGACCTCAGGAGAATCCCATGACCACCGCCCCCGCAGCCCCGGCTCCCGCCGCGGTGCCCGCCGTCGCCGACAGCTGGAGCTACGGCGCCCTGTGGCGCCGCGTGCCGCGCGCTCTTGGCTACCTGCTGCCGACCTTCGTGATCGCCATCACCGTCTCGGTGGCGCTCAGCTCGTTCGTCTCGACGGCCGTGAGCCTGCTCATCGTCATCGTCGGCATCTACCTGCTCGCCCTCACCCTGCTGCTCGCGCGCTACACCGGAACCTTCGAGGTCATCCGTCTGCGCTGGTCGGGCGAGACGCCGATCACCGAACCGGCGTGGCCCAACGACCCGAGCATCGTGTGGTGGAAGCGCTGGCTGCGACCGCTCGCGAACGGTCGCTACTGGCTGAGCCTGCTGCACGGCGCCATCGTCGCGCCGATCATCGCGACGCTGAGCTTCATCGTCGTCACCGTGTGGCTGTCGCTCATCGCGGCGAGCATCGCCGTCCCCATCCGCGTCGCCTTCTTCGACCTCGACCGCTGGGTCATCGAGGGTCGCGACGGCGGCAGCTGGGTCATTCCGAACGAGTGGGTCGAGAACTTCGCGCCCGTTGCCGTGATCGTGGCGATCGTGCTCGGCGTCATCGCCCTCGTCACCCTGCCCTACGTGCTGCGCGGCCTCACCTGGCTGCACGCGGCGATCGCCCGCCCCTTCCTCGGACGCTTCACCAACGAGCAGCTGGAGCAGCAGGTGTCGAGCCTGTTCACCTCGCGTCAGGCGGCCGTCGCGGCCGAGGGCTCGGCCCTGCGCCGCATCGAGCGCGACATCCACGACGGACCGCAGCAGCGCCTCATCCGCCTGCAGATGGATCTCGCCGCCGCCGAGCGCCGCCTCGCCGAGAACCCCGATGAGGCCGCCGGTCTGATCCAGGATGCCCGGCGCCAGGCGCAGGACGCGCTCGACGAACTGCGCAACCTGTCGCGCGGTTTCGCGCCGCCGCTGCTGCTCGACCGCGGGCTGTTCGCCGCGCTCGAGTCGCTCGCGACGCGGTCGAGCATCCCCGTCACGCTCGAGACCGAGCTCGGCGCGACCGCGAACCTGCCCGACGAGGTGGCGCGCAACGCCTACTTCGTGGCGAGCGAGCTCATCGCGAACGCCGCCAAGCACTCGCAGGCGAGCGCCATCACGCTGAGCGTCACGACCGTCGACGGCGCGCTCGTCGTCGCCGTGACCGACGACGGCGTCGGCGGCGCGGTCGAGTCGGTCGGGCACGGCCTCGCGGGGCTGCGCGACCGCGCGGCGGGCATGGGCGGAACGTTCGAGATCTCGAGCCCCGACGGCGGCCCGACCACCGTGCGGGTGGCGCTGCCGCTCGCGGGCGTGGGCTCCGCATCCCTCGCCCCTGCCGACGGCAGCGAGCCGAGTGCCTAATCTGGAGGGCATGTCAGCCCTTCGCGTCGCGGTCGCCGATGATTCGGTGCTGCTGCGCGAAGGGCTGGTTCGCGTGCTGCGCGACGCCGGGGTCGAGGTGGTCGGGGCGTTCGGCGACGCGGAGGCACTGCTCGCGGCGGTGCCGTCGCTCGAGGTGAACGCCGTCGTGCTCGATGTGCGCATGCCGCCGACGTTCCGCGACGAGGGCGTGCGCGCGGCGATCGAGCTGCGGCGGCGGCATCCCTCGATCGCGATCCTGCTGCTGTCGCAGTACGTCGAGGTGGCCTACGCGCAAGAGCTGCTCGCGGCCGGCACCGGCGGCGTGGGCTACCTGCTGAAAGACCGCGTCGTCTCGCTCGACGAGGTTCGGGATGCGCTCGACCGGGTCGCCGCGGGGGGCACGGTGCTCGACCCCGAGGTCATCACGCAGCTCATGGCGCGTCGCGTCGACCCGCTGCAGTCGCTCACGGCGCGCGAGCGCGACGTGCTCGAGCTCATGGCGCAGGGCCGCACCAACGGGGCGATCGCCGGGGCCCTGTTCATCGGGGTGGGCGCCGTCGAGAAGCACATCTCGGCGATCTTCGCCAAGCTCGGCCTCGACGCCGCCGACGGCGACCACCGCCGCGTGCTCGCCGTGTTGGCCTGGCTGCAGGCTCAGTAGCGCTCAGTAGCGGGCGAGCACCTCGGCGTCGCGCGCATGCGTGAGGGCGCGGCGTACGGCGTCGAGCGCGCCGACCGGGTCGGTGTCGAGCATGCTGCGGGATGCTCGCAGCTCGTCGACCGCATCCTCCAGTCGTGCCCGCGCGCCCGCCGAGCCGCCCGAGCCGACGGCGTCGCGCGCGACGAGCACCTGCGCCTCGGCCTGCACGCGCGCCGCGTGGTACGCCTCGCGCGCGTGCGCAAGGCGCTGCGCCTGCGTGCGCGACGAGGCGAGCGACACCTCGACGGCGTCCATCGCGGCGCGCAGTTGCCCCAGCCGCTCGATGGGGTCGTCGGCTCCCGCCGGGTCGGCGTCCGCCGCGCGGTCGAGCTGCGCCACGGCCTCGGTGATCGCGACACCCGTGTCGCCGTCGGGTGCGGCGCCGGCGGCCTCGAGCGCTTCGGTGCGCGCCACGCGTGCGTCGTCGCGCAGTCGGCGCAGAGCGTCGCCTGCATCATCGAGCCGCGCGGCCGCGGCCGGCACCTGCTCGAGCGCCTCCTCGGCCGAGAACAGCAGCCGCTCGGCCTCGCTGATGGTCGCCATGACGCTGCTCGCGGGGGCCGTGCTGCCCGGGACAGCATCCGCCGCCAGGCCCTCGGCACGATCGAGCTCGCGGGTGGCGCGCTCGGGCGCGTCGGCGGCGGCGCCGAGCGCGGTGCGGGCGTGCCGGGCGAGGAGGGCATCCCGTTGCCGCGTCGCCTCGGTCAGTCGGGCGCGCGCCTCCGCGATGCGTGAGCGCAGCCGGTCGAGGCGGTCGGGCGCGGTCGATTCGAGCGAGCGGCGGTCGCGGAAGGCTGCCGCCTGCTCGCCCAGGCCGCGCTCGATGCGGTCGGCGAGCATGACGATGCGGTCGGCGCGCTCGCGGTTCGCGAGCCCCGCCTCGGGCTCGGCGTCGATGAGCCGGTGCAGCCGGAAGATCTCGTCGCGGTCGGCGCGGGCCCGACGCACGGCACCGCGGTAATCCTGCGCGGCGCGCTCGCCGAACTGGGCGATCGCGAACTCGACGTCGGCCTCGCCCTCGCCGATGCGGTCGTCGGCCCGCACGAGGGCCGAGCCGGCGCGGCGGCGGATGTCGTCGGGGGCCTTCACGAGCCGGCCCGAGCGGCCGCGGCGCCGCGCGACGACGACGATGCCGCCGATGAGCACAGCAGCGACGACGACGAGCACGGTCGTGCCCGCGGCGACGATCGCCGACACGAGACCGCCCACGAGCTCCACGCACCGATTCTAGAGAGCCGCGCACTGCTGCTGGTTCAGGAAGATTGACGCCACCGCGCGCGACACGCGGCGCACCACGCCCCGAACCGGTCCTGCCCGCCGCGCTTCCTGAACGGCGAACGACGAGCGGCACGAGTCGTGACCGTCCGCCGTCGTGTCGCGCTCGAAACCGCGGCAGACCGGGCCAAATCCCCAGAACTCCGGCCCGCCAGACATACAGTGGCCGCGTGTGGCGCGCCGACCGATACGACGATCATGAGATCGACGCCGGCGAGGCGAGCGGTGAGAACCCGCTCGATGCCTCGTCGGTGCGGTTCGACGACCCCCGGGTCGTGCCGATGAACGTCGCCGCCCCCATCTGGGACCGCTGGCGGGTCGAACTCGCGCGCGTCGGCGGGGCGAGCACGCTGCTGCATTTCACCGACGACCCGCGCGGTCGCATCGAGCTCGGCACGAGCCACCCGGGCGGGCTCGCACGCTTCATCGCGGGCAGCCCGACCCTGCTCAGCAACCTCGTGCGCGACGACGTCGCCCTGCGGCAGGCGCGCGTCGCGGCCGAGCGCATCGCCGACCTCGGGGTCGAGCTCGCGAGCGTGCGCGGCATCGACGCCGTCGCCCTCGGCATCGGTCTCGTGGCCTGGCAGCACGACGGCGTCGATCACTGCGCCCCGCTGCTGCTGCGCCCCTTGCGCCTGCGGCGTCGGGGTCGGGATGTGGAGCTCACGCTCACCGGACGCGTCGGCGTCAACCCGGCCCTGGTGCGGGCGCTCGCCGCCCAGTTCTCGCTGCACCTCGACGAAGACGCCTTCGTCGCCCTCGCCCACGACGGCGAGGCCTTCAAGCCCAACCCGCCGCTCGATCGCCTGCGCGGGCTCACCGCGCACCTCGAGGGCTTCACGATCAGCCCACGCCTCGTCGTCAGCACGTTCGCCGAGGTCGGCCCCGCGATGGTGGCCGACGCCCACGACCTCGCGCACCCCGTGCTCGACGCGCTCGCGGGCAATACGAGCGCGCGCTGGGCGGTGCAGGAGGGCCAGTCGCCGGTGGAGGCGATGCCCGCCGATCAGCGCCCGCCCGAGACCGACCTGCTGCTGCTCGACGCCGATGCCGAGCAAGAGCAGGTGATCGCGAGCATCGCGGCCGGCAACTCGATCGTGGTCAAGACCCTGCCCGGCACGGGCGGCACGCAGACGGTGGTCAACGCGCTCGGCGCGCTCGTGGCGCAGAACAAGCGCGTGCTCGTCGTGAGCCCGCGGCGCGCGACACTGCGCACGATCGCGCAGCGCTTCGTCGACATCGGGCTGCCCGCCACGGCTGTCGCCGCGGCGACGCTGCGACGCGACCTCATCCGGGCGATCGGCCGCAACGAGAAGGCGCAGCGCCCGCGCGTCGCCGACGTCAATGACGCCCTCGTGCGCCTGCGCACGGTGCTCGTCGACTACCGCGAAGCGCTCGGGCGCCCCGACGCCGAGCTTGGCATCAGCGTGCTCGACTGCATCGCCGAGCTCAGCCGGCTGCAGCTGCTGCCGACGCCGCCGACGACGCGCGCGCGCCTTAGCCGTGCGGCCGTCGAGCTGCTCGCCGCCGACCGCAGCGAGGCCGCGGCCGCCATGGTGCATGCCGCGGAGCTCGGCCAGTTCAGCTACGGCCCGGGCGATTCACCCTGGTACGGCGCGCGCTTCACGACGGGCGACGACGCCGCGCACGCGCAGGAGCGCGCCCGCCGCCTGCACCACGAGCTCGTCCCGCGCCTCGTCGAGCGCGGTCGTGCCCTCATCGGCGCGACCCCGATGCGCCCCTTCGAGACGATCGCCGAGCTCGGCGTGTACTTGCGCCTGCTCTCTGACCTGCGCGACACGCTCGACAAGTTCCAGCCAGCCGTGTTCGACCGCTCGCTCAGCGAGCTCATCGCCGCCACGGCCCCGCGTCGCGAGGCGAGCACGATGCCCGCGGCCACCCGTCGACGACTGAAGGGCCTCGCCAAGGAGTACCTGCGGCCGGGCGTCGCCGTCAGCGACCTGCACGAGGCGCTCGTGCGCATCCAGCAGCAGCGCGTGCTGTGGCAGCGCTTCGTACCCACGGGGCTCACGCCGACCGTGCCCGTCGGCATCGCCGATGTGGCCGTCGCCTACCAGCAGGTGGAGCAGGATCTCGAGGCGCTGGATGCTCCGCTCGGCCACCACAGCCGTGACCAGCAGCTCGCCCACCGCCCGCTGGCCGAGCTGCACGCCCTGCTCGAGGGTCTCGCCGCCGAGAGCGACGTGCTCGCCAACCTGCAGGAGCGCACCGCCCTGCTCGAGCGGCTCGAGCGCTGGGATGTCGGGCCGCTGCTGAGCGACCTCGCCGCGCGGCACGTGCCGCAGTCGCAGGTCGCGGCCGAGCTCGAGCTCGCCTGGTGGCGCTCGGCGCTCGACAGCCTGCTGCAGCACGATCGTGCTCTGCTCGGCGCCGAGCCGAGCGTGCTCGACCGCCTCGAGGCCGACTTCCGGCTCGTCGACGAGGCGCACGCGGCGGGCAGCGCGCAGCTGCTCGCGTGGCAGCTCGCCGAGAACTGGTCCATCGGCATCACCGACTGGCCCGACGAGGCCGCGGCGCTCAAGGCCCTGCTCAAGAGCGGCTCGATCACCTCGATGCAGTTGCAGCGCGAGGCCCCGCACTTGAGCCGCCCGATCGCGCCCGTGTGGCTCGCCTCGCCCTACGACGTGCACGAGATCAGCGACGAGATTCCTTTCGACACCGTGCTGCTGCTCGACGCGGGCGCCGTCACGGTCGCCGAGGTCGCCGGCTCGGTGCGCCGTGCCCGCCAGGTCGTCGCCGTGGGCGATCCGGTGACTCAGGCTCCCGCGCCGTTCGCGATCGCGGTCGGCGACCCCGTCGATGACGGCGATGTGGATGCCCGGCACGCCGCATCCGCCCTCTTCCAGTTGAGCGAGCTGCTGCCCGCGCTCTCCCTCACGCGCTCGTACCGCGCCGGCGGTGAAGACCTCGCCGAGCTCGTGAACCGGAGGTTCTACGCCGGCCGCATCGAGTCGCTGCCGTGGGCCGGGTCGTTCCTCGGGCATCCCTCGATCGCGGTCGACTACCTCGACGACGGTCACGGCATGCCCGACGACGACACGGGCGCGATCGAGAGCGTCGACGTCGAAGTACGCCGCACCGTCGACCTCGTGATCGAGCACGCCACCGCGCGGCCGAACGAGTCGCTCATGGTCGTCACGGCGAGCGCCAAGCACGCCGCGCGCGTGCACACCGCGGTGCTCGAGGCGCTCACGCACCGGCCCGATCTGCACGACGTGCTGCTCGGCGACCGCCCCGAGCCCTTCGCGGTGCTCACGATCGAGCAGTCGGTGGCGCAGTCGCGCGACCGCGTCATCTTCTCGATCGGCTTCGGCCGCACCCCGCACGGCCGCGTGCTGAGCGAGTTCGGCTCGCTCGGGCGCGCGGGCGGCGACCGTCTGCTCGCCGTCGCGATGACGCGGGCGCGGCGCTACGTGCGCATCGTCAGCTGCATCCGCCCGAGCGATCTCGACGACGACCGGCTCTCGCACGGCGCCCGCGCGCTCGCCGACCTGTTCGCCGACATCGAGGCGCGCCGCACCGCGGTCGAGCTGCCCGACGACAGCGACCCTATGCTCATCGACCTGGCTCGTCGCCTCGAGGCCCGCGGCATGACCGTGGCGCTCGGGCACCGCGGCAAGCTGCCGCTCGTGGCGAGCCGCGGCGGCTACTGCGTCGCGATCGAGACGGATGCGGCGCTCGGGCACCTCAGCCTGCGCGAGTCGCTGCGCCTGCGGCCCGACCTGCTGCGCCGCCTCGGCTGGCACTATGCACGCGTGCACGTGTTCGAGCTGTTCAGCGACCCCGAAGCGGTGGCTGACCGCGTTGTCGCCCTCGCGGGCGGTGCGCCCTCAGCGCCCGCCGGCACGGGTCCGGTGCTGGGCCGCGGCTCCGATCACCCCACCGACGAGCTCGCCATCACCCGCTGACCCCGCCGCGCGCTCGCGTACCCTGGAGGGCATGAACGAGGTGGATGCGGGGCGCGCCCCGAGCGGCCGCGCCCGCGGGGCGCGCCGGGCCACGACGCCTCCACCGCCCGGGTCGGATCCCGCTCCGAGCCCCGAACCCGCACGGCATCGGCTCGACGAGAACGACGAGCGCCTCACGGCCGAGAAGCCGCCGCACTACTGACGTCGCCGCACTACTGACGTCGCCGCCCGCGGGCGGCAACGTTGCGCGGCTCTACGCCGCGGGCGGTGCTGCGTCGCGCTTCGCGAGCAGGTCGCGAATCTCGGCGAGCAGCTCGAGCTCGGTCGGCGGCGCCGCTTCGTCGGCGGGCTGACCGGCCAGGCGGCGCTGCTCGGCACGGCGCCGCAGGTGGTTCACGGGCGCGACGAGCGCGAAGTAGACGACCGCGGCGACGATGAGGAAGTTGAGAACCGCGCCGATGACCGCGCCGAAGTAGAGCACGGCCTCGTCGCCCGAGACCGTCGGAATGACGACCGGCAGGGCCTTCTCGAGCGTGGCGGCGTTGAAGAGCGCCCCGATTGCGGGGTTGATGACGGCCGTGACGATGGCATTCACGACTCCGGTGAAGGCCGCCCCGATGACGACGGCGACGGCGAGGTCGATGACGTTGCCGCGCAGGATGAATTCACGAAAACCTTTGAGCATGCCCCGATGCTAGCGACCGAACGCGTCTAGCTGGCGGCGGGAGTGGCCGCGGGGGCCGGGGTGCTCGCGGGGGCAGCAGACCCCGACGATGACCCCGAGTCGGTCGAGCTCGTCGTGGAGCGGCTGTCGGTGCGGTAGAACCCCGAGCCGTTGAAGGTCACGCCGACCGCCGAGAACACCTTGCGCAGCCGACCCTGGCAGGTCGGGCACTCGGTGAGCGAGTCGTCGGTGAAGGCCTGCTGAATGTCGAACGCGGTCGAGCACTCCGTGCAGCGGTACGAGTACGTGGGCATGAAAGACCTCCACCCTCCAGGATACGGCGGGCCGAGCATCCCCCCGAACCGCGGTCAGGCGGTGAAGCGCGTGATGCCGCTCGGGGTCACTGCGCCGTCAACCCCCTGGTCGTGGCGTTCGCGCGGCAGCTCGTCGACGAGCTCGCCGTCGAACACGATTGCGAACACGGGCGGGCGGCGGTCCATCGAGCCGAGCGTCTTGTCGAAGTAGCCGCGCCCCCAGCCCATGCGCATGCCCGATCGGTCGACCGCGGCGGCGGGAACGAGGATGAGCCCGACGTCGTTGACGGCGATCGGCCCGAGCAGCTCGGTCGTCGGCACGGGCATGCCGATCACGTCGAGCCGCTCGTCGGCGGCGTCGTACGGCGCCCAGTCGAGCAGCCCGTCGTCGCGCGAGACGGGCAGCAGCACGCGGATGCCCTGCGCGCACGCCCAGGCGAGGAACGGGCGCGTCTCGGGCTCGTCGGGCGTCGCGAGGTAGCAGGCGAGCGAGCGCGGCCCGAGCGTCGACGTGAGGGCGATGAGCTGGGTCGTGAGCGCCTCGGTCGCCGCCTCGCGCTCGTGCTGCGGCCGGATGCGCCGCCGACCGCGCAGTTCGGCGCGCAGGGCGCGCTTGGTCGCGATCGCGTCGCCGTCGGGCTCGGAGGGCATACCGCCATGCTACGGCTGTGGCAAGCCCGGGGCTCGAAACGGCCTCCCCGATACGCTGAGCCCATGACCCCGCGCATCAGCAAGGCCGTGATCCCCGCTGCGGGACTCGGCACCCGGTTCCTGCCCGCCACGAAGGCGATGCCGAAAGAGATGCTGCCGGTGGTCGACAAGCCCGCCATCCAGTACGTCGTCGAAGAGGCGGTCGGCGCGGGCCTCACCGACGTGCTCATGATCACGGGGCGCAACAAGAATGCGCTCGAGAACCACTTCGACCGCGTCGGCGAGCTCGAGGCGACGCTCGAGGCTAAGGGCGACACCGAGAAGCTCGCCAAGGTCGAGTACTCCACGGGCCTCGCCGACATGCACTACGTGCGGCAGGGCGATCCGCTCGGCCTCGGCCACGCCGTGCTGCGCGCCCACATGCATGTGGGGCGTCAGGCCTTCGCGGTGCTGCTCGGCGACGACATCATCGACCCGCGCGATCCGCTGCTCGAGCGCATGATCGACGTGCACGAGTCGCACAACACGAGCGTCATCGCCCTGCTCGAGGTCGATCCCGCGCAAGCGCACCTCTACGGCGTCGCCACGATCGAGCCGACCGACGACCCCGACGTCGTGAAGGTCGTCGACCTGGTCGAGAAGCCCGCGCCCGGCACGGCGCCCTCGAACTACGCCGTGATCGGCCGGTACGTGCTGCGGCCCGAGATCTTCGACATCCTCGAGCACACGGCGCCGGGCAAGGGCGGCGAGATCCAATTGACGGATGCCCTGCTCGAGCTCGCCCAGCAGCCCGAGAACGGCGGCGTCTACGGCGTCGTGTTCCGCGGCCGCCGGTACGACACGGGTGATCGCCTCGACTACATCAAGGCGATCGTGCAGCTCGCTGTCGACCGCGACGACCTCGGGCCCGAGCTGCGCCCCTGGCTGAAGGAATTCGCCGCGCGCTTAGACTGAGGCGTGGCATCGATCATCCCCACGCTGCGCGATGGCGCGACGGTGCTGCGTCCCATCCGGGTGCGCGACGCGCGCGCGCTCGAGTCGGAGCTGATTGAGAGCCGCAGCTGGCTGCGGCCGTGGGAGGCGACCAGCCCGTCGGCGCCCCTGCACTGGGATACGCGGGGGAGCATCCGCAGCCTGTTGAGCGCCGCGCGCGCGGGAACCGGCCTGCCGTTCATCATCGAGACGGACGGTCGACTCGCGGGCCAGCTCAACGTGAGCGGCATGACCTACGGCTCGCTCGCCTCGGCGACGATCGGCTACTGGGTGGGGGCGGGGTTCGCCGGGCGCGGGCTCACGCCCACGGCTGTCGCGCTCGCCACCGACCACGTGTTCTTCACCGTCGGACTTCACCGAATGGAGATCTGCATCCGTCCCGAGAACGCGCCCAGCCTGCGGGTCGTCGAGAAGCTCGGGTTCCGGTACGAGGGGCTTCGGCGGCGCTACATCCACATCAACGGCGACTGGCGCGACCACTTCTGCTTCGCGCTCACGGTCGAAGAGGTGCCGCAGGGCGTGCTGCAGCGCTGGAAGGCGGGGCGGGTTCCCCCGGGTGCGGCGAGCATCCCTGAGCTGGATGTCATCGCCGCACGCCGGGGCATCAGCCTGCCGCCCGTGCGGTGATCGGCGGACCTCAGACCCAGGTGACGGGGATCGTCAGCATGATGGCGGCGGCGAACACGAAGATCGCCGAGCCGATGACGATGAGCGCGTACTGCACGCGGCGCGCGCGCACGACGGCGGCGACACCGAGCAGGAACAGCGAGATGGCCATGAGCACGGTCGTGAGCGTGAGCCAGTCGCCGCGAGCATCGAGCTCGTCGGCCTGCTTCGTCAGTTCGACGGCCTCCTCGCTCTTCTCGCCGTAGGCGCCGAACAGCACGTTCTGGTACTCCTCGTCGTCGAGCGGGCTCGTGTAGAACTCGGTGTCGGCGGCGTTGATCGCGTCGGTGCGCTCGATCGCGGCACCGAAGTGCTCGCTCACGGCGACGAAGAACAGGGCGTCGTAGACCTGGGCGGCGACGGGGTCGCCCGCGTCGATCTGTGCCTGCAGCTCGGTCAGGCGGGCGAGGGTCTGCGCATCCTGCACGTACTCCTGGTTGCCTTCGAGGTAGAGCGACTCGGCCTCGGCTGTCGCGCTCTGCGAGAGCGAGAGCGACTTGGCAGTCTGGCCGTCGTAGAGCGCCGCCTGGAACGACACCCAGGCGGTGGCGACCGAGACGATGCCGAGCAGGATGACGATGAGCAGCTCGGCGTTGCCGAAGAAGGCGCGCAGGCCGGTCTTCTCCGCGGGTGCAGCGGCGGCTTCGGCGGGCGCGGGGGCAGGGGTCGACGACATGGTGTCCTTTGAGAGGGGGTGGGGGAAGGGGGATGCGGCCTCCGGTCTGCCAACACTCCGCCGACCTGCCGACCGCATCGGCTCGTGAATCGTACCTTTGCCGCATGGAGTCCACGGGCGGCGGCACGGCGATCCTCATCGCGATCGCCGCTGGGCTGTGGCTGCTCTACCTCGTGCCGATGTGGCGCCGCCGCCGCGAGTACCTCGCGACCGAGCGCAACGCCATCCGCCTGCAGCAGACGTTGCGCATCATGGCGCACGCGGCCGAGGTGCCCGAGTCGGTGCGCGCCGAGCTGACGGCGCGCGACGTCGCGGCGCAGCAGCGCTCACTCGCCGCCCGGCAGCGCGAGCTCGCGGCGATCGAACGCGCGCGCGAGGCCGCCGCGCAGCGGGCCCTGCGGGCGCGACTCACCGAGTCGGCGCCGGGCCTCATGGCCGAGATGGATGCCGCGCGCGTCGGCCAGCGCCGGCTGCGTCGGTCGCGCGCCCTCACCTCGCTCACAACCCTGCTCGCTCTCGTCGGCATCGGCGTTGCCGTGGCTCTCGGAGCGTGGGCCTGGGCCGGTTTCGCAGCCTTCGTCGCCATCAGCGGCGGGATGCTGCTCACGGGCCTCGCGCGCGCGCAGCGCCGCCGCACGGCTCCCGTCGCGGGTGTCGCCGCCCCCGAGTTCGTCGATCTGGCACCTCCGGTGCGTCGGGCTCCCGCGGTCGCGCGCCGCGAGTGGACGCCCGTGCCGCTGCCCAAGCCGAGCTACCTCAGCGCGCCGGTCGTGCCGACCGGGGCCGCGGCTCCGGCTCTCGACCACGCGGCCGCGCTCGCCGCTGCCGCCGCCGAGGCTGAGCGGGCGCAGCGGGCGGCAGCCCGCGCGGCATCCCTCGACGTCGCCGCGGCTTCCATCACCTCGGAGTCGAAGTCGCCCGAGGTCGCCCAACCCGCCGCGAGCCGGTTCGCCGGCATGGGCCTCGTCGACGGGCTGCCGACGCGCGCGCCCGACCTCGACGAGGTGCTCGAGCGCCGTCGCGCCGCCGGCTGAGCCCGCGAGGCACCCGGTCGAGCGCCCCGCGCGTGAATGGTAATGTGGTCGACGCACCACGGGCCTGTGGCGCAGTTGGTAGCGCGCCTCGTTCGCATCGAGGAGGTCAGGGGTTCGAATCCCCTCAGGTCCACCGTCTCCCGCTCTGCTCTCACATCGCTCGACGAGCCGTCGCCGCACGCTCGCGTGAACAGCGGTCTCGGCGATAGGGTTCGAGCCATGCCGATGCCGCGATGGTGGGCCCGCATGAACAAGTGGACCTTCAATCCGCGCGAGCTCGCGAAGGGCGAGCGCCCCGTGATCATTCACGTCGGGCGCAGGTCGGGTCGTGAGTACCAGACCCCTCTCGATGCGCACGCTGTCGACGGTGGCTACCTCTTCGTGCCGGTCTACGGCGTGAACTCCGACTGGGTGCGCAACGTACTGGCCGCCGGGTCGGCGCGGCTGCGCACCGGAGGCACTGAGGTGGTCGTGACGAAACCGCGGCTCATCGACGAGGCCACGGCGTTCGCGCTGTTGCCGGAGGGCACCCAGCGGCCACCGAAGTGGCTCAAGCTCGAGCAGTACTTGCTGACTGACCTGGCGGCATCCGCGCATTGAGTTCGGCGAGTTCGTGTCGCTGAGCCTTTCCTCCTGGTTGACTACAGCCCATGTCGACGAATACTTCGGTCCCCGCCCGTGCACGCTTCAGTTACTGGGCGCTGTGGGGTGTAGGGGCGGTAGCCCTTCTTGTGGGCAGCGTGCTCTTGGCCACTCGGCAGACAGTCGTGTGGGTGGCGTCAGACTTCGATGTCGATACGGAGACGGGCTACACGGTTGACCTCGTCCCGATAGGCATTATGGTGACCGTCATCGGTGCACTCGTGGTCGTGACTCTTCTCGTGCTTGACGCCTATGTTGGCCCTCTGCATCGACGGCACGCCGCACCGCAAGAGACCGACTGAGAGCTCTCGACCCCATGAGCCCGAGGAGCAGACAGATGCGGATAGGGGTGACGTGGGCAGCTATCGGTGTCGCGGTGGGGGCTGCGCTTGTTGCGTGTGCGGGTCCGGCTCCGGTGGGAACGTCGACGCCAGAATGGATGTCTGACGATCAAGCCACAGCAGTTGCCGATGGTGTCATTAGCTCGGATGAGTACGAGTCGGGGTTTTCCCGATACCGCTCGTGCCTAGCGGCTGAGGGCTACGCCCTCGTGCTCAACGGCGAGAAGAACGAAAGCTATCAGTTCGGAATTCCCGCTGAGGCTGTCGACAGCGGGGTAGACCAACGCTGCTACGAACACGAGTTCCGTGAGATCGACATCATCTGGCAACTCGCTCACCAAGACACCTCGACGTGACAGAGTCGTTGAGAAAAAGCGCACGGTAGCGCGGCGCACTACGCTCGCGGCATGGCAAACGACCCCACCCCGATCGACTCGGTCGTGTTGCAGTGGCTGCTCGACACCGACCCGGCCCTGCGCTGGCAGGTCGAGCGCGACCTGGCCGATGAGCCCGAGCACGTGTGGCAGGCGACTCGCGCCCGCGTCGCCACCGAGGGCATGGGCGCCGCGCTCCTGGCGCATCAGGATGCCGACGGCCAGTGGGCGGGTGGCGCGTACTTCCCCGCGGGGTTCGACTGGGACAGCGAGGAAGCCCAGGAGGGCCAGCCGTGGACCGCCACCACCTGGACCCTGAACACCCTGCGCGAGTTCGGCCTCGACGCCGCGGCGCTCGCCGGCACGGCCGAGAAGCTCGCCGCGAACGCGCGCTGGGAGTACGACGACCTGCCCTACTGGGGCGGCGAGGTCGACGCGTGCATCAACGGCTTCACCCTCGCCAACGGCCCCTGGCTCGGCGCCGACGTCGATGCGATCGCCACGTGGTTCGCCGAGCACCAGATGGCCGAGGGCGGCTGGAACTGCGAGTGGGTCCAGGGCTCGGTGCGGTCGAGCTTCCACTCGACGCTCAACGCGCTGAAGGGCATCCTGGAGTGGGAGGAGCGCACGGGCGACACCCGTTTGCGCCCGGCGCGACATGCGGCGCACGACTACCTGCTGCGGCGACGGATGCTCTACCGAGAGTCGACCGGCGAGCTCGTGGCGCCCTGGGCCACGCACTTCGGCTACCCGTTCCGCCACGTCTACAGCGCCCTCAACGTCATGGACTACCTACGACGCGCCTCACTGCTCGAGGGCACCGCGCCCGATGACCGGGCATCTGACGCGATCGGGATCATTCGTGCCGCCCAGCAGCCCGACGGCAGCTGGCTGCAAGAGCGCCGCCACCCGGGCCGCGTCTGGTTCGAGCTCGACGTGCCCGTCGGCGCGCCGTCGCCGTGGCTGACCTTCTTGTCACTCCGCGTACTGCGCTGGTGGGACTCGGTCGCCTAGGTCAGCCGGGCGAGCGCGGCACCCGCCGCATTCCAGCCGCCCATGCCGTGCACCCCACCGCCCGGAAGCGTCGACGACGAGCACAGGTACAGCCCCGGCACGGGCGTGGCCCAGGGCGTAAGCGAGAGCGAGGGCCGGGCGGCGAGCTGCCGCCAGTCGGTCGCGCCGCCGCCGATGTCGCCGCCGACCAGGTTGGCGTTCCACGCCTCGAGGGCGGCCGGGCCCATGACGTGCCGCCCGAGCACGCGCTCGCGGAACCCCGGGGCGACGCGCTCGAGTTGGGCCTCGATCGCGGGCAGAGCATCCACGGTCGAGCCATTGGGCACCCGGCAGTAGGCCCACAGCGTGTGCTTGCCGGCGGGCGCGCGCGTGGGGTCGGCGACCGTCGCCTGCACGGCGAGCACCCAGGGGTCGTCGACGTGCCGGGCGCGCGCGGCCTCGCGCTCGGTGCGAGCCACCTGCTCGGCCGTGCCGATGTGCACGGTTCCGGCGCCGGCGAGCGCGGGGTCGGCCCACGGCACGGGGCCGTCGAGCGCCCAGTCGACCTTGAACGCCCCGGCGCCGTACCGCCAGCGGTCGAGGCGGCGGGCGTAGCGCGCGGGCAAGGCGTCGCCCGCGATCGCGCGCACCTGCCGAGGGGTGAGGTCGAGCACGACGATGCTCGCGCTCGGCAGCTCGGCGAGCGACGTGACGCGGTGACCCGTGCGCAGCTCGCCGCCGAGCGCGAGCAGGCGAGCGACGAGCGCGTGGGCGACCGACTGCGAGCCGCCGCGGGCGACGGGCCAGCCGACCCCGTGCGCGAGGCCGCCGAGCATGAGCCCGATGCCCGTCGTCAGCGGCTGCCCGAGCGGCACGGCCGCATGGGCGGCGAGGCCCGCGAACAGCGCGCGGGCCGGCTCGTCGCGAAAGACGGTGCGCTCGACGAGCGACGCCGGCCAGAGCCCCCGCGCCCCGAAGCCGAGCAGCGCGCCCAGATCGTGCGGCGGCAGTCGGGTCGGGTCGAGCACCGAGGCGGCGAGGCCCGGCCAATTCGTGGAGAGGCGCGCGAGCATCCCGCGCCAGGCGCGCCCGTCGCGGCCGAGGCCCTCGGCCGTCGCGTCGATCGAGCGGTGCAGCAGCGCCGAGCGGCCCGCGTCGATCGCGTGGCCGAGCGGGGTGGGCGGATGCACGAGCTCAAGACCGCTGTGCCCATCACGATCAGCCTGCAGGTCGAGCGCCCGGATCGCCGGCGAGGCGAGGCCGAGGGCGTGCACGGTCGCGCCGAGGTCGTGCACGAACCCGGGCAGCGTCAGCTCGGCACTGCGCAGCCCGCCGCCGGGGTGCTCAGCCGCCTCGAGCACGAGCACCCGCAGGCCCGCCTCAGCGAGCCGCACGGCGGCGACGAGTCCGTTCGGCCCCGCGCCGACAACGACAGCGTCGACATCGGGCGAGGCGGAGGTGGTCACGGGTCGATCCTGCCCCATGCACCTGCGCGCGACCGCCCTCGCATGGTGTCGCCCCGAGCCACCAGACTGTGCTCATGACGAGCACGCCGCACCCCGCCGACCAGCACCCCGCCGACCGCCACGACATCATCCGCGTCGAGGGTGCGAACGAGAACAACCTCAAGAACGTCAGCGTCGACCTGCCCAAACGGCGGCTCACCGTCTTCACGGGCGTCTCGGGCTCGGGCAAGTCGAGCCTCGTGTTCGGCACGATCGCGGCTGAGTCGCAGCGCATGATCAACGAGACCTACAGCTCGTTCGTGCAGGGCTTCATGCCGAGCCTCGCCCGGCCCGACGTCGACAGCCTCGACGGGCTCACGACGGCGATCATCGTCGATCAGGAGCGCATGGGCGCCAACTCGCGCTCGACGGTCGGCACGGCGACCGATGCCAATGCGATGCTGCGCATCCTGTTCTCGCGGCTCGGCGAGCCGCACATCGGCTCGCCCAACGCCTTCTCGTTCAACATCCCGTCGAGTCAGACGAGTGGAACCCGCACGACGAGCACGGGTGCGACGACGGTCATCGAGAACGAGACCTACCTCGGCGGCATGTGCCCGCGGTGCGAGGGCATGGGGCGCGTGAACGACATCGACCTCACGCAACTGTTCGACGAGTCGAAGTCGCTGCTCGACGGCGCCCTCACGATCCCCGGCTACACGGTCGACGGCTGGATGGTGCGCATCTTCATCGAGTCAGGGTTCTTCGACCCGGCGAAGCCCATTCGCGACTTCACCGAGGCCGAGCGCAATGACTTCCTCTACAAAGAGCCGGTCAAGGTCAAGATCGAGAAGATGAACATGACCTACGAGGGCCTCGTTCCCAAGATTCAGAAGTCGATGCTGTCGAAAGACGTGGATGCGCTGCAGCCCCACATTCGCGCCTTCGTCGAGCGCGCCGTCACGTTCACGCTGTGCCCGGAGTGCGAGGGCACACGCCTCAACGCCGGCGCGCGCTCGTCGACGATCAACGGGATCAGCATCGCCGACGCGTGCGCCATGCAGATCAGCGACCTCGCCGCGTGGGCGGCCACGATCGACGAGCCCTCGGTCGCACCGCTCATGGCCAACCTCCGGCGCCTGCTCGACTCGTTCGTCACCATCGGTCTCGGCTACCTCTCGCTCGACCGGCCCTCGGGCACGCTCTCGGGAGGCGAGGCGCAGCGCACCAAGATGATCCGGCACCTCGGGTCATCGCTCACCGACGTCACGTACGTCTTCGACGAACCGACCGTCGGCCTGCACCCGCACGACATCCAGCGCATGAACGAGCTGCTGCTGCAATTGCGCGACAAGGGCAACACCGTGCTCGTCGTCGAGCACAAGCCCGAGGCCATCGCGATCGCCGACCACATCGTCGACCTCGGCCCCGGCGCGGGAACCGCCGGCGGCGAGATCGTGTTCGAGGGCACCCTCGAGGGGCTTCGGGCGAGCGGCACTCTCACGGGGCGGCACCTCGACGATCGCGCACGGCTCAAGAGTGCGGTGCGGGCATCCACGGGCCTTCTCGAGGTGCGCGGCGCCTCGTCGCACAACCTGCAGAACATCGACGTGGATGTTCCGCTCGGGGTGCTCGTCGTCGTCACGGGTGTCGCGGGCTCGGGCAAGAGCTCGCTCATCCACGGTTCGGTCGCACACCGCGACGGAGTCGTGGCGATCGACCAGGGTGCCATTCGAGGATCCCGGCGCAGCAACCCCGCGACCTACACGGGCCTGCTCGATCCGATTCGCAGCGCCTTCGCCAAGGCCAACGGGGTGAAGCCCGCGCTGTTCAGCGCCAACTCTGAGGGCGCGTGCCCCGCGTGCAACGGCAACGGTCTCATCTTCACCGACCTCGGGCCCATGGCCACAGTGTCGACCGTCTGCGAGGAGTGCGAGGGTCGGCGCTTTCAGGCGAGCGTGCTCGAGTACACCCTCGGCGGCAAGAACATCAGCGAGGTGCTGACGATGCCCGTCTCCGAGGCGGAGCAGTTCTTCGCCGCGGGTGATGCGACGCTGCCGGCCGCGCACGCCATCCTCGCGCGCCTCGTGGATGTCGGGCTGGGGTACGTGACGCTCGGCCAGCCGCTCACCACGCTGTCGGGCGGCGAACGGCAGCGGCTGAAGCTCGCCACGCAGATGGGCGACAAGGGCGCGGTCTTCGTGCTCGACGAACCGACGACCGGCCTGCATCTCGCCGACGTCGAGAACCTGCTCGGCCTGCTCGACCGACTCGTCGACAGCGGCAAGTCGGTCATCGTCATCGAGCACCACCAGGCCGTCATGGCGCACGCCGACTGGATCATCGACCTCGGGCCGGGCGCGGGCCACGACGGCGGCCGCGTCGTCTTCGAGGGCACGCCCGCCGATCTCGTCGCCGCCCGCTCGACGCTCACGGGGCAGCACCTCGCCGAGTACGTCGCCGAGCGGTGAGAGTCGACGTGAGCGTCGCGGGCCCTCCCGCGCGCCCTGGTCGAGCAATTCTCGTCGCTGATAGCCTCGTCCGATGAGCGGTTTCTCGGTGGCGACGGCGAGCACCCCGCGCTCATGATGCTTGTCCGCAGACTGCGCAGCCGCCAGTCATTGCTGCTCGCGACCGCGGGCGTCGTGGCGCTGTCGGCGGGGCTCGGCGCGGGGATCGGCGTGCTCGCGAACGCGACGATCATCGACGGAGCGGGCGCCGTCATCGGTGCCGCGCAGGACGATGATGCCGTCGTGCGGGTCGCCATCCGCTGGGCCGGGCAAGGGGGCACGAGCGAGTCGGCCGCGCTCCGCGCGGCGGAGGAGCAGGATGCGGCGGTGCGCGACGCGCTCGATACCCTGATGCCGACGGCGGTGTTCGCGCCGCAGCCGAGCATCCGGAGCGAGCCTCTTGAGGTCGCCCCGTTCACCGACACCGTCGTGCTCCTGAGCGATGCGAGCCTGCTCGACCGCGTCGAGGTCGTCGAGGGTACGTGGCCGCAGACACCCCGAGAGGCCGCCCTGCACCGCCGCGCGGCCGACGCGCTCGACGTGCGCATCGGCGACCGCATCACTCTTCCGGCAGCCGGTGATGAGCCCGTCGAGGTCACCGTCGCCGCCCTTTGGCTGCCGCTCGACAGCAGCGACCCCGTCTGGGCAGGCGATCCGCTCGTGGACAGCGGGCGGGTGGGCTCGGCCGTCGGCCCGCTCGTAGTCGATGAGGCGCTATGGCGCGGGCTCTCGACGCGCCCGATCGCGCAGTGGGTCTCGGCGCTCGATCCGCGCAGGGCCTCGCCCGCTGCTCTCGACCAGATCGCGGCGGGGCTGCCGTCACTGGCGCAGGTGATCGACGATGATCCTCGCAGCCAGGGCACGGGTATCGTCGTCGACGGCGGGCTCGGCAGCACGGTCACCGAGGTTCAGCGCGCGGCGGCGGGAGTCGGGGCTGTGCTCCCGGTGGCGATCGCGCTCGTCGGTGTCGCCGCGCTCACGACCCTGCTCGAACTGCAGCGCTTGCTGACGACCGTGCGGCGAGAAGAGGTGACCCTGCTGCGTTCGCGCGGCGCGTCGCCGCGACGGCTGGCGTCGAACGCCGCGGTCGAGTCGCTCATCATCGCCGTACCCGGCGCGGTGATCGGCTCGGTTCTCGGTGCTGCCATCACCCTCGTCACGCGTCCCGGAACTCTCGAGCGCGCCCTGGCCGATCCCGCACCCCTGATGGTCGTGACCGGCGCAAGCGCGCTCGCTGTCGCCGTCGTGACGGTGGTGCTCGCGGTCGTCATCACCACGCGCAGCGCTCGTTCTGCCCTGCGTCGCGACACACTTCTCGACTCCGGCCGCCCGTCGCGCGCGGTGAGCGGCGCCGCCCTGGTCGTGAGCGCCATCGCCGCCGGAGTCGCCGTGAGCCAGTTCGTGCTCTACCGCGGCCCGATTGTGCCGACGGCAGAGGGAGGCATTGCGGTCGACCCGATCGCGGCGCTGACGCCCGTACTCGTTCTCGTCACCGGAGCACTGCTGGCTGTGGTGCTTGTGGAACCGCTCGCTCGGCTCGTCTCACGCGCGACGGCGGGCGCAGACCGCCTCATCCCCGTGCTCATCTCGCGCTCGCTCGCGCGGTCGACGGCGATCGTCACCGCGCCGGTACTGCTGATCGGGTTCACCGTGGGCGGGCTCGTCATCGCCGCGACGGTCGACGCGACCACGCGCTCGTCGGAACGCGCCGCTCGAGAACTCGCGCTCGGTGCCGAGCTCGCGATCAGCGGGGGCGTGCTCGACCTTGATGCCCGAGCGGTTGTCGGGGCGGCCGGCGAGCCCGTCGCCCTCGCCGGGACGGCCTGGCGCGGGGTGCCGGTCTCGGTCGCCGAGCTCACGGGTGACGATGGGCCGGGCACGCTCGTCGCCATCGATCCGACCGCCCTCACCGAGGTCGTCGCGGAAGCTGGGGGTGCCGTCGATCGTGAGCGGATCGCCGCCGCGATCCGCGTCGATTCAGCACCGGGGATCGAGATCGCGGCGACGGCCACGAGCATCCGGCTCGGCAGCACCGAGGCGGCGGCGGCCTTCTGGGTCGCTGATGCGCAGGGCGGCGTGACCCGCGTGGCTGCCGACGAGAGCGGGGAGGCTTCGCTCCCCGGAGCCGGCGGTCCCTGGCGCGTGCTCGCCCTCGACATCGAGCCGGTCGTGAGCGGTGACGAGCTCGAGATCGCGCGGTCGGGAGTCATCGTCACCGACGCCGCCGGCGCAGAGACGGTGATCGATGTGGACGAGCAATGGGATGCGCGCCCCGGTGGGTCGGGGACGGTGCGGGTGATGCCGCAACCGGCGCCCGTGCGGCTCGCGGTCACTCCGGCCGCAGCGGATCGGGTCGGGGCGCAGCTCGGAGACAGCATCACGGTGATCGTCGCGGGCTCGGGGCGCGAGATCGTGGGGGTCGTGACCGACATCGTGCCCGCTGTGCCCGGCGCCGTGACCGTCGTGGCCGTCGTCGCCGACCTGGTCGCTGTCGCGCAGTCGCAGCTCGCGGGCTCGGAGACCCCCCTGCCTGTGACCGGGGTGTTGCTGTCGCCCGACGACGACGCCGTGATCGACGCGCGGTCGGCCCGGCAGGCTGCTGACGAGCTGCGGATGCTGGTCCCCAGCGGGTCGTCGGTCGATGCGGTCGCCGATGCGCCGACGGGCGTGCTCGCCGAGGGTGCTCGCACCGCTCTGTGGGTTGCGGCGCTCGGCGCCCTGGTGCTCGCGATCGCTGCCGCCGCCATCGTCTCCCGTGCGATCGGCGGGGTCCGCGACGTCGACGTGGTGGTGCTTCGAGCGATCGGGGTCGCTGCGCGTGCGCAGGCCCGTGCGCGTGCCCTCGAGTTCGGGGCCGTGCTGACCGTGGCGACGGTGGGCGGGATCGCAGTGGGAACCGGTGCAGCGCTCCTGCTCGTCGGCGACCTCGCTCGAGCCCTCATCGTCGACGTTCCGCCCGCACTCCCGGTTCGCGCGACCATCGAGCCAGTGCTCGCCGCAGTGCTCGGCGCGCTCCTGCTCGGGGCCATCGCTGCGCTCAGCCTCAGCGCCGCACGGCAGGCGGCTCGTCAGGCGCGAACGCTCTCCGCCCGGGAGGTGCTGCGATGACGCGCCCTGCCCGCATCGCCCTCGCCCAGCTGCGCTCGTCCGGTGCCACGCTCGCACTGCTGGGGGTTCTCGTGGCCCTGACGGCGGCGATCGTCATCGCGGCTCCGATCGGGCTGACCCACGCCACCTCGCAAGAACTGCGAACCGCGATCGCGACTCTTCCCGCCGACCGACGCGACCCGACGGGTGAGATCCTCGATCTCACCGTCATCGACCTGCCGGTCTTCTCCGACGAGTCCGTGACCGAAGACGACGCCTACGGGAGCCTGTTCGGCACCCTCCGCGAAGCGCGGGAATCGCAACCAGAGCCACTGCGCTCAGCGCTCGGTGAGGCGCAGATCGTCATCATCAACGAGCCGGTGTCTGTTCTGCCGCAGAGCCCGGATCCCGCGGATCCCCGGTTCCTCGTCCGCACCGTCATCGACCCGCTGCTCGAGCAGCGAGTGACCGTCATCGACGGACGTCTTCCCGAGCCGTGGGCCCCGGGCGCCGCTGCCCAGCCGCCGGGAACGCTCGTCGTGCCCGAACCGCAGGGCGGCACGGCGGCGCCCGTTGAGCTCGTGCTCACCACCGATGGTGCGGATGCCCTGCGCTGGTCGATCGGAGAACGCCGGGCTGATCCCGTCTCGGGCATCGATCTGCAGCTCGTCGGCATCGTCGGGCCAATCGATGAGCAGGACGCGTACTGGCTCGGCATCCCGGGCGCTCCCGAGTCCGAGCGGTTCGACGACGGGAATCAGCAACCGCGCGAGACCGCCGCGGCGTTTGTGAACCCGCTGAGCGTCGGGGCGCCGACGGCGTTCGGGCCGATCCGGGTCTGGTTCCCGCTCGATGTCTCCCGCCTCGACGCGCGCACGATCGACGTCCTGCTGCCCCAGCTGCGGGCGTTCGTGTCGACCGGCTTGACGGTGCCCCTGGTCGTCGGCGGCGGGTCTCTCTCGACGACGGCATCGCTGGCCTCGCAGATCCCCGCCGCCGCCGACGACGTGCTCGATCGCGCATCGGTGACGACCGCGGTGCTCGCCCTCATGGCGGCGGGTCCGCTCGGGGCGCTCGGGGTCGTGTTCATGCTCGCATCCCGCTCGACGATCGACCGGCGTCGGTCGGTGCTCGCCCTGCAGCTCGCGCGCGGTGCCTCGCGCACGCGACTGCGCGCAGCGGTCGTCGTCGACACGCTGCTCATCACGGTTCCCGCCACGCTCCTCGGCGCCGTCGCGGGGGCGCTTGTCGCCGGGACGCTGATCGGCGACAGCCTGTCCGCTTCGGCCGCGAGCCTGCTCTCACCCGCCCCGCTCACGGCGCTCGTGGTCATCACGCTCGTCCCCGCCGTCATGCTCGCTACCCTCGTGCCCCGCGCGGCTGATGTGCGCGAGCGCCGAGCCGACCTCGCGGGCGCCAGCCGCGCGCGCACGCTCGTCGAGCTCGTCACCGTGGCCCTCGCGGTGATCTCCGTCGCGCTCGTGCTGCAGCGGGGTATCGTCACCGCCGCGGCTGCGGTCGGCGTCGATCCGCTGCTCGTCGCCATGCCGCTGCTCGTCGCGCTCGCCGCGAGCGTGCTCACGGCTCGGCTCTACCCCGTGCTGGTCGCCCTGGCCCAGCGCGTCATCGGCCGGGCTGGTAGTGCCGTCGCGGTGATCGGCGCGCGGCGGGCATCCCGCGATCGGGCGGTGGGACTGCCCGTCGTCGTCGCGACCGTCATCGCGGCATCGGTCGCCGTCTCGTCGCTCTCGCTGCTCGCCGTGATCGACGCCGGACTCGACGGTGCCGCGCGAGACCGGCTGGGTGCCGCGGTGCGCATCACCGGTCCCGCCGTCGACGCCGTGCTCGTCGCCGCGGTGCGCGAGCTGCCCGAGGCGGCCGCCGTAGGAGGCATCGACGTCATCGGCCCCGTCGTGCTCGGCATCGACGGAGTGCGCGAGAACGCGACGGTCATCGTCCTGGACGAGACCGCCGCCCGGCTGCGCACCGACGCGCCCGCCGACTGGCCCCCTGCGACAGCCACGGTTGATGACGACCGGGTGCCCGTGATGTTCAGTGATGACCTGCTGCCGACCGTCGACGGGCTTCCGGCTGCGGATGCGGACATCGCGGTCGACGGGGTGCCCGTGACGGTCGTCGCCACCGGCCGGGTCGCGGCGGGCTACGGCGCTCCGAGCTCGTGGGTGCTCGTCGGCGAGGCGGATGCGGATCTATTCACGAACCGGCTGGCCATCGACACCGTGCTGGTCGAGCCGGCGCCAGGAGTCAGCCCGACGCAGCTCGGCGATGCTCTGCGCACCCTCACCTCCGACGAGCCGGACGGGGAAGCCCGGATCGCGATCGCCCAGTCCGCTGCGACGGAGGCGCGCGCCGTGCCCCTGACGGCCGCTCTGCGCGTCACGCTGCTCTGCGCCGCGGTGCTCGCCGTCGGTCTCGCCATCACGACGCTCGCCGTCGCCGCGCTCGTCGGTCGACCGCGTCGGCAGCGTGTGCAGGGGCTCGCGCTCGTGCTCGGCGCGCGACGGTCGTCGTCGCTCGTCGCCTGGGAGCTCGCACCGCCGGCGGTCCTCGGCACTCTCGTCGGCAGCCTCGTCGGCCTCGGCCTCGTGCCCCTCGCGACCGCTGCGGTCGACCTGCGGTTCGTCATCGGCGTTCCCGACCCCGTCGCCGCATCCCTCGATGCCGGCCTCATCATCGGCACGGTCGTCTGCGTGCTTGTCGGCGTGATCGCGGTCATCGCGATCGCGACCGCGCTCGACCGACGACCGCCCCTGCTCACCACCCTGCGAACGGAGTCATCATGACCGAACCGCACATCGTGTGCACCGACCTGGTGCGCATCTTCATCGCCCAGGGCGTCGAGGTGCAGGCGCTGCAGGGTCTCACCCTGCGCGTCGACCCCGGAGAGCTCACCGCCATCGTCGGCGCGAGCGGCTCGGGCAAGTCGACCCTGCTGACGATCCTGTCGGGGCTCGATGCCCCGACCGCGGGCGCGGCGAGAGTCGCTGGCCACGACCTGCTGACCATGAGCGAGCGCGAGCGCGTGCTCTACCGGCGGCACACGGTCGGGTTCATCTGGCAGCAGACGAGCCGCAACCTCGTGCCGTACCTCAGTGCGGCCGACAACCTCGAGCTCGTGCTGTCGATCGGTGGATCACCGCGTCGGCAGCGCGCCGCACGCACGGCCGAGCTGCTCGAGCTCGTCGGAGTCTCCGAGCTCGCCGATCGCCTGCCGGCGGAGCTCTCGGGCGGGCAGCAGCAGCGCGTCGCGATGGCTGTGGCGCTGGCCAACAATCCCACGGTGCTGCTCGCCGACGAGCCGACGGGCGAGCTCGATGACGACAGCACGGCCGATGTGCTCGAGGCCATGCGCACCGTCAACAGCGAGCTCGGGGTCACCACCCTCATCGTCACGCACGATGCGAGCGTCTCGCAGCACGTGCGCCGCACCGTGCAGATCCGCGACGGCCGCACAGCGACCGAGACGCTGCGCCGCACGGCCGTCGACGGCGGCGAGGTGCACGCCGAGGAGTTCGCAGTGCTCGACAAGGTCGGCCGGCTGCAGCTGCCGCAGGATTACGTCGATGCGCTCGGCCTGCGCGAGCGGGTGCGGCTGAGCCTGCAGCCCGAGCACGTCGAGGTGAGGCCGGGGCTCGACCCCGTCGCGCCGACCGCACCCACCGAGGAGCCATCATGAGCGCGGTGCTCCAGACCACGGGCCTGAGCCGCGTATTCGGGTCGGGTGATCGGGCGGTCACCGCGCTCGACGACGTCGATCTGAGCATCGACGCGGGCGAGCTCGTCGTGCTGCGGGGTCCGTCGGGATCGGGCAAGACGACTCTGCTCACGCTGCTGGGCGGGCTCGACGTGCCGACCGCGGGTCGCGTCGTCATCGACGGCACCGACTTGGGAACGCTGAGCGAGCCGGCGGCCGCTGATCTGCGTGCGCGGAGCATCGGATACGTCTTCCAGAGCTTCGGCCTGATCCCCGTGCTCTCGGCGGCGGAGAACATCGAGATCCCGCTCCGGATCCTGCGCACCCCCGCCGCGGAGCGCGAGGCGCGGGTGGCCGAGCTGCTGGATCGGGTCGGTCTCAGCTCCCACAGCGAGCAGCGGCCGTACGAGCTCTCCGGCGGGCAGCAGCAGCGGGTCGGGATCGCGCGTGCGCTCGCCAACCGGCCGCGCATCCTGCTCGCCGACGAGCCCACCGGTCAGCTCGACAGCGGCACGGGAGCCTCGATGATGGACCTCATCGTCTCGGTCGTGCGCTCGGAGGGGGTCGCCGCACTCGTGTCGACCCACGACCCCGCCGTGGCGGCCCTCGCTGATCGCGTTCTCGAGCTGCATGACGGACGGCTCTCACGCCGTGGACGGCACGCCGCGCAGGTGTAGATTCGGGTGCTGCACCGCGCTGCTGGTGCATTGACGAGGAGGACCACCATGGCAGGCAAGGCAGTGCAGCAGGGTGCGACGTGGGGCTTCGCCGGCCTGCTCGCCTACATCGGCGCGGCGATCTACTTCATCAGCCAGAGCGACGGCAGCTTCGGCGGCGTCATCCTCGGTCTGCTGCAGGCGATCGTGTGGCCGGCCTACGCCGTCTACGGCGGGCTCAACGCCCTCGGCGTGTGAGCACGACCCGCTTCGGAACCCTCGAGCTCGCCCCCGCCGCCGAGCACCCCGAGCTGCTCGCGGCGCCCGTGCGCGACTTCCTCGCCGCGCACCCTGACGAGCGCGTGCTCGTCGGCGCGATCGACGCCGTGCTCGCCGACACGGCCGCGTTCTGCGCGCGCTACGAGGTCGACCCGTCGCAGGGCGCGAACTGCGTCGTCGTCGAAGCGAGGCGCGGTGAGACCCGCACGCTCGTCGCCTGCATGATCCTCGGCAGCGATCGCATCGATGTGAACGGGGCGGTGCGCCGGATGCTCGACGCACGCCGCGCATCCTTCGCGCCGCTCGATGCCGTGATCGAGGCGACCGGCATGCAGTACGGCGGCGTGACCCCGCTCGGCCTGCCGGCCGAGTGGGCGATCCTCGTGGACGAGGCCGTCGCGGCGAGCGGGCCGCTCATCGTGGGGGCGGGCATCCGCGGGGCGAAGCTGCTCGTGACGGGTGAGTACCTCGCCGGGCTGCCGGGGGCGCGGGTCGCGCCCATCGCGCAGCGCTGACCGCGCCGCGCGCGCTCAGTGCGCGAACACCACCTTGAGCACCACGACGACCGCGCTCAGCAGGGCGAGCAGCATGCCGCCCGAGAGCGTGCGCCAGGTGGGTCGTCGGCCGCTGAGCCGTTCGACGATGAAGCCGATGAGGGCGAGCCGGCCGACGACCCACACGGCAGCCGTCAGCTGCGCGAGCTGCGTCGGAATGAAGCTGAACGTGGCGATGAAGAGGATGACGGCCGGAACGAAGCCCGAGACGAGGATCGGCAGCGCGTCGCGGATCTCGTGGGCCATGTGCGGGCGGTGCTCGCCGTGCCCGCGGCCCAGCTGCTGGCCGACATCGTGGGCGAGGATGTGCGCGCTGTAGGTCGTGAGGGCGGTCACGGTCACGAGCAGGGCCGCCTCGCCGCCGACGATCGACTTGCCGGTGGCGATCACGATCGCCGTGAGCACGAGGATGTTGCCGTAGACGTACGCCGCCAGTCGGACGCGCAGGCGTTCGACGCTGAGCGGCTCGCCCGAACGGGCGATCATCCAGCCCGGCATGCGCGGAACGGGCGCCGCGACCTGCTCGTCGGCCGTCATCGCGGCACGCTAGACCGAGTAGTCGACGACCGCGCGGTCGGTGATCACGCTCGCGATGTAGGCGGCGGCTTCCTTGTGCGCGGGGTGCGCCTGGTAGGCCTCGAGGGCCGCGTTGTCGTCGTGCTCGGAGACGAGCGCGACATCCCAGTGCCCATCGACGAGGCCGAGGTCGCGGTCGACGCGGATGCTCTGGATGCCCGCGATCTGCGTCTCGAGCGCTTCGAGCCGCTCGGCGATGCCGTGGGCGTCGTCGCGGCGCTGGGCGTCGTCGGTGGCGGCCAGGCGGAACAGCACGATGTGGCGGATCATGCTCTCACTATAGGGATGGTCGCGGGGCCGCGCGGGGGCTAGATTCGCGCCATGGAGTCGAGATTCGCCACCCCCGTCGACATGCGCGCATCCGTGTTCTTCGACGGACCCGAGGCGCCCGCCCGGTACTCGCGGTTCTGGATGCTGCTGGTGCTGTCATCGATCATCGCCTCGGCGGGCGTCGTGGCCGATTCGACGGCCGCCGTCATCGGCGCGATGATCGTCGCGCCCCTGCTCGGGCCTATCCAGGGGACGATGCTCGCGACGGTGCTCGGCGATCGGGCGAACCTCATCCGCTCTCTGCTGCTCGTCGTGGCGGGGGCTGCGGTGGCCGTCGCGATCGGCTTCGCGATCGGGCTCACGGTGACGGGCGACGTCGTCACGGCGACGAACTCGCAAGTGGCGGGGCGCGTGAGCCCCCGGCTCATCGACCTGCTCGCCGCGCTCGGCACGGGGGTCGTCGGATCGGTCGCGCTCGTGCGCCGCGACATCTCCGACACCCTGCCGGGGGTCGCGATCGCGATCTCGCTCGTGCCGCCGCTGACCGTCGTGGGGCTCACCCTCGAGGCTGGCGCTGTCGACGAGGCCTTCGGGGCTCTGCTGCTGTTCGTCACGAACGTCGTGGCGATCATCGCGACGGGCATCGTGGTCATGTCGTTCTACGGGGTGAACAAGCTCAGCGCTGTGGGCGCCGACGCCGTGGCGGCGGGCGGCTCTCGGGCGGCGAGCCTGCGCAAGCCCGCGGTGCTGCTCATCTCGATGCTCATCATCATCGGCATCCCGCTCTCGCTGACAAGCGTCGAGATCGGCGCCAAGTCGATCATCGAACGAGCGGTGATCGAGGTCATCGACGACTGGAGCGGCGACGCCGGCTGGCGCGTGCAGAACATCGACTACAGCGGCGCGGAACTCACCATCCACCTCGAAGGGCCCCTGCCGGTGCCCGACACCGCATCGCTCGAGACGGCGCTGGCCGACCGCGGCGTCGACCCCCAGCTGGTCACGGTCGTGCTGACGCCGGTCTACGAGGTCGAGCTCGGTTCGTGAGCGCTGGCGCGATGCGACGCATCGGTTTGCTCGGTGGCATGAGCTGGCAGAGCTCGGCGCTCTACTACTCGCTCATCAACGACGGCACCGCCAAGCGGCTCGGCGGGGTGCACTCGGCCGACGTCGTCATGATCTCGGTCGACTTCGCCGAGGTCGAGCAGTTGCAGGCCGCGGGCGAGTGGGAACGCGCCGGTGAGTTGCTCGCGCGCGAGGCGCGTGCTCTGGAGGTGGCCGGCGCTGAGGTGATCGTGCTCTGCACCAACACCATGCATATCGTCGCACCGGCGATCGAGGCCGCGGTGAGCATCCCGTTGCTGCATCTCGCTGACGTCACGGCCGAGGCGGTCATGGCCGCCGGCCTCACCCGCGTCGGACTGCTCGGGACGCGGTTCACTATGCAGCAAGCGTTCTATCGCGAGCGTGTGGAGGCCCATGGGATCGAGGTTCTCGTGCCTGATCTCGACGACCAGGCCGTCGTGCACCGGGTCATCTACGACGAGCTTGTCCGCGGCGTCGTGAGCGACGATTCGCGCGCGGAGTACGAGCAGATCATCGAACGATTCGTCGAACGGGGTGCTCAGGGGGTCGTGCTGGGCTGCACCGAGATTGAGTTGCTCATCGATGCGCGCCACGTCGGCATTCCGCTCTTCGCCACCACGAGCCTGCACGCTCAGGCGGCGGTCGACTGGGCGCTGAGTAACAGTTCTCTAACCGCCCGCTGAGCCCCCTCAGCGCGCTGGGTCGTTATGCCCGTGGACTCGCTTCCAGAAGCGCGGACTTCTGCGAATACGCGTCACGATGTTCCGCGCTTCTGGAAGTCTCGCGGGCCACCGAACGCAGGGGGCAGGGCTGAGCACGAGACGGAGCGGTGTTGCCAGCATGGCGGTGTTCCGCGCGAAGCACGCAGCGAGCCGCACGGCATACCCTGGAGGGGTGACCGCCGCACCCCTGACCTCTGCCGAGCTCGAGGGCGTGCGCGCGCAGTTCCCGATCCTCGCGCGGCAGGTGAACGGGCATCCGCTCGCCTACCTCGACTCGGCCGCGACGGCGCAGAAGCCGCTGCGCGTCATCGAGGCCGAGAGCGCGTTCTATCGCGAGTCGAACGCGGCCGTGCATCGCGGAGCCCACACGCTCGCGGGCGAGGCGACCGAGCTGTACGAGGATGCCCGCCGCACGATCGCCGCCCTCCTCGCGGTCGACGAGAACGAGGTCGTGTTCACGAGCCACGCCACCGAGGCGCTCAACCTCGTCGCCTACGCCCTCGGCACGGCGAGCCTCGGCCGCGGCGCCGGGGCGAGCGCCGCGGCGGCTCCTTATGGATTGCACGCGGGCGACGAGATCGTCGTGACCGAGCTTGAGCACCACGCCAACCTCATTCCGTGGCAAGAGCTCGCGGCCCGCACGGGAGCGACCCTGCGCTTCATCCCCGTGCTCGACGACGGCGCGCTCGACCTCGATGCCGCCGCCACGATCATCGGCGAGCGCACGCGCGTGCTCGCGCTCACGCACGTCTCGAACGTCACGGGCGGCGTGACCCCGCTCGAGCACCTCGTGCCGCTTGCGCGCGCCGTCGGCGCGCTCGTCGTGCTCGACGCCTGCCAGTCGGCCCCGCACCTCACCCTGCACCCGCGCGAGCTCGACGTCGACATCGCCGTGTTCAGCGGTCACAAGCTCTACGGGCCGACGGGCATCGGCGTGCTCTACGGACGCGCGGCCCTGCTCGACGCGCTGCCGCCGTTCCTCTACGGCGGGTCGATGATCACGACCGTGACGATGGAGCGTGCCGAGTACCTGCCCGCGCCGCAGCGCTTCGAACCCGGCACGCCGCGCATCGCCCAGGCCATCGGGCTCGCTGAGGCCGTGCGCTTCGTCACCGAGATCGGCCTCGACCGCATCGCGGTGACCGAGCACGCCCTCACCGAACGGATGCTCGCGGGCCTTGCGCGCATCCCGCACGTTCGCGTGCTCGGGGCCGAGAACCCCGCGCCGCGCGTCGGCCTCGCGAGCATCGTCGTCGACGACGTGCACGCGCACGACGCCGGTCAGGTGCTCGACGAGGCCGGCATCGCCGCGCGCGTCGGCCACCACTGCGCGCAACCCCTACATCGCCGCTTCGGCGTCACGGCGAGCCTGCGCCTGAGTCTCGGCGTGCACTCGACGGCCGACGAGGTCGACCGGGCGCTCGAGGCCGTGGCGAGCATCCGCCCATTCTTCGGGTTCACGGAAGGAGCGCCGGCGTGAGCGGCCTCGAGCAGCTGTACCAGCAGATCATCATCGACCACTCCAAGCACCCGCACGGCGTCGGCCTGGCCGCGGGGGAGGAGACGAGCCACCAGCGCAACCCCGTGTGCGGCGACGAGATCACGCTCGCGCTGCGCTGGGATGCCGCGGGCGAGCGCGTCGAGGCCGTCGCATGGGAGGGCTCGGGCTGCTCGATCTCGCAGGCGAGCGCCTCGCTGCTCGCGACCCTCGCCGAGGAGTCGGCCGAGGAGAGCGCCGCGTGGACGCCCGCCGAGCTGACGGCGCTCATCGAGGAGTTCCGCGAGGCGCTGCGCTCGCGCGGGGCCATGCCGCTCGACGAGGAGCGCTTCGGCGACGCGGCCGCCCTCAGCGGGGTCTCGAAGTATGTCGCGCGCGTCAAGTGCGCGATGCTCGCCTGGGTCGCCGCGGAAGACCTGCTGCAGCGCCGCGAGGGCTCGGCCGGCTAGGCCCGCTCGAGCACTACGCCCTTTCGAGAACCCAGAGCGGAATCTGCCGCTCAGTCTTCAGCTGGTAGCTGGCGTAGTCGGGCCAGTTCTCGCACGCCCGCTCCCACCAGGTGACGCGCTCGTCACCCTCGAGCAGGCGCGCGCGGTAGTCGTGCTTCTCGGCCATGTCCTGCAGCTCGCACAGCGGGTGGGCCATGAGGTTGTGGTGCCAGACCGGGTTCTCGGGCGCACCGCCCTTCGAGGCGACGACGACGTAGTCGCCGTCGTGCTCGACGCGCATGAGGGCCGTCTTGCGCAGCATCCCGGTCTTCGCGCCCAGGGTCGTGAGCACGATGATGCGGCGACCCCGCAGGTCATTGCCCTCGACGCCGTTCGTGCGCTCGTAGAGCTCGGCCTGCTCACGGGCCCAGTCGGAGGTGCTCGGTGCGTATTCCCCTGTCAGCGGCATGGCTCGAGCGTATCCGGCGGTTCGTGCTGACGCGGCTTGGCGTGTCGCGGCCGCCCGGCGTAGTGTCGGCGCTCGAACGTATGTTCGAGTGAACCCCGTCAGACCAGCGCCGGGCCGGAGCGCGCGCGACCCCTGAATGCGAGACAGCCGTGCCGGCCCGTGCCTCCTCTCTCCCTGACCCCTCGGCTCCTGACGAGAGCCCTGCCGACCCGGTCGCGATCGTGTGGGCCGACCCCGACGGCCGCCCCATGCGGCTCGTCTGGGCCGGGGCCCGCTGGCGCGTCACCGACCGCCCGACCGTCATCACCGAGCCCGTCTCGTGGTGGCGCCGCCTCGACGTGGATGCTCAGGCCCTCGCCGTGGCTCCCCGCACCTGCACCGGCTGGCGCTTCCAGGCCACGGCAGACGATGGGCGCAGCTGCGTGCTCGACGTGCGCGACGAGGGGGATCCGGCCCGCTGGTTCGTCGTGAAGGTCTACGAGTGATCGGTGTCGGTCGCGACGGGGGCGGCAGCCTCGGGCGAGGTCGCGGCCCGCGACGATCCTCGGCGCACGACGCCCCGCACGATCAGCAGCACGACGAGCCCGATGAGACCGAGCGCGAGCAGCCACGGCAGCAGCACGCCGACCACCACGAGCAGCCCGGAGCCGAAGGCGACGAGTGCTTCCCAGCCCGTGACGAGTCCGCTCAGGAACGTGTCGGGCTCGTCAATCGGGGCGATCGCGAGCGATCCCAGGGTGAGGGTCAGGGTCGACAGGCCGACCTGATCGGCGTAGTAGCGCTGCTGCGCCTCGTAGCTCTCGAGCTGCGCCTGACGATCGCTGATGGCCGTCTCGAGGGCGATGAGATCTTCGACCGTCGCGGCGGCATCCTGCAGCGCCAGGAGGCGCGTGATCGACGACCGCAGCGCGACGACGCGCGCATCGATGTCTTGCACCTCGCGCGTCACATCGCTCGAGCTCACCTGCAGCTCCTCCACCTCGCCGAGCGCCTTGAGCTTCTCGATCGTGGCCGTGAGGCGCTCCGCCGGGATGCGCAGCACGAGTTCTGCTCCGCCGGCATCGGTTGCCATGCGCGACGAGAGCGATTGTGGGCCGTACTCGGTGCGCCCGTCCACACGACCCCCCGCGGCCTCGACGATCGACACGGCTTCGGTCGCCGCGTCGAGCGGAGCATCGACGGTCAGGTAGAGGTACCCCGTCGTGATGACGGCGCGATCCTCGTCGCCCGGCTGGCTCTCGAGGTCGCCGTCGCCCGCCGCCTCGTCGGTGACCGGGGCGCCGACGCCCTCCTCGAACCCCGGCATCCCGCCCGAGTCGCTGCCCGATTCGGACGTGGCGGCCGCCGCGCAGCCGCTCAGCAGCAGTGCGCTGAGGGCGAGGGCGGGGAGGGCGGTGAGCAGTCGTGGGGTGCGCATGGCGCTCACGGTAGACCCGTCGTTCGCCGCGGCACCACCCAACGTTTTCGGCTGAAACACGATCGTGACCTGCCGCCGAGTGCCGGCCGCTGCCGCGCGAGCCTGTGCCTGTGCCGAGAGAACCCAGAGGGAAGGGCGAGAAGCCGGCCGCGGCTCCGATCGGTCGCCTACATTCGAATAATTCCTCCGCGACTAGGGGTGGACGCGTAGGTCAAGGGGGTCGGCTCAGCCGGCCCCCTTCTCTCGTTCCCGGTCTCGCACGGCGGTCGTGAGCATCCGCCATAATCGGGCCATGGCGCGATGGTCGTGGTTCCGGCGGGATGCTCCGCTGCTGTCGGTCACGGGTGACACCGGCAGCGGGCCGGTCGTCGTCATGATCCACGGCATCGCTTCGTCGTCGGTCACGTTTCACCACCTCGTGCCGCTGCTCGAGCCGACGCACCGCTGCATCACGATCGACATTCTCGGCTTCGGTGCGTCGCCGAGCCCGGAAGGGGCCACGTACTCGCTGGACGAGCACGCCGCCGCGCTCGACCGCACGATCCGCTCGCTGCGGCTGCGCGAGCCCTTCACGCTCGTCGGCCATTCGCTCGGCAGCCTGATCGCGGCGCGCTATGCGGTGGCCCACCGGCGCGAGCTCGACCGGCTGGTGCTCGTCAGCTCGCCCATCTACCTGCCCCCCGCGATGATCGGCGACTCGGTCGACCGGGCCAGCATGGGCGCCTACTTCACGGTCTACGAGTTCTTGCGCCTGAATCCGAGCTTCACGCGGCGCACGGCGGCCGCGCTCGCCGCGATCGCGCCGATCAAGAACGTGCTCGAGCTCACCGAGAAGAACTGGCAGCCGTTCATGCTCTCGCTGCAGAACGCGATCGAGTCGCAGACGACGCTCGCCGACCTGTCTCGCGTGCGGGTGCCCATCGACCTCGTCTACGGCGCCCTCGACCCCTTCCTCGCGCCCGGGGGTCTGGCGATCGTGCAGCAGCTTCGGCACGTGCGCGCGCACCGCGTCTCGGGTGTCGCGCACATCATCCGCCCCAAGCTCGCGCAGGCGGTTGCGCGCGTCGTCTCCGAACCACCGGCGCCGTGGGGAGCCTCGAACGGCGAATAGGCTGGCGGCATGAAGACCTCGATCCTCGGCCGCACCGGTGCGACCGTCTCCTCTATCGGCCTCGGAACCTGGCAGCTCGGTGCCGACTGGGGTGACGTGAGCGAGAAGGATGCCCACGCGGTGCTCGACGCCGCCGTCGAGTCGGGCGTCACGATCTTCGACACTGCTGACGCCTACGGCGATGGCCGCAGCGAGCAGCTCATCGCCCGCTACCTGCAGTCGCGCCCCGACGTCTCCGTGTTCGTCGCGACGAAGATGGGCCGCCGCGTCGAGCAGACGGTCGAGAACTACTCGACCGAGAACTTTCGCGCTTGGAGCGACCGCAGCCGCCGCAACCTGGGCGTCGACACGCTCGATCTCGTGCAGCTGCACTGCCCGCCGACTCCCGTCTATTCGATCGACCGCGTCTACGACGACCTCGATCAGCTGGTCGACGAGGGTGTCATGAAGAACTACGGCGTGAGCGTCGAGACGGCCGAGGAGGCGCTCACGGCGATCGCCCGCCCCAACGTGGCAAGCGTGCAGATCGTGCTCAACGCGTTCCGGCTCAAGCCGCTCGACGCGGTGCTGCCCGCCGCGATCGCCGCGGGCGTCGGCATCATCGCGCGCGTTCCGCTCGCCTCGGGCCTGCTGAGCGGGCGCTACACGAAGGACACCGTCTTCGCCGAGAACGACCACCGCACCTACAACCGCGACGGCTCGCACTTCGACCAGGGCGAGACCTTCGCGGGGGTCGACTACGCCACCGGCGTCGAGGCGGCCGTCGAGTTCTCGGCGCTCGCCGCCGAGCACGGCCTCGCGCCGGCGACGGCCGCGCTGGCCTGGCTCGCGCAGCTGCCCGGCGTCAGCACGGTCATCCCCGGTGCCCGCTCGCCCGAGCAGGCGCGGGGCAATGCCGCTGCGGGAGAGGTCGACGAGCTCGGCGCCGAGTTCCACGCCCGCGTCGTCGAGCTCTACGACCGGCGGTTCCGCGCGGCCGTGCACGAGCGCTGGTAGCGAGCGCGGCGTGATCTCCGGCTCCACCCCGGGCGCAGCATCCACCGGCCCGACCCCGCGTCGGGGGCTCGGCCGCACCTTCGCCAACGTCTTCACGGCGAACCTCGCCTCGAGCCTCGGCGACGGCATCGCGCGCACGGCGTCCCCGCTGCTCGCCGCGCGGCTCACCGACGACCCCGTGCTCATCGCCGGCATCGGCGCCGTGGCGATGCTGCCGTGGCTGTTCTTCGCCCTGCCGGCTGGAATCCTCGTCGACCGCATGGATCGCCGCCGAGCTCTCGCGCTCGCCGCGGGCGTGCGCACACTGCTCGCCGTCGTCCTTCTCGTGCTCGTCGCGATGAACGCACTCACGATCTGGTGGCTCTACCTCGTGATCTTCGTCTACGGCGTGTGCGAGACGCTGTATGACGGGGCCATCCGCGCCGTGGTGCCGAGCGTTGTGCCGAAGCAGCAGCTGCCCCGGGCCAACGCGCGCATCGAGGGTGCCGAACTCGTCGTGCAGAACTTCGCGGCCGCGCCGCTCACCTCGGCACTTTTCGCGGTCGCCGTGCTCATCCCCATCGGCGGGCTCGTCGCGGCGTTCGGCCTCGCGGCCCTCCTCGCCGTGCTGCTGCCGGCGATCGCCTCCGGGCGGCAGTTCCATGCGGCATCGACCGAGCCGGTCGTGCCGTTCCGCCGGCAGCTCGCCGACGGCTGGCACTTCATCATGGGCAACCGGATGCTGCGCACGCTGTGGTTCGTCAGCATCCCCGTCGCGATCCTGTTCTCGGCCTCCAGCGCGACGCTCGTGCTCTTCGTGCTCGACACCCTCGCCATCCCCGAGGCCGGATTCGGGCTCTTCCTGCTCTCCGGCGCCGTCGGCGGGCTGCTCGGCTCGGTCGTCGCCTCGCGGCTGGCGCGCCGCTTCGGGCTCGGGCCCGTGATGGCGGCGATGAACCTCCTCGCGGGCATCCTCGTACTGCTGACGGGGCTGTTCCCGGTGCCGATCGCCGCGATCGTGCTGTTCGCGCTCGGCGCCGCGACGACGACGATCTGGAACGTGCTCATGATGTCGTTCCGCCAGGCGATCATCCCGGGCCGGCTGCTCGGCCGCGTGCACGGCACGTGGCGCACGCTGCTGTGGGGCACGATGCCCATCGGCTCGCTCATCGGCGGAGCGCTCGCCCTCATCGACCTCACGGTGCCGTGGATCGTCGGGGGCGCGGGCATCACCGTGCTCGGCCTGATCTTCTACCGCTTCTTGATGACGCTTCCGAATCCCGAAGACATCGACAACGGGGATGCCCCACCCCCGCCGACCGGCACCGTGCCGGTCGTGCCCGCCGCCTGAATCGAGCCGTCGTGCCGTACTCGCTCGCCCGTCACCCCTTCCCGCCCGCGGTGCGGCAGGTGCGCCTCGGCGCGCGAACGGTGCTGAGCGTCGCCGGTGACGACGCCTACGTGCGCCTGCGGCTCGTCGAGGCGAGGCCCGGCGAGCTCGCGGGATTCGTCGCGCCCGGCGGGGGAGACCACGTGCGCGTCGAGGCGGTCGAGGGCGAACCCCGCACCGAGACCGTCGTCGACCACTCCGTCGACGACGGATGGATCGACCTCGACGTGCTCGTGCACGGTGAGCCGGGCGCCGAGCTCGGGGTGATCGGCGCGTGGGCGGCGCAGGCTCCGCTCGGGTCGCCCGCCGTCATGGCGGGGCCCAAGGGCTCGGTCGTGCTGTCCGGAGCACCCGAGGAGGTCGTGCTCGCGGGCGACGACAGCGCCCTGCCGGCGGTGCGCCGCTACCTCCGGATGCTCGGCCCGAGCATCACCGGGCACCTGCTGCTCGAGACCCGGTTCGACCTGGCATCGCTCGGCATCGAGCCGCCCGGGGGGCTGCGCGTGAGCATCCTGAGCCCCGACCCGCACCGACCGAGCGTGGCGCTCGCCGAGGCTCTCGCCGCGCTGCCGGCTCCCACCGACCCGCTCGAGCGCTTCGTCTTCGCGTGCGGCGAGCAGTCGCTCGTCGCCCCCGCCCGCGCGGTGCTCGCCCACTGGGGCATCGACGTCGAGCGCGCCGTCGTCAAGGGCTACTGGAAGCGCTAGGGCGTCTCGCTCGCGCGCAGCCAGTCGAGCAGGTGCCGCAGCGTCGCCTCGGGCGCATCGCGGTGCACGCTGTGACCCGCGCCCGCGACCACGACGGCCTCGAGCAGCGGGTTGGTCGCGAGCACCGCCGCCGCGTGCTCGCCGGCGAACATCGCCCCGTGGTCGGGGTCGGCCGCGATCACCAGCGTCGGGGCGGCGATGTGCGGCACGAACGCCGTGACATTCCAGTCGTCGTTGTCGAGCACCATGCGCTCGAGCGCGAACCGCGACGCGGCCTGCACCGCCCACACCCGAAACTCGATGTCGAGCGGGTGCCAGTGCGGAAACTGCTCGGCGATGCTCGCGACCGTCGCGCCGTCGTGGTTGGCGAGCTGACCCGCGAGCACGCTCTGCCGCGCGGGCTCGTCGAGCTGCAGCGCGGGGTCGAGCAGCACGAGCCGCTCCGACCACGCAGACTCGGTGCCCGCCGCCTGCGCCGCCGCGGCCGCGCCGATCGAGTGCCCCACGACGAGCTGCCAGGGGCCGTCGCCCTCGGGCCGCGTGCCGAGCAGATCACCGGCGATGTCCTCGATGCGGTACCGGGATGCCCGCGGCGCGGCGCCGTGCCCCCGCAGATCGACGGCCGTCGCCGACCACCCGGCATCGGCGAGACCCTCGCTGATGCGCCACGTGGTCTGAGCGGATGACCCCAGTCCGTGCACGAGCAGCGCGCGTCGGGGGCTCTCGGGGTCGCCCCAGTGCCAGCGGGGCAGTGTCACCGTGCTCATGCGCAGGAGCCTAGTCGCGCCGTCGCCGGCCCGCCGCGTCGGGCCGGACCGCGAATCGGCTGAGTGCGGGAATCGATCGCCCGGCACCCCGGTTACGGCTCAGCATGACCCGCATCATGATCATCATCGGCTCCGTCCGTCCCGGCCGCATCGGCCTGCCCATCGCCCACTGGGTGCGCGACCGCGTCGCCGCCGCGGGTCACGAGGTCGACCTCGTCGACCTCGCCGTGCTGAACCTGCCGTTCATGGACGAGCCCGAGCACCCCGCCAAGCGCGCCTATACGAAGCCGCACACGATCGCGTGGAGCGCGCGCGTCGAGCAGGCCGATGCCGTGCTGCTCGTGAGCCCCGAGTACAACCACAGCTACAGCCCGGCGCTCAAGAACGCGCTCGACTTCCTCGCGCTCGAATGGCAGGGCAAGCCCGTCGGCGTCGTGAGCTACGGCGGAGCATCCGGAGGCCTGCGGGGCGCCGCCGCCCTCGATGCGGTGCTGACGACGATCGGCCTCGTGCGGGTTCCCGTCGACGTGGCGATCAACGGGCCGCACGCTCAGCTCGTCGACGGCACGTTCGCGGCGGACGCGAAGAACGATGCGACGCTCGCGAAGCTCCTCGACGGCCTCGACCGATACGCCGAGGCGCTGCGCCCGCTGCGCAGCTAGCCGGTCGTCGTCAGGACTCTGCGGCGAGCGGCCAGCCGGTGTAGCCCTCGGCCACATAGGTCTGGCCCGCGGTGGACTCCACGATCGAGCGCAGCTCGCCGAGCTGTCGACGCCGATCGAAGTCTGAGGCGTCGTCGGTCACGTGCAGCATGGTGGTGAGCCACCACGAGAAGTGCTGCGCCTTCCAGATGCGCTGCATCGCCCGCTCTTCGAAGGAGTCGATGAGGCGCGCGTCGTTCTCGAGAAGGAGCGCACGCAGCGCGACGTGCAGGAGGGCGACATCCGCGATCGCCAGGTTCATGCCCTTCGCGCCGGTGGGCGGCACCGTGTGAGCGGCATCCCCGATGATGGCGACGCGGCCGCGGCGCATGGCGTGTGCCACGAAGCTGCGGAATCGCAGCACATCGCGCTGGAAGATCGGGCCTTCGATCAGGCGGGTGCCGGGCACGCGCTTCTGCATGTTCTCCCAGATCTCGGCCTCTGAGAGCGAGTCGGGGTCGAGCGCGGGGTCGCACTGGAAGTACATGCGCTGCACCGTCTCGCTGCGCTGGCTGATGAGCGCGAAGCCGTCGGGCGAGTTGCTATAGATGAGCTCCTCCGAGCTCGGTGGTGCTTCGCAGAGAATGCCGAACCAGGCGAAGGGGTACTCGCGGAAGTACCCGCCCTGGCTCGAGCCCGTGACGGTGGGGCGCACGACACTGCGGGAACCGTCGGCGCCGACGACGAAGTCGGCCTCGATGACGAGCTCCTGCCCATCGGCATCGGCCGCGAGCACTCGCGGGCGATCGGGATTCGAGTCGTCGATGCGGTCGACGGTCACCCCGAAGCGCAGGTCCTGCCCGGCGGCGAGGCGCGCGGCGATGAGATCTTTCAGCACTTCGTGCTGCGGGTAGAGCCAGGCGCTGCGGCCGGTGAGGCTCGGGAAGTCGATGCGGTGGCCTTCGCCCTCGAAGCGCAGCTCGATGCCGTCATGGCGCCGCCCGACGGTGCGCGCTCGGCTGTGCTCGCCGATCGTGTCGAGCAGTTCGACCGTGCCCTGCTCGAGGATGCCGGCGCGGATGGTGCTCTCGATCTCACCGCGCGTGCGCAGGTCGACGATCACCGAGTCGATGCCCGCCTCGTCGAGCAGGTGGGCGAGCATGAGGCCGGCCGGGCCGGCTCCGACGATGGCGACGGGCGTGCGCACGGTGGTGGTCATGAGGTCTCCTTCGACGGGGTGCGGGATGCGGCGCCCTCATTGTGTGGCGGGCAACCGCTCCGAGTGCGAAAGAGTCCCGATGAACGGGATTAGTCTCGCTCGCCGACGCGCTCAGGAGCGCACGCCGAGCGCGCGCTCGATCTCCGTGCGGCCGCGATGCAGCTCGGCGAGGGCCGGCACAGTGGGTGCATCGCGGCGGATCACGACGGAGAGTGCGGCGACGACGGTGCCCGTCTCGTCTCGCACGGGCACGGCGACCCCGGTCGACACGGCTTCGATGGATCCGCGGGCGATCGCGTGGCCGAGCGCGCGCACTTCGGCGAGCTTGCGCCGCAGTTCGCCGGCATCGGCAATGGTCTCGGTCGTCAGCCGGGTGAGCGGGCTGGCCAGTATTCGTTCTTGCAGCTCATGCCCGCCGTAGGCGAGCAGCACGAGGCCGGATGACGAGGCGTGCAGCGGCAGGCGGCCGGCAACGCGGGTGACGTTCGAGCCCGACTCCGGCCCGCTCAGGCGCTCGAGAAAGAGCGCTTCGTCCTGCTCGAGCACAGCGAGCTGGGTGTGTTCGCGGATGCGTGCCTGCACGCGCTCCATCGCGGGCATCGCGGCCTGCCGAAGGCGGAGCGCTTGAGACGACCGCGTCGCGAGCTCCCAGAGGCGCATGCCGATGCGGATGCGGCGATCGTCGTCTCGTTCGAGAAGCCCCGCGTCGACGAGCTCACCGACGATGCGGTGCGCCGTCGAGCGAGGAAGCCCCGACCGCCGCCCGATCTCGGCGGCGGTCTGCACCGTGCGCGCCGGGGTGAAGGTCTCGAGCACGCGAACGAGACGGTCGGTCACCGAGTCGCCGGTGGAGGAGTTCGCCATGACCCGAGCATGACATTCATTCCCATTCAGTGGGAAGCCTCGGGCGCCGCGATCGCGGCGGCCGCAAGAATGACCGGCACCGCCACCCCGCTGTCGAGGAGCACCCATGACGATCACCCCGCCGCCCGCCGCCGCGCCTGAGTCACTGCTCGCAGCGCCCGACCAGGCAACCCAGTCGGCGATCACCGCCGAGATCGTGGCCGCTCACGCCGAGGCCGAGAGGCGCGTCGCGGCGGGCGAGTCGCTGCCGACGACGCTCTACGACTTCCCCGCCTATCGCTCGAGCATTCTGCGGCACCCCACGAAGAACCCGCGGCTCGTCGACCCCGAGACCATCGAGCTCTTCTCGCCCGCGTTCGGGCAGCGCGATGTCGCCGCGATCGAGACCGACCTCACGCTGCAGCACACGGGCGAGCCCCTCGGCGAGCGCATGACTGTCGAGGGCCGACTGCTCGACTCGTGGGGACGCCCGCTGCGCAACCAGCTCATCGAGATCTGGCAGGCCAATGCCGCGGGGCGCTACATCCACCAGCGCGACCAGCACCCCGCGCCGCTCGACCCGAACTTCACCGGAGCCGGCCGCACCATCACCGACGACGACGGCCGGTACCGTTTCGTCACGATCAAGCCCGGGCCCTACCCGTGGCGCAACCATGTCAACGCCTGGCGGCCCGCGCACATCCACTTCTCGATCTTCGGCTCGTCGTTCACCCAGCGGATCATCACGCAGATGTACTTCCCCGGCGACCCGCTCTTCGCGCTCGATCCGATCTATAACTCGATCCGCACGCAGAAAGACCGTGATCGACTCATCGGGGTCTACGACCATGACCTGACGAGCCCCGAGTTCTCGATGGGATACCGCTTCGACATCGTCGTCGACGGCCCCGATGCCACCTGGTTCGAGCCCGAGGAAGGCCACTGATGACCACCGTCCCGCCCCGCACCCTCGAGCCCACCCCGGGCCAGACCGTCGGCCCCTTCTTCGCCTTCGGATTGCAGTACCCCGCGATGAACCAGGTCGTCTTCCCGCACTCGCCGGACTCGCTCGTTCTGGGTGGCACGGTCACCGATGGAGCTGGGGCGGCGATTCCCGATGCGCTCATCGAGCTCTGGCAGGCTGACTCCGACGGTTCGATTCCCCGCGTTCGCGGCGCCTGCAAACGCGATGGCCACACGTTCACCGGGTTCGGGCGCGCGTTCACGAGCGACGAGGGCCGGTACGAGTTCTGGACCCGGGAGCCGGGCGCCGAGGCCGGCAAGGCGCCCTTCTTCGCCATCGTCGTCTACGCTCGCGGGCTGCCGAACAAGCTGCACACCCGGGCGTACCTGCCGGACGACGCGGCCGCGCTCGACGCTGATCCGCTGCTCTCCGCTCTGTCGGCCGACGAGCGCGCTACGCTCATCGCAACGCGCACGCCCGAGGGTGCCCTCCATTTCGACATCCGGCTGCAGGGCGAGAAGGAGACCGTGTTCCTTGCCTACTGACGGGTCGGTCGACCGGGGTCTGCTCTCGCCCGTGACCGTGGGCACTGCCGACGCGGTCGGCGATGACGCCGTCCTCGGCGCCCTCGTTGCCGTCGAGATCGCGTTGACGCGGGCGTGGGCGGTGGTGGGGGATGCCCCGGCCGAGTTGGCCGAGCGCGTCTCGACCCAGCTCGGGTGGTCGGGCCCCGGCCTCCTCGCCCTCGGCCACGGCATCGACCTCGCCGAACTGGCGACGGCGGCCGTTGACGGCGGCAACCCGGTGATCCCGCTCGTCGGTCGCCTGCGGTCCCGCGTCCCCGAGAGCGACCGCGCCTGGGTCCACCGCGGAGCGACCAGTCAAGACGTTCTCGACTCGGCGGTGATGCTGCTGGCGAGAGGGGTCGGCCACACGATCGTGCAGCACCTCGGCGAGGTGGACGCCTCGCTGGTCGCGCTCGCGGTGCGGCACCGCGATGAGGTCGCGGTCGCGCGCACGCTCGGTCAGCATGCGGTGCCCACCACCGTTGGTCTGCGGGCGGCAACCTGGCTCGTGGGCGTTCGGCGTGCGCGACGTCGCCTCGAGCACGCCCTCGCGCACCTGCCCGCGCAACTCGGCGGTGCCGCGGGCACGCTGTCGGCCTTCGTCGAGCACGCGCGCGTCGCACACGGTGCCGAAGCCGAACAGGTCGTCGAGCGCCTCGTGGCGGCCTTCGCGAACGAGCTCGATCTCGCGGTGCCCGAGCACCCCTGGCATACCGTGCGCTGGCCCGTGACCGAGCTCGGCGATGCGCTCGTGCAGACCATCGACAGCCTGGGCGTGATCGCTGGCGATGTGGCGACCCTCGCGCGCACCGAGATCGGCGAGCTCGTCGAATCGGCTCCCGGGGGGTCCTCGGCCATGCCCCACAAGCGCAACCCTGCCGCCTCGGTGCTGATCCGGTCGGCGGCCCTGCGGGCCCCCCAGCTCGGAGCCACCCTGCATCTCGCGGCGGCTCTCGCTGTCGACGAGCGCCCCGACGGTGCCTGGCACGCCGAGTGGCCCACGGTGCGCGAGCTGCTGCGGCTCGCGCTCGGCGCCGCCGGAACGGCGAGTCGACTCACTGCAGGGCTTGCTGTCGACCTCGCCGCGGTCGCGCGCAACCTCGACCAGTCGGCGGGCCTGCTGGTGACGGAACGCCTCGCGATCGTTCTGGGCCCGATCATCGGGATCGATCGCGCGCGCAGCATCGTGGCCGCGGCCACCAGTGTCGACGACCTCGAGCGCGTGCTGCACGCAGAGCCCGGCCTTGCCGGGCACGACATCGCGGCGCTTCTCGATCCCGCCGCCTACCTCGGGCTCGCCGGCACCCTCGTCGATCGCGCGACCACCCTCGGGGAGGGGTCATGACGGTACCGAAGATTCATCTCACCGCGATCGAGGGACCCGCCCAGGCGCCTCTTCTCGTGCTGGGCCCGTCGCTGGGCACCTCCACGATTCTGTGGGAGTCGACCGTGCCGCTCCTGCGCGAGCGCTACCGGGTGTGCGCGTGGGATCTGCCGGGGCACGGCGACGCGCCGCCGGCCGCCGAGCCGTTCACCGTCGGCGAGCTGGCCGATGCCGTCGCGGCTACCGTCGCCGAGCGGGGCGAAGCCCGCATCCTGTACGCAGGGGTGTCGCTCGGGGGCGCGACCGGCCTCGAGCTCGCGCTGCGGCATCCCGCCGTCGTCGCGGCGACGGCGATCGTCGCCTCGGGAGCCCAGCTGGGCGATCCCGCCGCCTGGCACGAGCGCGCCGCGACCGTGCGCGCGCAGTCAACCTCGGTGCTCATCATCCCCTCGGCGCAGCGCTGGTTCGCTCCCGGGGCGATGGAGCGCGAGCCCGAGTTGTCGGGGCGACTGCTGCATGCGCTGCAAGACGCCGATGACGAGAGCTACGCGCGCTGCTGCGAAGCGCTCGCCGGGTACGACGTGCGCGAACGACTCGGCGAGGTGCGGATGCCCGTGCTCGCGCTCTGGGGAGAACACGATACGGTCGCCCCCGAGGCGAAGGCCGTCGAGATCGCCCGCGGCGTCGTCGACGGTCGCTCGGCGATGGTGCCCGGCGTGGCACACCTGCCTCCTGCCGAGAACGCGGAGGCGGCCGCCGCTGCTCTGCGCCGGTTCTTCGCCGATGCTGCCCGAGAGGACTGAGATGGCCGACTCACCCGCACGCCCGTCAGGAGACGGACTCACGGACGGCGAGCGCTATGCCCAGGGGATGCGCGTGCGCCGCGAGGTGCTCTCCGACGCGCACGTCGATGCCGCCATCGAGCGCACCACCCCGACCACGGCGGCGTTCCAAGACCTGATCACCCGTTACGCCTGGGGCGACATCTGGTCGCGGCCGGGGCTCGACCGGCGGTCGCGGTCCGTGGCTGTGCTGAGCTCGCTCATCGCCCTCGGCCACCACGAGGAGTTCGCGATGCACGCGCGCGCGGCGCTGCGCAACGGGCTGACGCGCGACGAGATCGTCGAGGTCATACTGCAGAGCGCGATCTACGCGGGCGTTCCGGCGGCCAACACGGCGTTCGCGCTCGCCCGCCCGATCCTCGATGAGGGGGAGTCGGCCGGCGCGTGATCGCGGCCGACGGGCCTCTCTAGATCAGGCCCTGCCGCTGCGGCACGAGATCGATCGACGCGATCGCCGCGAGCGCGAGGCCCATGGCTCGCGCCTCGTCGGTGAACAGGCTCGACTGCACGCGCGCCGAGGTGATGCGCAGCGATTCGTCGCGCGTGAGACCGAACCAGCCGCACACGATCTCGATGCCGTGCGGCGTCACCCGCCACAGCTTGTCGGCGTCCTTGACGCACGCGTCGTCGACCGAGAGGGCCTCGTGGCGCGAGTCGTGCCCGTCGATGATCGCGACCACCCGATCGATGATCTCGGGTGGATGCCCCAGCTCGCCGAGCACCTCGGTGGCGATGCGAGCACCCTCGATCTCGTGCTGCCGCACGAGGTCGGGTCGGCCGCCGCCCGGCGCGATCGCCTCGAGGATCTCGTGGTCGGCCACGGTCGACCAGCCGGTGTCGTGCAGCAGGATGGCCGGCAAGACGACGGATTCGTCGGCGTCGGGTACGAGGGCGACCAGGGCCCGAGCGATGCCGTAGGCGTAGAGCGTGTGGGTGTCGTTGTTGCGCACGCGCAGGTGGCCGCGAGCGAGCTCCCAGATCGCACTGTCTCGCTCGCTGAGCGTGAGATAGCCGGGCACGTCGACCGCGTTCGGAATGTGGGCACGAACGTCGCGACCGTACCGCGTGCTCGTCGGTGAGCTCATGAACGAACGCTCGCACCACTGCTCGGGCAGCACAACTATGCTTCCGTTCACCGGAAGGTCGGTGATGGTCGCGGTGTCGGTGGCGAGGAGGCCCCATGACGAAGAACCCTGAGAGCGAGTCGCCGCCCTCGAGCGTGACCGGGCGGGTGCTCAGCATCCTGTCGGTCTTCGAGAAGAGCCTGGCCCCTCGCAGCCTCACCGAGATCAGTGCCGAGACCGGGCTGGCGCTCAGCACGACGCACCGCCTCGTCGGCGAGCTCGAGCAATGGGGGGCCCTGCAGCGTGACCCGCATGGCCGGTATCAGATCGGCTTGCGGCTCTGGGAGCTCGGCCAGCATGCCGGGCGACAGGTGCGTGAGATCGCCCGCCCGCTCCTGCAAGATCTGTACAGCCTGACCCAGCACACCGTGCACATCGCGATTCGCGACAAGACGGAGGTGCTCTACATCGACCGCGTGTACGGCACCCGCCGCGTGCCGCAGGCCTCGCGGGTCGGCGGGCGCCTGCCGCTGCACGCGACGGCGGTGGGAAAGGTGCTGCTGGCGTTCGAGGAATCGTGGTTGCGCGAGGCCGTGCTCGCGCAGCCGCTCGAGAGCCGCACCCCGCATACCCACGTCGACCCCGGGCAGCTTCGCCAGGAACTGGCGATCATCGCCGAACGCGGATACGCGCTCGCGATCGAGGAGGTGCGGGTGGGATCGGCCTCGATCGCCGTTCCCGTCTTCCAACGCGGGGGAGGTATCGGCGCGGCTCTGGGGCTCGTCGCCGAGCGCGGCGACGCTGACGTGCTCGAGCGCCATCTTCCCGCCATGCGCGGCATCGCGCGGCGAATCGAGGCGAGCGTCGGAGCCTTCCCGTTGCGCCAGCTCGGCGTGCGCCCGGTCGTCGACCGGCCCTAAGGTCACTTCCATTCAATGGAAGGTTGAGTGTCGCGTGGTGCAGACCGTGCGTTCAATACAGCCAGCGCATCGTTCGCGCTGCCAGACCACGAAGGAGTCGTCATGGCCATCGAGACCAGCACCGCACCCGCCGCTACCGGCGGGTGCCCCGTCGACCACGGGCAGTTCGGCACGGCCGATCGCTCCGGTGCCGACACGCACGACGGTGCCGAGAACCACTACGGGTACCAGCCGTTCGACATGACCGACCCGTTCCCTTCCTACGAGCGCCTACGTCGGAACGCTCCCGTGCACTTCGACGAGCGCATCGGCTACTGGGTCGTCACGCGCTACGCCGACGTCAAGGCCGTCTTCGACGACTGGGAGACCTTCTCGAGCGAGAACGCCCAGGCCCCCATCCGTCCGCGCAGTGCCGGTGCCACCGAGATCATGACCGAGGGCGGCTTCACCGCGTACTCGGGTCTCTCGGCCCGCGTGCCCCCGGAGCACACGCGCATTCGTGCCATCGCGCAGCGCGCCTTCACGCCGCGCCGCTTCAAGCTGCTCGAGCCCACGATTCGCGAGAACACCCGTCTCGCCCTCGACGCCATGCTCGCCTCGAGCGACGCCACCGGTGACTTCCTCACCGACGTCGCCTACGACATCCCCACCATCACGATCCTCACCCTGCTCGGCGTCCACCCGTCGATGGTGCCGACCTACAAGCGCTGGTCAGACTCGCGCGCAGCCATGACCTGGGGCGATCTCAGCGACGACGAGCAGTTGCCCCACGCTCGCAACCTCGTGGAGTACTGGCAGGAGTGCATCCAGCTGGTCGTGCAGGCGCACCGCGACGGCGGCGACAGCCTCGTCGCTGACCTGGTGCGTGCCCAGGAGGGCGGCGCCGAGATCAGCGATCACGAGATCGCCTCGCTCTGCTACAGCCTGCTCTTCGCCGGACACGAGACGACGACGACGCTCATCGCCAACTCCGCACGCGTGCTCTTGAGCCATCGCGATCAGTGGGACCGGATCGTCGCCGACCAGGCCCTCATTCCCGGAGCGATCGACGAGGTCTTGCGCTACAGCGGCTCGATTCTTGCCTGGCGCCGGCGCGCGCTCGCTGACGCTGAGATCGGCGGAGTGGCCGTGCCGAAGGGGGCCGACATTCTGCTCGTCATGGGGTCCGCGAACCGCGACGAGGCCGTGTTCGAGAACCCCGACGAGTTCGACATCACGCGCCCTGACGCCCGCAGCCACCTGTCGTTCGGCTTCGGCATCCACTACTGCTTGGGAAACCAGCTCGCCAAGCTGCAGGCGAAGATCGTGCTCGAAGAGACGATCGCCCGTGCGCCGCAGCTGCGCCTCGTCGAAGGCGCAGAGATCACCTTCGGCGAGAACCTCTCGTTCCGCGCTCCCACCTCCGTTCCCGTCACCTGGAAGGCCTGACATGACTGCGCCCGCATACATCCAGTTCTTCGACGGCGGCGAGCCTGCCGCCCATGAGCTCCTCGGGGGCAAGTGCGCCTCGCTCGTCGCCTTGACCGAAGCCGGGCTGCCGGTCCCTCCCGGTTTCGCCGTCACGACGATCGCATTCGACGCCTTCATCCACGCGGCCGGCATCGCAGACGACATCCATCGGATGCTCGGCACGATCGATGCCGACGACACCGCCAGCATCGATGCCGTGTCGGAGCAGATCCGCTCGGAGATCATCAGCCGACCGGTGCCGGTCGAGATCCACGACGCCTTCACCGAGGCCTTCGAAGCGCTGCAGGCGCGATTCACCGGCGAGACTCCCGTGGCCGTGCGCTCGTCGGCCACGGCGGAGGATCTGCCCGACGCGAGCTTCGCCGGTCAGCAGGACACCTACCTGTGGCTCCTCGGCCGCGACGAGGTCGCCGCTCACGTGCGTCAGTGCTGGGCCTCGCTCTACACCTCGCGCGCGATCGTCTACCGGCTCAAGAACGGCATCCCGAACGAAGGCCTCTCCATGGCGGTCGCCGTGCAGAAGATGGTCGACGCCCGCACCGCGGGCGTCGCGATGACGATCGACCCGGTGAACGGCGACAAGTCGACGATCGTGATCGACGCCTCGTGGGGCCTCGGCGAGCTCGTCGTCTCCGGCACTGTCACCCCCGACAACCTGCGGGTCGACAAGGTCATGCGCACGGTGTCGGAAGAGATCATCGGCGACAAGCACATCGAGCTGGTGCCCGACGCCGCGTCGCGCAGCGTCATCGAGCGCGAGGTCGAGCCCGAGCGACGCACCGTGCGGTGCTTGAGCGATGCCGACGTCGCCGCTATCGCCGCGATCGCCAAGCGTGCCGAGAAGCACTTCGGTTGCCCGCAAGACATCGAGTGGGCGATCGATCGCGGCCTGCCGGAGGGAGAGAACCTCCTCCTCCTGCAGTCGCGGCCCGAGACCGTCTGGTCGATCAAGACCACCGAGCCCTCGACGGCCACGTCGGGGTTCGGCATCGAAAGCATCACCCGTTCCCTGCTCACCCAGATCGGTCGCTGACCGCGACCGTTCGACGTCAACCCGTTCCGCTGAAAGGATTCGCATGTCAACGACGACTGCCGCCCCCTCCCGTGAGGGCGACTCCGCTGCCTCGGGGTCGTTCCCCAGCCCGTACAACCAGGCCCCGCCCGCGGGAGCCGAAGGCTGGAAAGACCTGTACGCCTACAACCTGGTCTTCCAAGACAACCGACGTGCGGTCGAGGAGGCGAAGTTCTGGTTCTGCGACAGCCAGCACTGGCCGGCCGTCACCAAGCCCTTCGAGACGATCGGCTTCGAGTTCGCTGTCGGCTGCCTGGGCCAGTACAACTCGCGCCAGCTGCTCATCCCGACCGCGAACGGCATCGAGTACCGCATTCACAACGGGTACCTCTACATGTCGCCCGTCGCGGTCGCTCCCGAGCAGATCGAGGCGCGCGTGCCTCAGTTCATGGAGCGTGCCGGGCACTACTTCCAGAACTGGGAGAGCCTGCTCAAGAACTGGCACGTCAAGCTGCGCGCGACCATCGACGAGATGGAGTCGATCGAGTTCACCGCGCTGCCCGAGAAGATCGCGCTCGAGGACGTGCTGAGCGGGAAGGGGACGGGCCCCGGCACTGAGCTGCTCGGCGACTACGACCGCATCATCGCGCTCGCGTACCGCGCGTGGCAGTACCACTTCGAGTTCCTCAACCTCGGCTACGTCGCCTACCTCGACCTCTTCATGTTCTGCAAGCAGGTGTTCCCCCGCATCTCCGACCAGGCCATCGCGACGATGGTGCAGGGCGTCGACATGGAGCTCTTCCGGCCGGACGACGAGTTGAAGAAGCTCGCGAAGCTCGCGGTCGCGAACGGTCTTGCCGACCTGTTCGCCGACACCTCTGACGCCGAGGCGCTCCTCGCGGCGATCGGCGCGCGCAGCGGCGGTGCCGAGTGGCTCGCGCAGTGGACCGAGTCGCAAGACCCGTGGTTCAACTTCACGACCGGCAACGGCTTCTACGCCCACGACGAGTACTGGCGCGATGTGCCCTCCACGCCCCTGGCGTTCATCAAGGGCTACATCGACCGAATCCACTCCGGTCAGGACATCGACCGCGACATCCAGCACCTGATCGTCGAGCGCGATCGCATCACCGAGGAGTACGCCGAGCTGCTCGAGGGCGAGGCGCTCGAGACCTTCCGCGGCAAGATCGGACTCGCTCGCACGGTGTACCCGTACGTCGAGAACCACAACTTCTACATCGAGCACTGGACGATGGGCGTGTTCTGGCGCAAGACGCGTCAGCTCTCGGCCGTGCTGCACGAGGCGGGTTTCTGGCCCCAGGCGAACGACATGTTCTACCTGCGCCGCGACGAGGTGCGCGAGGTGCTGTTCGACTACGTCAACGGCTGGATGGTCGGCGCACCGGCGATCGGGCCCGACTACTGGCCCGCCGAGGTCGAGCGTCGGCGCAGCATCGTCGCCGCGCTCGAGACCGCGCGGCCTCAGCCGGCCCTCAACACGCCGCCGGAGGTCATCACCGAGCCCTTCACCCTCATGCTCTGGGGCATCACGACCGAGCAGATTCAGAACTGGCTCGGCAAGGGCGACGCGGTCGAGGGCACGCTCAAGGGCATGGCGGCGTCGCCGGGCATCGCCGAGGGTCCTGCTCGCGTCATCTCGAGCGCGAGCCAGCTCAGCGATGTGCAGGAGGGCGAGATCCTCGTGGCTCCCGTCACGGCACCGAGCTGGGTGCCCGTGTTCGGCAAGATTCGCGCGACCGTGACCGACATCGGCGGAATGATGAGCCACGCGGCCATCGTCTGCCGCGAATACGGGATGCCCGCGGTCACGGGAACGGGAACCGGCTCGACCGAGATCCGCACTGGTCAGATGCTGCGCGTCGACGGCAACACCGGCACCGTCACGATTCTGGACTAGGGGGAGCTGACGATGACGACCACGCGGAACGCCCGCACGGTGATCGTGACGGGCGCGGGGGGCGGCCTCGGCCGCGCCTTCGCCGAAGCCTTCGCGGCCCGGGGTGACCGCGTGGTCGTCGCCGACATCGATGTGGCCGCCGCGACCCGCGTCGCGGCGGCCCTCGAGGGGGCCCTCGCCGTCGGTGTCGACGTCACGGACGCCGCCTCGACCGACGCGCTCGCGGCTGCGGCCGCCGAGCTCGGCGCGGGGCGCATCGATGTCGTGATCAACAACGCCGCGATCTACGCAACGCTCACGCGATCGCCCCTCGAGCAGATTGCCGAAGCCGAGTGGGATCGCGTGATGGCGGTCAATGCCAAGGGTCCTTGGCAGGTCGTGCGCGCCTGCTCGCCGCACCTGGGCGAGGGCTCGCGCATCATCAACATCTCGTCGGCGACCGTCATGAGCGGTTCGGCTCACTGGGCCCACTATGTGGCGAGCAAGGCCGCCGTGATCGGTCTGACCCGCGTGATGGCGACCGAGCTCGGCCCGCGCGGCATCACCGCCAACACGGTCGCCCCGGGCTTCACCCTGACCGAGGCGAGCCACGGCCTCATCGAGGGCGCCGAGACCTACGGTGTCGAGCGCAGCGCGTTGCGCCGCCCGATTCAGCCCGACGACATCGTGGGCACGGTGCTGTACCTGGCCGATGAGGCCAGTCGATCGGTCACCGGTCAGACCGTCGTCGTCGACGGCGGCCGCCAGTATCTCTAGTCGCCGTTGTCTCATCCACACCACCAGGAGGAAACGTGACCACCGTCACCTACACCGCATTCGACGGCACCGAGACGACCGTCGAGGGCGCACCCGGGGCATCCATCATGGAGACCGCACTGCGGAACGGCGTGCCCGGCATCGTCGGTGAGTGCGGCGGCAGCATGTCGTGCGCGACGTGCCATGTCTTCGTCTCGGACGAGACGGCTGCGATCGCGGGTGAGATGAGCGAGATCGAAGACGAGATGCTCGACGGCACGGCCGTCGACCGCGAGCCGAATTCGCGGCTGTCGTGCCAGATCAAGCTCGTCGACGGAAACACCTACTGCGTGACCACTCCCCGAGAGCAGGTGTGACATGACCACCGGCATCGCAGATGCAACGCTCATCATCGGGGCATCGCAAGCGGGCGTGCAGCTCGCGGCGACCCTGCGCGAGCTCGGCGACGACCGCCCCATCGTGCTCGTCGGCGACGAACCGCACGCTCCCTATCAGCGCCCCCCGCTCTCGAAGGCCTATCTGTCGGGCGAGATCACGAGTGACGACCTCGTCTTTCGCACTCCCGAGTGGTTCGCGCAGCACCACATCGAGGTGCTGGCAGGCGAGACGATCGCCGCGGTCGACCGGCATGCCACCGGGGGCGGAGAGGCCGTCACCGGTTCGGGCCGCCGCATCCCCTTCGCGCGCCTCGCGCTCACGACCGGTGCCGAACCCCGCCGGCTCGACCTGCCCGGTATCGACCTGCCCGGCGTGCACTACTTGCGCACGGCAGACGACGCTGCGGCGATCGCCGCACGGTTGGCGACAGCGCGGTCGCTCGTGGTCATCGGCGGAGGCTTCATCGGTCTTGAGGTGGCCGCATCCGCGCGCAAGCGGGGTGTCGCCGTCACAGTCCTCGAGGCCGCCCCCCGGCTCGTCGGGCGGGTCGTTTCGGAGCAGACGAGCGCGTTCTATCTCGACGCGCATCGCCGGCGCGGCATCGATGTGGTGCTGGATGCTCGCATCGCCTCCCTCGACGGCACCGACGCGGTGACCGGGGTGCGCCTCGACGACGGCACGGTGATCGCCGCCGATATCGTGCTCGTCGGCATCGGCGTGGTGCCCCGGATCGACCTCGCGACCCAGCTCGGACTCCAGGTCGACGGCGGCATCGTCGTCGACTCGGCCTGCCGCACGTCTGACCCGTCGATCGTCGCGGCGGGGGACTGCGCGATCATGCCGAACCCCTACGCGCGCGGCAGCATGCCCATGGTGCGCCTCGAGAGCGTGCACAATGCGCTCGAGCAGGCCAAGGTGGCCGCCGCAACGCTGATGGGGCAGCCCGCGGATTACCGCACGGTGCCCTGGTTCTGGTCAGACCAGGCCGACATCAAGCTGCAGATCGCTGGTCTGTCGACCGGGTACGACGCCACCGTGCTGCGCGGAGACCCCGAGTCGGAGAAGTTCTCCGTGCTCTACTACCGCGACGGCGAGCTCATCGCGGCCGACTGCATCAACCAGCCGCTCGACTTCATGGCCGTGCGCTCCGCCCTCGGACGCGGTGCCACCGTTCCCGCCGACGCGGCCGCCGACCTGTCCACCCCCCTCAAGAAGTCCGTGGTCGAACCGACCGCGCCCTCCCTCGTCTGATCCAGGAGCCCGTCATGCCCCTCCCCACCGCGGTCGCCGTCGACACCTCGCCCATCACGGCGCACTCCGACATCGACGATCTCGACCCGCTCTGGCGGGCGATCGTCGTGGAGTCGCGCACGCGCGCCAACGACATCCACCTGCCGATCTCGGTCGCCTACGCCGAGCGTCTGTGCGATGCCTACCCCGAGGCGGATGCCTTGGTCGTCCGGGTCACGACGCTCCTGCACGACACGGGGTGGGCGCGCGTCGACGAGACCAAGATCATCTCCGAGGGCTTCTCCGGTGATTGGCGCAAGGCCGATATCCGGTTCGAGCACGAGCGTCACGGCTGCGATATCGCGCGCGAGGTGCTCCCGGGGCTGGGCTACGACGACGCGTTCATCCGCCGCGTGACCGACATCATCGACGGTCACGACACGCGGCAGGTCTCGCACTCGCTCGAAGACAGCCTCGTGCGCGACGCCGACCGGCTCTGGCGCTTCACGGCCACCGGCATCGCGCTCGCCTCCGGCTGGTTCGGGTTGAGCCCGGCCGAGTACGCGCGCCGACTGCGTTCCGAGATCATCCCCGAACTGCTCACCGAGGCCGCCGTGCAGATGGCCGAGGCCGAACTCGCGCGAGCCGAAGCGCTGCTGAAGACGGCGCTCCTCTCGTGACGGTCGTGACGATCGACGTCGAGGCGCTGCGCCGCGCGCATGCCTCGGCGGCAGAGAGCCTGCCCTACCGTCACGTGACCGACCAGTTCATCGGCGGCGCGTGGCGGGCATCCCACAGCACGGCGACCTCGCCGGTCACCGACCCGGCGACGGGTGAGCAGTGGGGCTCGGTGCCGGTCGCTGACAGCCACGATGTGGATGCCGCCGTCGGCGCCGCGCGTTCCGCGCTCGCCGACTGGCGGGCGACCACGCCCGCACATCGCGCCGAGTTGCTGCGCCGCATGGCCGATGAGGTGGAGGCACGCGCCGTGCCGCTCGGCCTCACGAACACCCTCGAGAACGGCTCGCCTGTGGCGGAGACCTCGAAGGCGGCCGCGAACGCGGCGTCGATCCTGCGGCACTTCGCGGGGCTGGCCCCGCACCTCGAACGCGACGACATCCGGCCCTTCCCCGACGGCGTCAACGAGACGGTCGTGAACCGTGACCCCATCGGGGTCTGCGCCCTCATCGCGCCGTGGAACTTTCCCATCAACCTCGTCGTCATCAAGCTCGCGCCTGCGCTGCTGGCCGGCTGCACCGTCGTCATGAAGCCGGCGTCGCCGACCCCGCTGTCGACGCGCTTTCTCGTCGACGCGGCCGCGGCCGCGGGCATACCGGCGGGCGTCGTGAACTTCATCACCGGCAACGCCGCGGCCGGTGATGCCCTCGTGCGCCACCCGGGTGTCGACAAGGTTGCGTTCACCGGTTCGACGCCCGTCGGCCGCCGCATCGCCGCCGCGTGCGGCGAGCTGCTGCGGCCCGTCACCCTCGAGCTCGGCGGAAAGTCGTCGGCGATCGTTCTTCCCGACGCCGACCTCGACCAGCTTCGCCGTGTGCTCGTTCGCAGCTGCATGCGCAACACGGGCCAGACCTGCTACATCTCGACGCGCATCCTCGTGACGCCCGAGAACGAGGCCGCCGTGGTCGACCTGGTTGCCGAGACGATCGCGAACTCCCCGCTCGGCGACCCGCTTGATCCGGCCACCGTGTTCGGGCCGACGGCGACGGCCGCGCAAGAGACAACAGTGCGGGGCTACATCCGGTCGGGAATCGAGGAGGGTGCGCGCGTCGTGGCCGGAGGCGACCTGCCGAACCCGGTCGGTGTCGGCACCTTCGTCGTGCCCTCGGTGTTCACCGAGGTGACCCCGGAGATGACGATCGCCCGGGAGGAGATCTTCGGGCCGGTCATCACGATCATTCCGGTGCGCGACGTCGAGCACGCGATCGAGGTCGCCAACGACACCCCCTTCGGCCTCGGCGGCATCGTGTTCGGCGCCGACGAGCAGCGCGCCTTCGAGGTCGCTCGCCGCGTCGACTCGGGGTCGGTCGGCATCAACTTCTTCGCCTCCAACCACTCGGCTCCCTTCGGAGGTCGACACGATTCGGGCATGGGTGTCGAGTACGGCGTCGAGGGTCTGGAGGCCTACTTGACGCCGCAGTCGGTGCACCGACGCCGCTGAGGAGTCTCGGAGCGGCGGATCGACCACCGGGTTCGCCCGACAATCACGCGTTCGTAGAGCGGACTAAGGGGGATTCTTGATCGACAAGACAGTGAGCGACCCGATCGCGGCGGTCGCGGGTATCGCCGATGGAGCGACGGTGATGGTGGGCGGTTTCGGTCGCGCCGGCCAGCCCATTGAGCTTATCGACGCGCTCATCGAGGTCGGCGCGAGCGGGCTCACGATCGTGAGCAACAATGCCGGTGGCGGCGATGCGGGCCTCGCTCGGTTGATTGCCGAGGGCCGCGTGAGCCGCATCATCTGCTCGTTCCCGCGTCAGACCGATTCGTGGCACTTCGACCGCGCCTACCGCGAGGGTCGCCTCGAGCTCGAGCTCGTGCCGCAGGGCAATCTGGCCGAGCGCATTCGTGCCGCCGGGGCCGGAATCGGCGCCTTCTACTCGCCGACCGCCGTCGGAACCCCGCTGGCCGAGGGCAAGGAGCATCGCGAGATCAACGGCCGCACCTACCTGCTCGAGCACCCCATCCCTGCTGATGTCGCATTGATCAGCGGCCTGCGCGCCGACCGCTGGGGCAACGTCGTCTATCGCAAAACCTCGCGCAACTTCGGACCCATCATGGCGACGGCCGCGCGCACGACCATCGTGCAGGTCGATGAGGTCGTGCCGCTGGGCACGCTCGACCCCGAGGCGATCGTCACCCCGGGCATCTTCGTCGACCGTGTCGTCGCGGTCGGGGGCCGACGCTGGCTCCACAACGGCGATTTCGTCGGCGGCGTCGACCTGCACGGCGAGCCGCTCGCGGGCGCGACCGCAGCCCCGAGCGCGGGAGGAGACCGATGACCGACCGAATCGACGGCACCGACCGCACCGACCGCATCGGTCGTGACGCGCTCGCCCGCCGCGTCGCCGCCGACATTCCCGATGGCGCCTACGTGAACCTCGGCATCGGCGCACCGACGCTCGTCGCCGACCATCTGCCTGCCGGCACCGAGATCATCCTGCACACCGAGAACGGGATGCTCGGCATGGGCCCCGCGCCCGCACCGGGTGAGATCGATCCCGACCTCATCAACGCCGGCAAGCTCGCGGTCACCGAACTGCCCGGGGCGGCGTACTTCCACCACGCCGACTCGTTTGGCATGATGCGCGGAGGCCATCTGGACCTGTGCATCCTGGGCGCCTTCCAGGTGTCGCAGACCGGCGACCTCGCGAACTGGTCAACGGGCGCTCCCGACGCGATTCCCGCCGTCGGCGGCGCGATGGATCTCGCGATGGGCGCGAAGGAGGTCTACGTCATGACCGACCTGCTGACCAAGAGCGGTGAGTCGAAGCTCGTCGCGACCTGCACCTACCCGCTGACCGGCGTCGGATGCGTGACGCGGGTCTACACCGACCGTGCCGTGTTCGATGTGACGCCGGAGGGGTTCGCCGTTCGCGAGGTGTTCGGCACGACAACCCTCGACGAGCTGCGCCAGCTGACCGGCCTGGCCTTGACCCTGGTCGATCAGGCCGCCATCGACGAGGAGTTCTGATGACTGCGAGCTTCGTGTACGACGCCGTGCGCACTCCGTTCGGCCGCGCGGGCGGCGCCCTCGCCGACGTGCGCCCTGACGACCTCGCCGCGACGGTCATGCGCGCCACCGTCGAGCGCGCGGGCCTCGACCCCGCGCGCATCGATGATGTCGTGTTCGGCGACGCGAATCAGGCGGGGGAGGACAACCGCAACGTCGCGAGGTTCGGCGCTCTGCTCGCGGGCTTTCCCACCACCGTCACGGGAACCACCGTCAATCGACTGTGCGGATCGTCGCTCGACGCCGTCATCCAGGGCTCGCGCGCGATCGAGTCGGGCGACGCCGAGGTGATCCTCGCGGGCGGCGTCGAGTCGATGAGCCGAGCGCCCTACGTTCTAGAGAAGTCGGCGAGGCCGTATCCGGCGATCGGCAACCCCACCCTGTGGAACACCGCGATCGGCTGGCGCATGGTCAACCGCTCGCTGCCGTCGGAGTGGACGATCTCGAACGGCGAGTCGGCCGAGAAGCTCGCACGCGTCTACGGCATCTCGCGCGACGACCAGGACGCCTTCGCGCTCCGCAGCCATGCGCTCGCGGCTGCGGCGTGGGAGAGCGGTGCGTACGAGGGCGAGATCGTGCAGGTCGCCGGTCACGAGTTGGCGCGTGATGAGGGAATCCGACCCGATACGACGATCGAGCGACTGGCCACTCTCGCCGCGCTGTTCGCCGAGGATGGCACGGTGACCGCGGGCAACGCCTCGTCGATCAACGATGGGGCCTCCGCCGTGCTGCTCGGCGCCGAGGGCGCCGTGGATGCGCAGCCGCTGGCGCGCATCGCCGGCCGAGCCGCGTTCGGCAATGATCCGGACATGTTCGGTGTCGCTCCGGTCGAGGCGGCGAACCGCGCGCTCGCGCGGGCCGGTCGCACCTGGGCCGACGTCGACCTGGTCGAGCTCAACGAGGCGTTCGCCTCGCAGAGCCTCGCGTGCATCCGGCTCTGGCCCGACCTCGACCCGGAGCGCGTCAACGTTCACGGCGGCGCGCTCGCGATCGGGCATCCGCTCGGGGCGTCAGGGGGTCGCATCATCGGTCACGCCGCGCACGAGCTCGCGCGTCGCGGGCGGGGTGTCGCGGTCGTGGCGCTGTGCATCGGTGTCGGGCAGGGGCTCGCGGTCGTTCTCGAGCGGTAGTGCCCAGCAGGGTCAGCTGATCGTCTGCACCGGCTCGGTGTCAGGCAGCGGGCTCGCGTCACGCCCGCGCAGGTCGGGGTGCCAGCTGCGGAACAGCACGGCCACGAGCATCCCGATCGCGGCGAACGCGAAGGCGGCGTAGAACCCGCCGATCGGCCCGATGCCGTCGATGAGGAAGCCCGCGATGGCGGAGCCGAGCGCCGCACCGATGAGCTGCCCGGTACCGAGCCAGCCGTAGGCCTCGGCCGTCTCACTGAACTTGACGCTCGCCGAGACGATCGCGAACATGACGGCGAGCACGGGCGCGATGCCGATGCCGGCGATCGTCAGCGCAAGGGCGAGCCACCAGAACTCGAGCGCGAACGGCGCGGCGGCCATGCCGACCACGACGATGCCGAAGCGGCGGGCGAGCGCCCAGGGCCCGATCGGCAGGTGCCCCATCGAGAGGCCGCCGACGAGCGAGGCGATCGCCCAGATGCCGAACAGGATGCCCGCCTCGGTGCCGCCCTCGCCGAACACCGCGACGACGCCGACCTCGATCGAGGCGGCCGAGCCGATGAGCAGGAACCCGCACACGGTGGCGAGCAGCACCGCCCGGTTCTTGAGCACCACCCCGATGCGCCGCCGGCTCAGCGGAATGCGCACCTTGCCGACCTCGGGGCTCGCGATGAACCAGATGCCGCCCCCGACGAGGAAGAGCCCGGCGACGGCGATGGCTGCAACGCTCGACACCTGGGTGGCGAGCAGCACGGTGATGACGGGGCCGGTCACCCAGATGATCTCTTGCGCCGAGGCGTCGAGCGAGAACAGCGGGGTGAGCTGCTTGCCGGTGACCATCTTCGGGTAGATGGTGCGCACGGCGGGCTGGATGGGCGGCGTCGAGATGCCGACGATGAAGCCCATGACCATGAACAGCCAGAGGGGCATGAGCGCGAAGGCGATCAGGCCGATGCCGGTGCTGCAGATGACGAGCGTCGTGATGAGCACGGGGCGCATGCCGAAGCGCCCCATCCAGCGGCTGGTGAGCGGACCGGCGATGGCCTGGCCGACGCTCGTCGCGGCGAGCACGAGCCCGGCGGCGCCATAGGAGTCGAAGATCTTCTCGATGTGGATGAGGAAGGCGAGCGAGATCATGCCCGAGGGAATACGCGCGGTCAGTTGTGCGCCGATGATGCGCGCGACGCCAGGCGTCTTCAGAAGATCGACGTATCCACTCACAAGGTCTCCAGCCTAGAGCGTCCGGTGGGCGCCTCCGGCGGCTGCGCGACGGGATGCGGAGCGCCCGATTCGCCCCGATTCACGGCGTTCTCGCGGCTGCTGTCGGCGTGTCGGTGCTTGCCCACAGGCTGGGGATAAGTCGCCCGACTTATGCACAGCTGTGGACGACACGCCCACTACATCTTGGGTGTGAACTTTGTCAGACCCCGCATATATAGTGATGGAACCGCGCGAGGGGAACAGCGCGATCAGCCCGGAATTCCGG